>CAZICN010000021.1:25728-28836 GCA_964537655.1 uncultured Aestuariivirga sp.
GAGGCCCGCGGCGCGGAAAGCCGCCACATCGGCGCGCGCGTCGGTCGAATCAAGGACGAGCATCGACATCCCCTCCCGCATGGCGAGGAAATCGCGATTGAAGGCGGCGAAGGAGAATTGCCCCGCGGCGGGTTGGGGGATATTCCCGGGCTCGAAGACACTCAGCAATTCGAGAAAGCAGCCTTCGAGCTGGATGAGGCTGTTGCCGGTGCCGAAAGGATGCCGTGCCTCGGGCGTCAGCGTGAAGCCCAATGCGGCATAGACGTTGCGCATCGCCTGATGATCGCGCCCACAGAGCACGAGATGATCGATGCCCTTCATGACTTGCTGGGTTTCACCGCCTTGACCGGCGCCACCGGAGGCTGTGCCTCGCCGACCGGCACGTCGCGCACCAATGTCGGGAGCTCGATGCCGTTCTCCTTGAAGGCCGCGAGGATCGCGAAGCGGATGTCGCTCGCCACCACGCCGCCGCTCATGATGTCGCCGACAAAGGCCTTGAGATCGAAGATATAACCCTGCGTGCCGAAGTCCCTCAGCACCACGGTGGGCTCTGGATGATAGAGCACCAGGGCATGGTCCTTGGCCGCCTTGAGGATGATGTCCTTTACCTTGACCGGGTCGGCGCTCAGGGCGGCGGTCACCGTCACCACGAAGCGCCCGATCGTGTCGCGATGCGTCCAGTTCCTGACCGATTCGGTGATGAGCAGCGAATTCGGCACGATCACGGTGCAATTGTCGAAGGTTTCGATCTCGGTCGAGCGCACATTGATCTGCTTGATCAAGCCCTCAGCCCCCTTGACGTCGACCCAGTCGCCGGCGCGCACCGGACGCTCGGCGAGCAGGATGAGGCCGGAGAGGAAATTGTTGACGATCGACTGCAGGCCGAAACCGATACCGACGCCGAGGGCGCCGGCGATGATGGCGAGATTGGAGAAGTCGAGCCCGGCGGCGGAGAGCGCGAAGCCGGTGGCGGCGACATAACCTGCATAGTTGGCGCCCTTCACGATCGAGTCGCGTACGCCGGTATCGACCTGGGTCTGTGACAGGACGCGCGCATTGAGCCAGCGAGTCACCAGCCTGGTGAGCACGAAGCCTATCACCAGAATGGCGAGAATGAGCGCGATATCGGACAGCGAGATGCTGATATCGCCGATCTTGAAGGTATCGAAGGCGCGCTCGATGAGGCTGGAGAAGCTGACCCAAGTGACCGTCCAACTCAGGAACAGCAGCGGCAGACCGAGGAAGACCAGGGCCAGATCGATGAAGGTGCGGAACAGCGTGCTGAGGCGCGAGACGCCGCGGTCGCCGAGACCGGTCAGGCGGCGCAGGAACTGGCCGAAGCTCGAGCCGCTGTCGAGGCCCGACACGACCAGCGCATCCGACAGATGATGGATCAGCAGCAGGCCGACGATCAGGAAGGCGGTATCGACGATCTGCTCGGTGATGAAGCCGGCAAGCGCCGTATAACCCAGGCAGAGAGCGATGAGCGAAACCCCGAGCAGGAGCCAGATCAGCGGGCCGAACTGCCTGGCCCAGCCGAAATAGACCTCCCCGCCATGCGCGGCGTTCGTCAGCCCTTCCTGGTTGCGCGTGATGATGAGGATCGCGGCGATGATGGCGATGAGGGCAATCGAGATCGAGGCGCCCTGCGCGATCGGGAAGGCCGCCGGCAGATAAAGCACGCCCGACAGCTCGGTGAAGAAGTTCTTGCCCTGCGACAGGAGGGCGGCAAGGCTGGCGAGGATCGCAAAACGTCCGGCGGCCTTGTCGTCGAGATTGATCACCCGATAGGCCGGATTGACCGGAGCGGCCAGCCGGTAGACCAGCGCGCTCAACACCGCCGGGAAGTAAAGCAGATCGACCAGCGCGGAGAAGAGCTGTTCGAAGCGCGCCGTAAAGATCCCCGCAAGCTGAAAACCGAGAAAGGTGGCGACGATCAAGGCAGTGCCGACGACGGCCGTGAAGACCACGCCGCGCACGATGCGCCACAGGCGGTCCGCGTCGTCCGGCGGCTTGCGCACGAACAAGGTGCCGCCGAAGCGGCGCGTGAACCAGCCCCGGGCGGCGCGATAGAGGTAGAGCAGCCCGGCAAGGAACAACGGCATGATGACGAGGACGATGAGATCGCCGGTGCGCGACGCCTCGCTCCACCAGTTGCCCAGGAGCTGCCACAAGCGGCTGAAGAACAGGCCAGTGGCCAGAAGCCCATCATACCAGAGGGTCGGGCTCAGGATGGAGCCGGTGCGCTCGAACAGACGGCTCAGGAACTGATCGCGCTGCAACTGCGTGGTGCGGGCGATCTGCTGATCGGTCTCGACGGTGATGAGATCGAGCTGCGTTTGCGCCGCCTTGATGCGGGCGAGGCTCTTTTCGAGATCGGTGCGGCGATCGGAAATCGTCGTCGGCTCGGTGCTGCCATCGGCCGGCGCTGGTCCGATGCTCTTCAGCTGCTGATCGACCTCGGCAAGCGGCGCCTTCAGGCTTTCGGACTGACGCACGGCGCTGGTGCGGATATTGTCGAGCTGGCGGCGGAATTCGGTGAGCTGATCGGAAGTGAGCGTCGGCAACGCCAGCTCGCTCTGGATGCGGCTCAGATCCTGCCGGAGCGACACCGCGGCGCGTTCGGCCTGTCCCAGAATGGCCGGATCGAAGGCGAAGGCCTGCAAAACGAGCAGAAGAAGGCCGAAGCAGACGGCCGGAGCATGGCGAAGCCGAAAGTCGATCGCGGTCATGACGCGGTTTTACCGTTGCCGGCGGCGTTACACCAGACGACTCTGATCGACGGCGGCGGCGATGAAGGAAGCGAAGAGCGGGTGCGGCTCGAAGGGTCTCGACTTGAGTTCGGGGTGATACTGCACGCCGATGAACCAGGGGTGGTCCGGATATTCGATGGTCTCCGGCAACAGGCCGTCCGGCGACATGCCGGCGAACCGCATGCCGGCCTTTTCCAGCCGTTCGCGATAGGCCGTGTTCACTTCGTAACGGTGGCGATGGCGCTCGGATATCCGGGTGCCGCCATAGATATGAGCGATCTTGCTCTCGGGCTTCAGGGACGCGTCATAGGCGCCGAGCCGCATCGTGCCGCCGAGAACGCCGCCCGCCCTGCGG
>CAZICN010000022.1:0-28342 GCA_964537655.1 uncultured Aestuariivirga sp.
CGAAAGGACACTAGAAAATCCAAGAGTCTAGTGTGGTTTTGGTTCAGAAATTCTCTCAAATCCTGACCGCAATACTGGAGAGAATTTCTGAACCACCACACTGGAAAGAAGATGTGGATGACATTCGAGGCAGAAGGCGGGTTCAACCCTTCACGCGGACCGTCGGTCGCCTGCTCGACCGGGCGGTGATTATTGGCGAGCCGCGCCGCCAAGTCAAATCCATCGCCCGGAGGGGGCGAATTTGCGCGCATGCGCGATGTCCCATATGCTGATGATGATGGCGGGGGCGTCGCAAACAAACAGGGAGAGAAAACATCATGCAGCGCATCCGGTTCATCGACAGAATGGCTTCGGGGAAGATCAACCGGCGCGACATGCTGCGCCAGGCCGGCGCCTTCGGTGTCGGGCTCTTGACGCTGCCCCGCCTCTCCCAGGCGGCCGAAGTCCTCACCTGTCTCGAATGGGCCGGATATGACTCCCCTGACTATTTCAAGAGCTTTGTCGACAAGCATGGCAGCGCGCCGAACTTCTCGATCTTCACCGGCGAGGAGGATGCGCTCGCCAAGGTGCTCGCCGGCTTCAAGGCGGATGTCATGCATCCGTGCAATTATTCGGTCAACCGTTTCGTCAATGCGAAAGTCGCTGTCGAGATCGACACGGCAAAGCTGTCGAACTGGAAGGACGTCTTCCCCGCCTTGCAGACGGCGGGCGGTGTCGTCATGGACGGCAAGGTCGTCATGGCGCCGGCCGACTGGGGCAATTCCAGCATCGCCTATCGCCCCGACCTCGTCGATGCGGATTTCGCCAAGAACGAGAGCTGGAGCATCTTCTATGACGACAAATATGCCGGCAAGGTGTGCATGCTCGACAATGAGATCGCCATCACCATTGGCATGATGGTTGGCGGTGAGACCTATGAAAAGGCCGCCTGGGCGACCGGCGACAAGCTTGCCGCCGCGGCCAAGGACTGGGGCGTGAAGGTCGTGAAGAACTCGCGTTTCCTGTGGAACGATCCGACCGAGCTGCAGCAGGCGCTGGCCTCGGGCGAGGTCGTTGCCGCCTATGCCTGGAACGACGTCTACAAGAATCTCAAGCGCGAGGGCGTGCCGATCGCCTACGCCAGGCCGAAGGAAGGCTATTTCACCTGGTTCTGCGGCCTGACCATGCTCAATTCGGGCAAGGCCGATCCGGCCCTCGCCTATGACTTCATCGACGCCTGGCTGTCGCCCGAGACCGGCAAGACCCTGATCGAGGGCTCGGGCTACGGTCATTCGAACATCAAGTCCTTCGAGATCGCCGACAAGCAGGCGATCACCGACATGGGCATTACCGATCCTGCCGAGCACGTGAAGAACGGCACGCTCCTCGTCCCGGTGAGTGACGACGTGCAGAACGAATGGAACAAGGTTTGGGGAGATCTCAAGGCGCTCAAGCAATAGAGACCGCCTTGTCCGGCATCCCCAAGCAGCGGCCAGCCTGGCTCATCGGCTACGGCCTTCTGTCGCCCGCATTGGCCATCATGGCCGTCATGCTGGTCGCTCCGCTTCTCGCCATGGTGACCTTGAGTTTCTGGACCCAGCAGAATTTCGAGATCGACCGGACCTTCACGCTCGCCAATTATTTCGCGCTCATCGAGCCGTCGTCCGAGCCCGTCACCTGGATGGGCATGTCCTTTCCGCTGAAATATCCGGTTCCGGCGATCCTGATGATCAAGTCGCTGATCATGTCGCTGGTGATCACCCTTGTGGTCATCGCCATGGCCTATCCCATGGCCTACTTCCTCGCCTTCCGGGTTCAGCGCAACAAGGCGTTGTGGCTCGTCCTTCTCACCATTCCCTTCTGGACGAGTTATCTTTTGCGGGTCTTCGCCTGGAAGATCATGCTCGGCTACAATGGCGCGATCAATTCGGGCCTCAAGTCACTGGGCGTCCTGGGCGAGCCTTTGTCCTTCCTGCTCTATAATCCGCTGACCGTCATCATCACCCTCGTCCATGCCTGGGTCGCCTTTGCCGTTCTTCCCATCTATGTGTCGCTGGAAAAGATCGACCGGTCGCTGCTCGAGGCCGCGACCGATCTCGGCGACAGCAGATGGCGGCGGTTCTTCAGGGTCACGCTGCCGCTGTCGGCGCCCGGCACGATCGGCGCCGCTCTTCTCGTCTTCATCCCGACCGTTGGCGACTATGTGACCCCGACCCTTGTCGGAGGGCCCGGCGGCACCATGATCGGCAACCTCATCCAGGAGCTGTTCCTGAAGCAGAACAACGCGCCTCTGGGGGCCGCGGTCGCCATCGTGATGATGCTGGTGATCGGGCTGATCGTGCTGGCCTTCCTCTGGCTCATCGGCTTCCACCGGCTGAGATCGCGGATCGGATGACGGCATGAGACGTTCGCTGCGCCTCCTCTTCATCTATGCCGGCCTGTTCATGGCGCTCCTCTATGGCCCGATCCTGCTCGCACCCCTGTTCTCCTTCAATGACAGCATTTTCGCGACCTTCCCGCTCAAGGGTTTCACCCTTCGCCACTATGCCGAGCTCGCCGCCAATACCGGCATGCTCAAGGCCCTGAAGAACAGCCTGATCGTAGCCTCCGCCTCCTCCATCATCGCCACCGCCGTCAGCGTGCCCGCGGCCATCGCCCTGACGCGCTACCGGCTTCCCGGCAGCGCCGCCGTGATGGCCGGCATATCGGCGCCGCTTGTCATCCCCTCGATCGTCTTCGGCGTGGCGCTCCTCGTCATCCTGCTGCGCTTCCTCGACGTCGAGCTCAGCCTGTGGACCATTGGCGCGAGCCACGTCTTCATTTCCATCCCCTTCGCCATGACGGTGCTGATGTCACGGCTCGAAGGCTTCGACAAAAGCCTCGAAGAGGCTTCCCGCGATCTCGGCGAAGGTGCGTGGATGACGTTCGTGCGGGTAACCCTGCCGCTCTCGATGTCCGGCATCGTCTCGAGCCTGCTGCTCTGCTTCGTCACCTCGTTCGACGAGTTCGTGCTCGCCTTCTTCCTGTCGGGCACCGAACCGACCTTGCCGGTCTACCTGTTCGGCCAGCTGCGCTTTCCCAACAAGCTGCCGGGCATGCTGGCGCTCGGCTCCACCATTTTGCTGGTCTCGGCCGTCGCCGTCATCCTGGCCGAGCTTCTGCGCCGGCGCGGCGTGGCCTCCAACTCTGCGGGAGATGTCTGACATGGCCGAAAACGGCGAGGTCATCGCGATTAGGGAAGTCTCCAAGTATTTCGGCGCGGTGGCGGCCGTCGACGGCGTCTCCCTGCGCGTCGGGCGCGGCGAGTTCTTCTCCCTGCTCGGCCCCTCGGGCTGCGGCAAGACCACGCTCTTGCGCATGCTGGCGGGCTTCGAGCACCCGACGCGCGGCGAGATCGTCATCGACGGCCAGCCGATGACCAATGTGCCGGCCAACCGGCGCCCGACCAACATGGTGTTCCAGAGCTACGCCATCTTCCCGCATCTGAATGTCGAGGAGAATGTCGGTTATGGCCTCAGGAACCGCGCGATGAGCAAGGATGAGATGCGCGGCAATGTCGCCCAAGCTCTCGATCTCGTGAAGCTCTCGAACTATGGCGGGCGCGGCGCCCATCAGCTGTCCGGCGGCCAGCGCCAGCGGGTGGCGCTCGCCCGTGCCCTTGTCTGCCGCCCGAAGGTGCTGCTCCTCGATGAGCCCCTGGGCGCACTCGACAAGAAGCTGCGCGAGGAAATGCAGCTCGAATTGCGCCAGCTGCAGCGCAATGTCGGCATCACCTTCGTCTTCGTGACTCACGACCAGGAAGAGGCGCTGACGTTGTCCGACCGCATCGCCGTCATGTCGGCGGGCAAGGTACTGCAGATCGCGCGCTCGGACGATCTCTACGAGAATCCGAATTGCCGCGAGGTGGCCGAGTTCATCGGCAGCATGAACCTGTTCACCGGCAAGGTCGCTTCCCTCGCCCGGGGCTCGGTCACGGTCGATACGGCTTGCGGCCGCTTTGTCGTGCCGGCGAAGGGGCCAATCAGCAAAGGCATGCAGGTCCATCTCGCGGTCAGGCCCGAGAAGCTGGCGATCGCCGCCGGCAAGCCGGCCAGGGAGCTCAACGCCGTCAGGGGCAGGATCATCGCCGAGACCTATCTCGGCGACCGCCGCCAGTTTCTTGTTGGCGTCGAGTCCCTTGCCAGGCCCGTCACCGTTTCGCAGCAGATTTCGGGGCGTGATGCCGAGGGTCCGTCCAAGGGCGATGTGTGGGTGACCTGGGCACCCCCGCTCGGCAGGCTTCTGACAAGCTAAACCGCCGGCAGGCTCGTCTGCCGCTCCGCCACGCTTCTGGTCAAGGTCAGCGTATGCCGGTGCACCGAACCCGGCTCCACGGCGCGTCGCGCAAGTCCTTCCGCAACCGCCGCCATCGCGGCAGCCTCCGCGACGCTGGCATGAGTGACGAAATCGAGCGGCGACGGAAGAATATGCTCGGTATCATTCCCGCCGAGGCCGGCCAGCACGCGCGACGCCGCGAGGCACATGCCGATCGAGACCGACCGGGCCTTGCTGTCGAGGGCACCGCGCATGAGCCCCGGAAAGGCCAGCACATTGTTGCAGTGATTGGGAAAGTCGAAACGCCCGCTCGCCGCGATGGCAGCACCGGCGGCGCGCGCTCTGTCGGGCGCGATCTCGGGTTCCGGATTGGCGAGCGCGAAGACGATCGGGTTCCGGGCCATCGAGCGGATCATTGTCTCATCGACGATCCCGCCGACCGACAGGCCGACGAAGATATCGGCCCCCTTGAGCGCATCGGCGAGGCCGCCGGTCAGTTTCGAGCGATTGGTGCGAGCGGCGATGCTCCGCCAGTGCTCATGGGCAAGCGGATCCCCTGCCCGCAATATCCCGCCGCGGTCGACCGCCACGATGTCGCCGACGCCGAGCGCTTCCAGCATGGCGATCGTCGCCGAACCCGCGGCGCCCACGCCATTGACCACGACGCGGACATCGGCGGGCCTGCGCCCGGTGAGATCGAGCCCCTTGATGATGCCCGCCAGCGCAACGGTCGCGGTGCCGTATTGATCGTCATGGATGACGGGGATGGAGAGCCGCTCGTCCAGCTCCCGCAGTATGCGGAAGCAATGTGGAGCGGCGACATCCTCCATATTGATGCCGCCGAAGCTCGGCTCGAGGGCTGCGACCACGTCGCAGAACTGCTCCGGGCTTCGCACATCGAGGCACAGCGGCATGCAGTCGATGCCGGCCAGCGCCTTGAACATGACGGCCTTGCCTTCCATCACCGGCATGCCGGCATGGGGACCGACATTGCCGAAGCCCAGAACCGCCGTGCCGTCGGTGACCAGCGCCACCATGTTGTCTTTGGTGGTTTGCTGGCTGAGTTCTTCGGGATGCGCCAGCAGCCGGCGCACCACATGGCCCACGCCCGGCGTATAGGCGACGGCCATGTCGGCGAGTGTCGCCGCTCCGACCTTGGGCAGGATCTCGATCTTGCCATGGCCGGAATAGACGTCGCGCCCGAAGGCCAGCGCCTGCTCCTCGAAGCTCGGCGAGGCGCCGGGCGATGTGTCCTTCATGCGGCGACCAGCCGGTCGAGCGTGCGGAACGTGGCATCCTCGCTTTCGCGGACCAGGATTTCATAGAGAGTGATCTGGCTGAGTTGCGACCACACATAGTTCTTGAGCTGGTTGAAGGGCCTTCCGGCCTGATCGCGCTCCTTGAGCTTGAGCCGGCTGTCCGCGAACCGGCGCAGCATCGGCTCGGTATAGAGATGGGCCGCCCCCATCGTATAGGGCCAGTTCATGTCGGCGAGATGTGTGACCCATTGCTCGGCTGGTTGCGGCGCCAACGTCAGCTCTCCATTCTGCCGCTCGAGCAGGCCGTAATCGACTGGATCGACATTGGCCAGCACGCCCGCCGCCTTGATGAAGTGGGCCACGCGGTCGAGCCCGACCCAGTTCGTCACCACTTTGCGACCGTCCATCGAGGCGTTGAGCGCCGAGAGCTGATGGGCTGCCGCCATCGCCATGACGATCCGGCTGTCGAAGCGGCGATGCATCAGCTCGGCCGTCACATAGATGCAGTGCGCATGCCATGTATCGTCATAGACGGTGCGCGGCTCCTCGAGCCAGGTTCCGTCCTGTTGCCACTGATAGAGCCACACTTTGGGATATTCGTGCACGAGGAGACTGGCGACCGAGACATCGCGGTTGATCGGCACGCCGAAGACCTGGCGATAATTCTGCGTATAGGCATCGGCCATGCGGATATTGTAGGCGACCGTCAAGGCGAGACCGCCCGGATGCGCGTTGTAGAAGTCGTTGTGGCTCGACGGCGCCGTGAGGTAGGTCTGCGGCGACATATGACCCCGCGGCCACACATGGTCGGGATCGTCCGCCGCATTGAAGAAGCCGAGCCTGACCATTTCCTTGAACAACCTGCGCCGGTCATCGTCGCCCGGGTACATTTCGAGGAATGTGATCTTGGGGCGCGTGATGCATTCGGTCATGAGCCGGCGATAGGATTCGTCTTCGAGACTCGCTGCCGTGCGCAAGAGCTCGTTGTAGATTCCCATGATCATCAGCGACGAGCGCGCCATGTCCTCGGGCGACATGGCGATGACCTCCTCCAGCCGCCGCCTGGGCGCGAGATCCAGGTCTTCGGAGAATTTCGCATAGGCGAACTTTCCGGGAAGTCCGCCATGCTTGCCGCAAGCGCCTGTCACACACATGTGATTTCCTCCTCCTTCGCGTGATCTGCTTCGTCGCGATCGATTGTCATGAACAGCCTGGTATCTTGGTCGAGGATACGGCCCTTGGGTAGCGTGAAGCCGAACCATGCCGGACCTTCGCTCCGCACCGGATGATCGGCCTCGGTCCTGACCTTGATATGCTCGCCGCCGAGATTCACATCCAGGATCTGATGGCTGCCCAGGCGCTCTATCCACAGGACCTCGCCGGGATGCGGCGTCTCGCGCGCTCGTCGGGGCGCCGCTTTGATCTCTTCCGGCCTGATGCCGACGGCAGCACGCGCCGGCAGGCGTTTGAAGTCGGGGCTTTCTCCAATGGCGACCGCCTCGAACCCCGGCCCCACGGCATGGAGCGCGCCGTTCTTCGCCTTGAGGTCCGCCGGCAGGATGTTCATGGGCGGCGAACCGATGAAGCGCGCCACGAATTCGCTGGCCGGCCGGTGATACACATCGTCGGGCGTGCCTATTTGCTCGAAGCGGCCATTGTTCAGGACGCCGATGCGGTCGGACATCGACAGGGCTTCGATCTGGTCGTGCGTCACATAGAGGATCGTCTGGCCGGTCTCGCGGTGCAGCTTCCTGAACTCCAGCCGCAGGGCGATGCGGATGCGCGCATCGAGATTGGTCAAGGGCTCATCGAGCATCAGGAGATCGGCCGGATGGCTGATGGCTCGTCCGATGGCAACGCGCTGCTGCTCGCCGCCCGAGAAGGTGCGCGGGAGTCGTCCCAGAAGATGCTCGACCTTGAGAAGGCCGGCGACCTTGCGCACGCGCGCCTCGATTTCAGGTTCCGGCGCGCCGGCGACCCGCAACGGAAACGCGATATTCTCGAAGCCGGTGCGATCGGGGAACAGCGCGATATTCTGGAACAGCAGGCTGACCTTTCGCTCGCGCGGCTGCAGTGCCCCGAGATCGCGGCCCTTGAGTGCGATTGCGCCTCGATCCTGCCGCTCGATGCCGGCGATCGTCTTGAGAAGCGTCGACTTGCCGGCATTGGTCGGTCCGACGATGGTGAAGAATTCTCCCTTGCGCAGGCCGAGATCGATACCGGACAAGGCCGTCACGCCGCCGGCATAGCTTTTGGCGACATCGTTGATCGCAAGCCAGCTCATCACGCAGCCTCCGGCTGGACGATCTGATCATTGTCGCCGCGGATCAGATGCACTTTGTCGGCACTGACGCTGGCCCAGACCAGGTCTCCGGGTGCCGCGAAGCCCGGGCGGACGATCGCCGCCGCGGCGGAATCGCCGTAATCTACATAGGCGACATGTTCGGCGCCCAGATTCTCGACGAACCGCACGGTGGTCCGCGCCGCGCCCGCGGTCTTCTCGCGCGCCAGCTTGAGGTCGTGCGGGCGGATGCCGAGCAGATGCCGGCCCTCGGGCGCATGGCGCAGGCGCAGGATGATCGCCTCGTGCAGTGCCGTCGCTACGGAAGCCTCTCTTGGGCCGCTTGTGACCTCGCACGGCAGGATGTTGATGGGAGGATCGCCGATGAATTCGGCGACGGAGCGTGTCCGGGGCCGGTGATAGATGTCGTGCGGCGTGCCGATCTGTTCGATAACGCCTTGCCGCATGACGGCGATCCGGTCCGACATCGCCATCGCCTCGGTCTGATCATGCGTCACATAGAGCACCGTCTGGCCCAGGCTGCGCTGGATCTGCTTGAGCTCGCCGCGCAGCGAGGCGCGCAGGGCGGCGTCGAGATTGGACATCGGCTCGTCGAGCAGCAGCAGGCGGGGTTCCGTCACCAGCACACGGGCAATGGCGACACGCTGCATCTCGCTCATATTGAGGCCGGCGCCGCGGCGGTCGAGCAGGCCCGCGAGGTCGAGCTTGCCCGCGATCGCGGCGATGCGGGCCTGGCGCTCGGCACGGCCGACGCCTTGCGCCTCGAGCCCGAAAGCCAGGTTTGCCCTGACCGTCAGGCGGCTGAAGACCGCATAGTCCTGGAACACCATGCCGATCCGGCGGCGGCCGGGCGGCGTGTCGTTGACTGGCGTGCCGTCGATGACGATCGTCCCGGCGCTCGGCTTCTCGAAGCCGGCGATCATCGCAAGCGTCGTCGACTTGCCGCAGCCCGAGGCGCCCAGGAGCGACAGGAACTCTCCCGGCGCCAGCGCCAGATCGAGGCTGCGCACCGCCTCGACGCCGCCATAGCTCTTGGCGAGCCCTTTGAGCTCGAGACGCGGACTCATCTTTTCACCGCGCCCAGGGTGAGGCCGCGCACCAGGTGTTTCTGGATGAGATAGCCGAAGCAGATCACCGGCAGTGTCGATATGGCGCCCATTGCCGCCTGCACGCCATAGAGCTTGCCCGACGATGCCGAAACATAGTTGGCGACCTGCAGCGTGACGGTCACCACCTTGCCGGAGGTCAGTACCAGCGCGAACAGGAATTCCGACCAGTTGAGGATGAAGATGAACAGCGCCGTCGCCAGTATGCCGCCGCGGATCAGCGGCAGCGTGATTTTAACGAAAGCTTCCGCCCGGCTCATGCCATGCACCATGGCCGCCCCTTCGAGCTCGGCCGGGGCATCTTCGATGAAGGAGCGGATCATCCAGATCGAGAAGGGCAGCGTGAAGGCGGTGTAGGCGATGATCATGCCCAGATAGGTATCGGCGAGCCTGAGCACGGCGAAGAGCGCCACGACGGGGACCACCACCGCGATCGGCGGCATCATGCGCACGGTGAGGAACTGGAACGGGTAGTTCTCCCCGCCGGTCCTGAAGCGCACGATCGAATAGGCGGCGAGCGTCCCGAAGGCGACCGACAGGAAGGTCGCCACGGTCGAGATGATGGCGCTGTCCTGGAACGCTTTCCAGGCGCTGCCGGAGACCTTGTAGTCGAGCGAGCCCGCCTGCGTGGCGGCGAAGTCCTGCGCCGCCTGCGGGAAGAAGACGATCCGGTAGTTCTGCAATGTCGGCTGGTCGGTGAGCCAGACCGGCGGCCACGCGGCCCACTCGTCATAGGGCTTGAACGACGTCGCGAGCAGCCAATAGATCGGGAAGAAGGCGAACAGCATGCCGAGGATGACGGCAAAGCGCTTGAGACCCGTTGTCAGCACCTGCTTGCTCATGTCAGCCATGCCTCTTGAGCGGCTTGGCCAGCGCGATGCACAGCGAGGTCACCAGCACCAGGACGATGAGCGCCGCCGCCGCGATATAGCCCATGCGGAAATAGACGAAGGCGCCATTATACATGTACATCGAGATGGTCTCGGTGGCGCCGCCGGGCTGGCCGCGGGTCAGGATATAGACAGGATCGAATATCTTGAAGGTCTCGATCGCGCGGATCAGCACGGCAATCCCGATGACGGGCGTGAGCAGCGGCAGCATGATGCGGCTGAATATGCGGGCGGGCGACGCGCCGAGCGCCACCGCCGCCTTGATCTGGTTCTGCGGCAGGGCGATGAGGCCGGTGAGCACCATCAGGAACATCAGGGGCGTCCATTGCCAGATTTCGCACAGGACGATCGGCAGCATCGCCCAGACCGGGTGCGACAGCCACGAGAAGGTGAAGGGCTCGCCGGTGACGATCGAGACCAGATGATTGATGGGCCCGCGATCGTTGAACAGCATGAAGAAGGCATTGGCGGCATCGACCGGGATGATCATCATGGGCAGGATGATTACCGAAACGGCGAAGCGCTTCCACCACCAGTCTTCGAGGAACAGAAGGGCGAGGCCGAGGGCCAGCGCCAGTTCGACGATGATGCTCACCGCCACCACGCCCAGGGTGCGCAGCACGGCGCTGATGAAGCGGTCGTCGTACCAGAGGTCGTAGTAGTTCCAGAACCATACCGGCTCGGCCTGCCACCAGGGAATGGCCTGTGTCGGCTGCCAGTCGGTCAGCGACAGCCATATGACGATGAGCGTTGGAATGACGACGACGGCCATCATGGTGAGCTGGGCCGGCAGCACCAGCGCTACATTGAACGGGATCAGCCGGGCGAGCCCGGAGGTCCCCCTCCTGTCGCCCGCCCCGCGATGCGGCGCGTCCGGCGCCGCATCTTTCGTCGTCGTCATGTCACTCACTTCAGCTTGTCGCGTATGCCGGCCGGGTAGTTCGATTTGAGGAAGCGCCACTGGACCTCCTGGCTGCGGGCTCCCATGCGCCTTGTGATGCGCTCCCAGGCGCCGGCACAGTCGTCGAGCGCCGCCTTCGCCGTCTTGCTGCCGGCATCGGCGGCGGCGATATTGACGCGCAGCTCGTCGAAATACTCGCCCTGTCCTTTGAGATAGAGGTCGGGAATCGCGTTCGTCATCGACGCCTTGAGAGCGACGAGGAATTCCGGCGAGTAGGTCTTCTTGATCTCCGCATCTTCATAGTGGGCGTTGCGCGTCGGATCGAAATAGCCGGCCGGATCGCGCACCGCGATGGTCGAAAGCGCGGGCGAAGCCGCAAAGAGCGTGTAGAGATAGGCTATCTCCGGCTCCGGCGACACGCTCGACACGATATAGTTCCAGCCCCAGTTGAAATAAGGGACCTTGACCAGTTCGCCATTGACGAGGCCGCCCGGCATGTCGCCGAAGGCGAGCTTGCCCCTGATCTTGGACTTGTCGGAATTGAGGAACTTCTGCGTTCCGCCCCAGCCGATATTGGCGAACTTGTCGCCTTCGCCGAAAGCCTCGAAATTCTCGAACAGGCCATTGGTCTTGGCACCCGGATAGAGATATTGCGAGGCGGCGATCAGTTCCTCCAGTGCCGCGACGCCGGCGTCATTGTTGATCTGCGGTGTCAAATCGTCGGCCAATGGATAGAAGCCTTTGGCGTGGAACCGTCCCCACCACTCCCAGGCGATGAAATACTGGGTGCGGAACAAGGCGCCGCCGAACTTGCCCTTGTCGGGCCGATGGAACCAGGCCAGCATCTGGTCGAGTTCCTGCCAGGTATCGGGCACTTTCAGCTCGTAGCCATTCTTGTCGGCGAAGCCCTTCTTCTCGGCATCATCCTCCAGCCACGGCTTGTTGTAGAACATGAGATAGGCGTCGCCGTCGGTCTGGTAGCCGTAGAGGCTGCCCTTGTAATAGTCGCCGATCGTATAGAGCGCGTCCTTTTGATAATCGGCCGGCTCATATTTTTGCGCATACTGGTCGAGATTGACGAGAATGCCGGATTCGGCGAGGTCGGGCATGCCGAAGGTCGCCGGCAGCGCGATGTCGAACGAGCCGGATTTCGACACCGCCTCGAGCAGGACCTTCTGGTTGATCTCGCCCAAGGGCACTTCGATATATTCGAACTTGATCCCTGTCGCTTCGGTGAACCGGTCCGCCACCGGCTTGACATTGCCGAGCGAGCCCGACGGCTGCAGGATCTTGAGCGTGACCGCGCGGCCTTCCGCCAGTTTTTTCGCCGCCGCGGCGGCTGTTTCGTGAATCGTGGCGAGATCGCCGGCTTGCGCTCCGGCATGGCTCGCCAGCATCGGCGCCACCGCATAGGCGGCCACGCCCGAAGCCGCACCGCGCATCAGCGCCCGGCGCGTCAGTCCACTCGTCTGGATCTTCATCATGGTGTCGTCCTCCCTGTCTGAACCTGGCTTGTCATTTGATGACGATGCTCCCCCGGCGCTCCTGGCTGATCAGGACGGCGGTGATGACGACCGCGCCCTTGATGACCATTTGCGTGTATTGATTGACGCCCATCAGATTGAGGCCATTGTCGAGCAGCGCGATGATGGCGACGCCGATCAGCGTGCGGTGGACGCCGCCCGTGCCGCCCGACAATGACGTTCCCCCGACGACGATGGCGGCGAGTGTGTTGAGGAGAAGCTCCTGGCCGAGCGTCGGGCCGGCCGCTCCCAGCCGCGCCACCGCGAGCGCGCCCGCCAGTCCGGCGAGCAGGCCCGATATGACGAAGGCATAGATCTTGTAGCGCCTGATCGGAATGCCGACATTGCGCGCCACGGCCTCGCCGCCGCCGATGATGTACATATAGCGGCCGAAGCGCGTCATCTGGCCGGCGAGGCTCGCCAGGAGCCAAGCGCCGACGGCGAAAAGCGCTATATTCGGCACTGAGGGAATGAGCTGGCCGATCGCCAGTTGCTCGAAGGCGGGTGATGAGAAGCGCAGGGCGCGCCCCTGCAGCAGCTCCCAGGCGGCGCCCGTGAAGACGGACAAGGTGCCGAGCGTCACCACGAAGGACGGGATGCGGCCCCAGGCATAGAGCATACCATTGGCGAGGCCGAGAAGCGCTCCCGCGACAAGGCTTACCGCGAGCGCATCGACGCCCATGCCGAAGGCATTGAGGGCGTTGACGGTGACGGCGCCGACCAGCAGGACGATGGCGCCGACCGAAAGATCTATGCTGCCCATCAGGATCACGAAGGAGGCGCCGAGACAGGCGATGAGCAGCGTGCTGGCCTGGCCCAGGATTCCGGTCATGTTGCGCAGGGTGAAGAAGGCATCGCTGGCGATCGAGAAGAATATGATGAGCGCGGCCACGACCGCGATCGGCAGCCAGACGCCGTTCAGCGCCATCCTGGCGGCCGGCCGCTCGCCGCCGGAAAGGACGTCATGCGCGCCCTGCCCGCTCATGCCGCCCTCGCCGGCGCATGGCCGTCCGTATCGGCGCCCAGCATCGTGGCAACCAGCATCTGCTCGGTGGGTTTGGCATCGGCCCGGGCCTCGATGATCCGGGCGAGCTTCCCGTGCCGCATGATCGCTATGCGGTTCGACAGGCCGATCAACTCGAGCAGGTCGTCGGTGATCAGGATGATCGCGACATTCTGGGCCGTCAGAGCCCGCAGCAGCGCATAGATCTCCTCCTTAGCGCCGGCATCGACGCCGCGCGTCGGATTGTCGAGCACCAGGACGCGCAAGGGGCGCGCCAGCCAGCGCGCCAGAACGACCTTCTGCTGATTGCCGCCGGAAAGGCGGACACAGGGCGCTTGCGACGACCTGGCCTTGATCCGGAGCTTGTGCAGGAAGTGCGCGCCGACCGTCGCTTCATGACGGTGCCGCCAGATGCCCCAGGCGGTCGAAAAGAGATCGCGCCCGCTGGCGGACGAGATGTTCCAGGCGATCGGCTGGCTCGCGATCATTCCCTCGGCCAGCCGCTCCGCCGGCACATAGCCCAGGCCCGCGGGGATCAGCCTGGTGATTTCGGGCCTTGTCCACGCTCCATCGCCAAGGCGGATCTCGCCCTGCTCCGGGCATTCGATTCCGGCGAGGCCCTTGCCCAGTTCCGACTTTCCCGAATCGAGCAGGCCGCCAATGCCCAGGATCTCGCCGGCCCTCATTTCGAAACCGACATCTTCATAGGCGTCATGCCGCGTGAGGGCTCTCGCCGCGAATCCCGGCAGCGTGACGTCTTTGTCGCGCTGCTCCTCTTCATGGTAGTAATCGGCATCGCGCTCGCGCCCGACCATCAGGCGATGCAGATCGCGCTCATCGGCTTCGGCGGGCGTCACCGAGGCGACGCGGCGCCCGTCCTTCAGAACGACGATCTCGTTGCAGATGCCGAGAATCTCGGTCAGGCGGTGGGATACGAACAGGACCGCGCTGTGCCGCCTCACCTTGTCGACAAGATCGAAGAACAGCCTTTCGTCGCCCTTCTCCAGCGATGCGGTGGGCTCATCGAGGACGATGATCGGCGTCTCGACGCCGAAAAGGCGCTGCGGGCCGATGCAGGCGCGGATGATCTCGACGATCTGGCGTTGCGAAAAGCTCAGATCCGAGGTCAGGCGCCGGACGTCGATCCGGGCCCCGGCCTCGTCGGTCATTTCCTGCGCCAGCGTGATCATGTCGCGTCGGCGCATGAACTGGCCGAGCCGCGCGAAGCGCGCTTCCGAGCCGAGCAGCAGGTTCTCGAATATCGGGATGTTGCCGATGAGCGCCTGCTCCTGGAACACCCGCGCCACGCCCAGGCGCTGCGCCGCCGCATGGCTTTCGAGCCTTTGCGGGGCGCCCTGGATTTCCACGGCGCCCGCATCGGGCAAGGTGATGCCGGAGAGAATGTTGAGCAGCGTCGACTTGCCCGCGCCATTTTCACCAACCAGCCCGACGACCTTCCCGGCTTCGAGCCTGAGATCGACATTGCTCAGCGCCAGGGTTTCGCCATAGCGCTTGCTCAATCCGCTGGCGCTGAGTGCCGCGGGCTGGTGATTGGCCGGGATCGCGCTCATGCGAGCCTCGCTTCGCTGCTCCTCGGGGTCAAAGCTTTGGCGCCGGGCCGAACATCGGGGTCTTGTAGTGCTCGGCATATTCCTTGGCGACCGCTTCGGCCTCGCCGTTCTCCCGCGATTTCTTGTAATCCGCCGGATAGTCCCACCCTTCGGGCTTCGCTATCCCGCCCCATTCGAGATCGATATCCATCGGGAAGAGCTCGGCCTGCGGGTCCCAGTCGTCGGGATGCGCGACTTTCGACAGGCGCTTGTAGTCGAAGGGCGCCACATCGCCATTGTTCACATAGCGTGCGAGATAGACGTCGACATTGTCTTTGGTCATCGTCACCGAGCGCCAGCTCATCATGCGTTCGGCGGCGCGTGGCCGCCATCCGTTCATCACGTCATAGAGACGCGCCGTCAGCAACGCTCCCATATATTGCGGGACATTGGCGCTGGTGGCGAGAAGCAGACCTTGCTTGATCATCTCGGCACCGCCTGTCGTGCCGTCGGCGCCGGAAACGAAGACATCCTGTCCCGGGCGCAGGCCCGCCGCCTTCAGCGCCGCGATGCAGCCATCCGCCACGTCGTCGTTCTGCGCGACGACGCCCTTGAGATTGGGATGGCGCGAGATCAGGTCTTCCATCGCCTTCTGGCTGTCCTCGCGGTTCCATTTGCCGGGCAATTCACCGGCGAGCGTGATCTTGGGGAACTCCTTGATGGCCGCATCGCGCCCGCGCGAGCGGATGAGGTCGGTCGAATTGCCTTCGACGCCGGTGACGCCGACGAGTTCGCCGCCGCCGAAGGCTTCCATCACCGCCTTGCACACGGTCCGCGTCACGTCGCCATGGGCGGAGAACTCCTCCGGCACGGCGTAGAGCGTCCAGTAGTCGCCGGCCTCGAAGGGCGTGTACCAGGGCAATGTTCCCCAGGTATTGTCGAGCCATATCTTGTTCTGATTGGCGAGTTCGGCAATGCGCTTGATCGAGCCGCCGCCCGGCGCATGCAGCATCACCGCATTGACGCCGGCAGTCGCCTGCTGCTCGAACTGGTTGAGCTGGCGTTCGCTGTCGAGCTGGCCGTCGACTGCCACCTGTTCGAGGCCGAGCGCCGCCGCGGCGCCTTTGGCGCCGGCATCGGCATTGGCGACATATTCGAGTTGCAGCGTCATCATCAGATGCGCGATTTTGCCGTTGGCTGCAGCGACCGCCGCGCCTGGCGCGCCGATCGCGCCGGCATAGGTTGCGGCAAGCGCGCTCACGGTCGCGAAAGCCAGGAAGTCGCGGCGCGACATGCCGCTCGTTCCATAGACATCCATGTGACGGTCGATCACCTTCTTGTCGGTGAAATCGGGAAAGCGAGACTTTTTGATATCCTTCGACATACTTTCCTCCCTGTTGAAACGTTCAACTCCAATTGTTGCGTTTGCGGGCATCGTGAACTTCCGATGCCCAGTCCCGGCCTTTCGCGGTGACCGTGAACTTCACTTGCCCATCCTCGTTGACGCGCAGCGCGTTATTTTTCTCGATGTGCCAGACGAGATGCGTCTGCAGGCAGCATTCGGCATAGCAACGCCGCATGCCGATCCCGGTCGACACGGCATAGTCGAGCTCGGTCTTCACCGGCATGACCTCGGGCACGAGCTCGGAAATGGTCATCGGCCGGCCGGCGCGCGCCAGCACATGGATGATCCAGTATTCGATGTCTTCCTGCTGGCGCCGCATATGAAGCAGCCGGCGGAGCGCGCTGTCGGCCGAATAGGCCGAAAGACCGTGCCCTTCGAGAATGAGCTGTGGCTTGATCGCGATGCAGCGCTCGATGGAATGGCGGTGCGCCTTGGCGTCGCCGATCGGATAGGGCCCGAGAGGGGTCGGGAAATGCATGATGTCGGCGGAATAGAGCGTGCCCGAATGTTTGTTCCACACGCCGATCTGGCCCGGGCAATGGCCGGGAAGATGCATGATCTCGAGCTTGAGGCCACCGACCTCGAGAATGTCGCCGTCATTCACCGTCACGTCGACCTCAACCGGCCGGTTCCAGTGCCTGCGCACGATTTCGGGATCGGAGAGGCCGAGGCTTTCGCCTTCCGCCAGGTTGAAGTCAGCCAGCACTTCGGCAGGCGTCGTCCCGAAACGTTTCAGGTTCTCGGCCCGGGTGACCAGCATCGGGTCTTCGATGATGGGCTTGTCGGCGGGATGGGCGACGATCTGGGCGCCATAGCGCTGCTTCAGCACCGCGGCATTGCCGGTATGGTCGTAATGGAAGTGAGTGATCAGGATGTATTTGAGATCGTTCTTCTCCTGGTCGAGCTTTTCGATCAGGAACTCGCCCATGCCATTGTCGTAGTCGGGGGTCGTCCAGTTGCCGGTATCGATGAGGATGTTCTCGCCTTGGCCGCGGATCAGATAGACGCCCGACTGCACATAGCCATCGAGTTCGTCCTCGGCCCACGGCCCATGAAGTCCCGGAATGCCCCATCCGTCCGGAGTTTCAGCCCAGAAGAAGATCATGCATTCTCTCCCCGATAGCGTTCGGCGCGCAGCTTGCAGGTCAGCGCATGCGCCAGCATGCCTTCGGCGGCGCAGATGCGTTCGAAGGGCCCGGCGAGATCGCGGCTGGCCTTGCGCGTCAGCCGCTGCCAGGTCACCGTCTTGATGAACTTCCCGACCCACAGACCGCCGGTGTAGCGGGCCGCGCGGCCGGTCGGCAGCGTATGGTTGGTGCCCACACCCTTGTCGCCATAGGCGACGGTCGATTCCTCGCCGACAAAAGCGCTGCCATAGTTCTTGAGCCGGGCCAGGTACCAGTCGTCGGCGCCGGTCTGAATCTCGAGATGCTCCGGCGCATACTGGTCGACGATCTGGGCCGCCTCTTCGGCACTGTCGGCGACGACGATCTCGCCATGATCGCGCCATGCGCGCGAGGCGATGTCGCGGGTCGGGAGATCGGCGAGCTGGATATCGATCTGTTTCGCCACGGCGTCGGCCATGGCCCTGGAAGTGGTGACCAGCCAGGCGGGGCTGTCAGGCCCATGCTCGGCCTGTCCCAGGAGATCGGTGGCGACGAGCGCGGGATCCGCTCTGTCGTCCGCGAGGATGCAGATCTCCGTCGGGCCGGCCGGCAGATCGATCCCGACCAGGCCGAAAAGCTGCCGCTTGGCTTCCGCGACATAGGCATTGCCGGGACCGGTGATCATGTCGACCGGCCGCATGCCCACGCAGCCGAAGGCCATGGCGGCCATCGCCTGCACGCCGCCGATGCAATAGATCTCGTCGGCGCCGGACGCCGACAAGGCATAGAGCGTGTGGGGATACATCCCCTCCTCACCGGGCCGCGGCGGGGCGCAGCCGATGATATGATCGACGCCGGCGATCCGCGCCGTGCCGACGCTCATCGCCGCCGCCGAGATGAGCGGATATTTGCCGCCGGGAATGTAGCAGCCCACTTGCGCGACAGGGATGAGCTTCTGCCCGAGTTCGACACCGGGCTCGATCTCGGCGACGAATTCGCCCAGGGACGCACGCTGGCGGCGTGCGAATTCCTGGATGTTGCGCAGGCAGAAGGCGAAGTCGTCCTTGAAGCTTTCAGGCAAGGCACTGGCGACCTTGCGGATCCGGTCGGGAGGGACGCGGAACTCAGAGTTTTCCCATTTGTCGAGGGCTTTTGCGTAATGGCGGACCGCTTCGTCCCTTTCGCTGCGAATCCGCCCGATCATTTCGGCGACCGTGCGCTCGAGGGCGATGGTGTCGGCGCGTTCCTGGCCTGCGGCTTTCTTGACGAAATAAGACATTCGCATCCCAACTTGTAAGCGTTTACAAAAATCAAGTTTAGGGAAGAAAAAACATCTGTCAATCTCCTTCGGCTTGACCTATCCTAAAGCCACAATTTAGGATTTCTAACCATGCATTATCATACGATTTTTATTGGGGTTTTTGCCAAGACCGAGATTCGCCGCCTGTTGTGCAAAATGAATCCACACGACTGTAAGCGATTACATTTATGGTGAAGGAGACACGCGTGGAGGACCCGCTGCCCTCTCCTTCATTGGAGCGCAAGACGATCAAGGAGATCGCCCGGGAAGCCGGCGTCTCGACCGCCACGGTGTCGCGCGTGCTCAACAACCCGGAGCGCGTGCGGCCCGAGCGCCGGGCGGCCGTGCTCAAGGTCATCGAACGTCATGACTATGTCCTGCACGGCATGGCGGGCGCTCTCGCCGGCGCGCGCTCGATGACCATCGGACTCGTCATCCCGACCATCACGAACTCGATCTACGCTGCCTCGACCCAGGCGATCCAGCGCGTCGCCCAGCGGGATTTCTACGGAGTCCTGCTCGGCGTCAGTGAATTTTCGCCCGATGAGGAACGCCGCATGATCCGCCATCTGGTCGAACGCCGCGTCGACGGGCTTATCCTGACCGGCGGCGGGCGCGATCCGGCCATCTATCGCCTGATCGAGCGCCATGGCATTCCCTGCGTGGTCACCTGGCGGGTGGACGCCGCCGCCAGCCTTCCTTGCATATCGTTCGACAACTATGCCGCCAGCCGGATCGCGATGCGCCATCTCATCGAGCTCGGTCATCGCCGCATCGGCCTGATCTGCGGCCGCACCGAGGTCAATGACCGCGCGATGGAACGCCGCAAGGCTTACCTGGACACGCTTGGCGAGATCGGCATCGCGCCGGATTCGGCGCTGATCTTCGAGCGTGATTTCGAGTTCATCGAAGGCCGCGCCGCGATGCGCCGCATGCTCGACGGTGTCGATCCGCCGACCGCGGTCTTCGCCGCCAACGATATTCAGGCCGTTGGCGCCATGGCCGAATGCCGCGCCTCCGGCTTCGATGTCCCGGCCGATATTTCCATCATCGGCTTCGACGATCTGCCGCTCGCCGAATTCACCTTCCCGAAGCTGACGACGGTCCGCGTGCCGGCGCAGCGCATGGGCCATGTCGCCGCGACCCGGTTGTTGCAGATGATCCGGGGTGAATCGAACCCGGCCTCGGAAGTCCTGCCGGTGGAACTCGTCCTGCGCGAGAGCACCGCCGCCGTGAAGCGCTAGCGCGGCCCCCGGAACGGCCCGCGCTCTACGCCGGGAATCCAAATATGTGAACCGGCCGCGGCCTGCCGCGCAGCTCGGTGGTGCCGAGATCGCGCCATGGCCCCAGATCCTCGCCCGCCTCCTTCAGCGTGTCGGCCGAGGCGATAAGCGCGATGTCGTGGATCTTCGTCGCCTGCTCGAGACGGTTGGCGACATTCACCGTATCGCCGAGCACGGTGAATTCGAGCCGGGTATCGTCGCCGACGGCGCCGATGAAGGCATCGCCCTCATGCACGCCGATGCCGACCTTGATGGCGTCTTCCTCGGCGAGGCGGCGCGTCTCGTTCCATTCCTCGATCAGGGTCAGGATGGTCTTGGCGCAGGCGATGGCCCGCCTTGCGTCATCGGCGCCGGCCTCCGGGACACCAAACACCAGGAAGGCGCCGTCGCCGATGAACTTGTCGACGATGCCGCGATGCTGCTCGGCCGCCAGGCGCACCCGGGTGCGGAACGCGCTCATGACGGAAGCGAGACGCGCCGGGTCGAGCGCCTCTTCCATGGTCACCGAGTTGCGGATGTCGATGAACAACAACGCCACCCGGGCGCGGCGGCCCGATTTGAGCTCGCTGACATTGCCGGAAGCGAGCAGCGGGGCGAGCTCGGTCGGCAGGAAGCGCACCAGGTTGCTGCGTCGCGCCGTCTCCTCGATGCCGCTGCGCAGCAGATATTGTCCGCGCGCCGTCGCCGCGATGAGGACGAGGCCGAACAGCACAAACATCGCAAGCCGCGCCGCATTGGCCGAGGGTCCGAAGAACTGGTAGACGGTGAGACCGACGCTGGCATTCTCGTTGCCCGACGTCATGCCCTCGACGCTGAAGGCGAGCGCCAGCAACCCGAGCATCAGTAGAAGGCTGTAGATCTGGACCGCGGGCCTCAGACGCAGCGAGCCCACCGCCAGCACCAGCAGGGCGGCGACGGCGGCGGGAAGGGCCGCGGCGAAGCGGCCGGGCAGGCCCGCCTCGACCAGGTCGCCGGTGAGCGACAGGCCGATGACCAGAATGTCGATCGTGACCGTGACATAGGCGATCCAGCGCGACCAGACGCCGAAATGGAGGAGCGCATAGGTGACGGCGCCGGTGAGGAACAGGATGCCGATGACGATCCGCGCACCGATGCGCGCCTCGACCAGGTCGACCACCGGCATAGGCCCGCGCGACAGGGCGAACTCGACCGCCAGCATGAGCGCCACCGCCACCACCATGCGCACCACCGCCACGAATTTCTCCGTGGCGACATCGGCCTCGCGCAGCAGGGCCTCGGGCGCGCTTTGCGGTTTCTGGGACAGCCGGGGAGCCATGGGTCACATCTGACGGGATTCGGGTATCCTGCCTATAGCATCCTAGTGTCCCGAATCCGAAGTTCGCATCATATCGCCGCGCCTTCCGAGCGAACTTCGGATTCGAAAGGACACTAGAAAATCCAAGATTCTAGTGTGGTTTTGGTTCGGAAATTCCCGCAAATCCTGACCGCAATACTGAAGGGAATTTCTGAACCACCACACTAGCAGCGGATGCGTTCCATGTTCCAGACGCCGAAGCCGACCACAGCTCGGGAGGCCTTGACCGGCCTCAGAAAAGCCGCGTTCGATGCTCCTGCTGCCAATGCATGAAAACGGCTCTCCTCGCGTCGGTGATCGCCATCGCTCTTGTGTTGGGCGCACTTTACACAGTGACGACGCAGCCGCTGGTCCGGCCGATCGTCACCGATGCGCCCCCGGTATCGCCCGAGCGCCTTGCGGCCCATGTGCGGATGCTGAGCGAGACCTTGCACCCGCGCAGCATCGAGAACCTGACGAATCTGGAAGCCGCCGCCGACTACATACATAAAGAGTTCGCCGCCTCGGGGGCGGCTGTCGCCGACCAATGGTTCGACGCTCAGGGCGAGAGATTTCGCAATGTGATTGCCCGTTTCGGTCCAGCGGACGGGCCGATCCTGGTCATCGGCGCCCATTATGACTCGTTCGAGACGACACCGGGCGCCGACGACAATGCCAGCGGCGTCGCCGGCCTGATCGAGCTGGCACAGCTTCTCGGCCGTCATCCGCCTCGCCGGCCGGTCGAGCTTGTCGCCTACACGCTGGAAGAACCGCCGCATTTTCGAAACGACACGATGGGCAGCGCCCGGCATGCACGATCACTCAGGGAAGCGGGCCGCGACGTTTCGCTGATGCTGTCGCTCGAGATGATCGGCTGGTTCAGCGACACGCCGGGCAGTCAGGCCTATCCCATACCGGGCATGGGAATGCTCTATCCCGACGCCGCCAGCTTCATTGCCATCATTGGCCGCTACGGCGACTGGGCGCACAGCCGCAAGGTGAAAGCGGCCATGATGGGCGCGAGCGGCCTTCAGGTCTTCTCGATGAACACGACGGTCGCGATACCGGGCGTCGACCTTTCCGACCACCATGTTTACTGGAACGAAGGCTATCCCGCCCTCATGATCACCGACACGGCCTTTTACCGCAACCCGCATTACCACGAAGCGGGCGATACCTATGACAAGCTCGATTACCCTCGCATGGCGCAGGTGGTGCAAGGAGTCTTCGCGGTGATCCAGTCCTATGCCGGCCGCGAAGAATAGCCGGTCCTGTGCTGACATTGAAGATCACGTTCATGAGTTCGAATTGGTTCGATCTGAACTCATCGTGATCTAATACCCCACGGCTTTGCCGGCCTGCGCCCGGCTGTCGATGGCGCCGTTGTAGCGGGCGCCGCCGCCTTTCGCGATTTCGCCTGTGCTTTCGCCGCCGACCAGGATGCCGGCCGCCTGCCCCCAGCTCTTGCCCTCCCCCGCCATCTCGACGCGATGGCCCATGCCTGAGAGCAGTTTCAGCGTGTCGGGCGACAGGCCATGCGCCTCGACATAGACGGTGTCGGGCAGCCACTGGTGGTGCAGCCGTGGCGCGTCGATCGCCTCCTGGATGTCCATGCCGTGGTCGATCACATTGACGATGGCCGCCAGCGTGATGGTGATGATGCGCGAGCCGCCCGGGCTGCCGATGACCATGAACGGCTTGCCGTCCTTCGACACGACGGTCGGACTCATCGAAGAGAGCGGCGTCTTGAGTGGCGCGATCGCATTCGCCTCGCCCTGCACCAGGCCATAGAGATTGGGCACGCCGGGTTTCTGGGTAAAATCGTCCATTTCGTTGTTGAGGAGGATGCCGGTGCCTTTCGCCACGACGCCGGCGCCGAAGGAGCCGTTCAGCGTGGTGGTGACGGCGACCGCGTTGCCTTCATCGTCGATGATCGAATAATGCGTCGTCTGCTGGCTTTCGCCCATGCCCTTGGGCATGAGGTCCTTGGAGACACCGGCGCGGTATCTGTCGATCCGGCCGCGGATTTCGGCCGCATAGGCCTTGTCGGTGAGTTTAGCCACCGGGTTCTCGACAAAGGCCGGGTCGCCCAGCGCTGAATTACGGTCGACATAGGCATGGCGCATCGCCTCGACCATCAGATGCACGGTCTCGGCCGAGCCGAAGCCCAGATAGGAGACCGGATAGCCTTCGAGGACATTCAGGATCTCGCAGATGATGAGCCCGCCCGAGGACGGCGGCGGCGAGGAAACGATGTCATAGCCGCGATAGGAGCAGGTGACCGGCGCCAGCTCGCGCACTTTGTACTGCGCGAAGTCCTCCTTCGACAGGATGCCGCCGTTCGCCTGGGTCGCCGTGACGATGGCCTCGGCGATCGCTCCCTTGTAGAAGGCGTCCGGCCCCTTTGCCGATATTGCCTCGAGCGCCGCTGCGAGATCGGACTGGACGAGCGTTTCGCCGACGCCGTAAGCAGCGCCATCCGCCTTCAGGAAGATTGCCGCGGCCGCCTCGTCCTTCGCCAGCCGTTTGGCGCCGCCGGCAAGGAAATTGGCATCACCTTGGCTGAGAACGAAGCCGCCCCGGGCAAAGCGGATCGCCGGCGCAAGCAGTTCTTCGCGCGTGAGCGTGCCGTATTTCTCGCGCGCCATTTCGAGCCCCGCCACCGAGCCCGGCACGCCGACGGCCAGATAGCCCTCGAGGCTCGCCCCCTTGACCGGGTTGCCCTCCTTGTCGAGATACATGTCTCTGGTCGCGGCGAGTGGTGCCCTTTCGCGAAAATCGAGGAAGGTCGACGTTCCATCCTTGAAACGGATGGTCATGAAGCCGCCGCCGCCGATATTGCCGGCGGAAGGATGGACGACGGCCAGCGCATAGCCGACCGCGACCGCCGCATCGACGGCGTTGCCGCCCTTCTTCATCACCTCGACGCCGATGTCGGAGGCGAGGTGCTGGGCGCTCACCACCATGCCATGCGCGGCCTTGACCGGCGCCGGCGAGGCGGCATGGACATTGCCGGTGGCGAAAAGACAGGCGAAACTGATGGCGATGACAATCCGGTGGGTCTTCGGCATGGGCGCGCCCCTTGAGTCCGCTTCACGACGGCCGTCGGCCCCTATTCTTCACCCGGCTGAAGAGAAGCGCGACTGTTTTTTTACTGCGCGACGATCTCTCAGCCCTATGGCGGAACGCACGCAACGGCTCGGTCGGACCACAGCCTGGCGAGTTTCCAGTTCAGCTTCACCTCGCAGAATGAGTTCCGGTGCGCGGCCGCCACGGCGCTCGGCTGGATGGGAGTGAGAGGCGCGGTCAGGCGATTGATGATCTCGGTTCCCTGCGATATCTGATCGCCGGCCGAAGCAGCGGAGTCTGCGGCGGTCCAGTCGATGCCGTCCAGCGCGTACAGGATGTCTTTGAGTTGCGCCCGTTCGCCGCGCGCGCCGCTCACGGCGTCCGGCAATGTCGGATCCTGCGAGGCCGCGGGATCGGCGGAGAAGTCATACAGCAGTTCGAGATTTTCGATCAGGCTGCCCGCCGATCCGTGAAAGGCGGAAGCCACACCGTCCATCTTGCACTGGACATAGGCTGGGCTTGCCTCCGCTGCGCCGAGGACCTGCATGACGTCATTGCCGTCGCAGGCATCGGCGACGGCATGGCCCGCCGTCCCGACGACAAGGGCTCCCGCACAGAGGAGCCGCGCCAATCGCAAATGGGGCCGGGTGCTCATGGCGACTCTGACGCGGCACAGGGCGCCGAGCGCAGGCCGTCCGGCAGCGCCTTTGCAATGCCGCAGGCGCGATCGAGCTGCGCTTGTGTCAGTCCGCGCGCGTTCAGGAGATCGGCGCCGGTGATGTCCACCTTGTCGAGATTGGCGCCGGAAAGATCGGCCTCCCTGAGCACCGCTCCCTTCAGGGTAGCGCCCGTCAGGTCGGCCCCCGTGAAATTCGCT
The DNA here is from genome assembly GCA_964537655.1 of uncultured Aestuariivirga sp. Classification (GTDB taxonomy): domain Bacteria; phylum Pseudomonadota; class Alphaproteobacteria; order Rhizobiales; family Aestuariivirgaceae; genus Taklimakanibacter. The sequence continues at coordinate 25,183 of CAZICN010000022.1, forward strand.
TTCCTGAGATCGGCCTCATCGAGCGTGGCCGAGGGCAAGGCGGCATCGGTGAAATCCGCCTCGACCAGGAAAGCGTCGGTCAGGTCGGCGTCCGTGAGATCGGCGCGCGCGAAGGCGCCATATCTGAGCTTCGCCTCGATCAGGGTTGCGTTCGACAGATTGGCGTTGAAGAAGACGGCACGGTCGCCCTGGATGCGGCGCAGATCCGCCCCGCTCAGATCGGCCGAGCTGAAGCGCGCATCATAGACGGTGGCCCCTCTGAGAACGCCGTCGCGCAGCTCGACCTTGTCCGCATAACCACCCTTGCTGCCCGGTGCCGGATAGAAGACGGCGCCGTTCAGGACGGAGCCCGAGAGATTGGCCTCGTTCAGTTTCGCGGCGATGAACGATGAGCCGCTGAAATCGCCGCCCGCCATCTTCGCCTTATTGAGCGTTGCCTGGTTGAAGTTGGATTTGGCCAGCCAGCTCTTCTCGAGATTGGCCTGCTGCAGATTGGCCGATTTGAACGCCGTTTCTCCGCCGTTGGTTTCGGTCAGGCTGGCATTCTGCATCTTGGCTTCGGAGAAGTCGGCGCCCAGGAGCTTTGCGCCGCGGAGCCTGGCATAGGTCAGATCGGCGCTGGTCAGCACGGCATCGGTCAGGTTGGCCCACTGCAGCTTGCTTTCCTTGAGCTCGGCACGCGACAGCTTGCCCGATATGAGATTGGCGCTGCGAAGATCGGCGCCCTCGAGCCTGGCCCAGCGCAGATCGGCTCTTTCCAGCTCCGCATTGGCCAGGAACGCGTCCTTGCCGTGAATATGGCGCAGATCGCGGCCCGTCAGCATGGCGCCGCGGACGACCGAGAACTGGTCATCGGCGAGATCGTCCTTATCGGCCCAGCCTTCCGGCGCGACCGAAACCTTGCGGCCCTTGAAGTCGGCCAGCGGGCTGTAGCGGAATGTCTCCAGGACGCTCATTGCCGAATAGAGCATCCCGCAGGGCGGATCGAGATCGACGCGGCCGGTTTGATCGGTGCGGCACTGGTCGCTCGGCGCGCCTTCTATGGCGCCGAAGGAGAGATAGGTAAGGCCGAGGCCGAGGATGGCTGGAACGACGATCGTCCACAGATGCGGCGCGCGCGGCGGCTTTTTTCTGCCGGTGCTCGAAGCACGCGCGACCGTCTGCCTCGCCTTGCTCAGCAGGTTCATGGCGATCGTGCTGGCGACGACGACGAGTATGATATGCAGGCCGGTGCCGAACCAGTCGTGGCGCACGAGATAACGGGCCCACAGGAAAATCAGCACCAGCGGCAGGAACCATAGCGCCGTGATCATGATGATCCATGATTCGAGGCCGGCGAGGAGCCGGAACCGTCGCCGTTGTGTCTCCGGCTCGTGCCTGAGGAAGATCGCCGAAACGGCGCTCGGACTCATATGCTCCTCGACCGCCGCATTGCCGGTGCCGAGGCTGCGCAGCTTCGCGATGCAGCGCCAATAATACTGCATGGAGATGCGGAAATAGATGAACAGCACGACCAGGAGGAGCGGCGCCACATAGTAGAACCACAGGATCGGGACGGTCTGCTCGACGATCGGCAGCGAGATGTTGGCGGAATTCGACAGGAGCGCCGGATCGTCGGTCAGCGCGATCGCGAAATAGCAGTAGATCACCGCCACGAGGATGATGACGAGCGTCGAGCTGGTGTTCTTGGAGATATCGGCGAGTTGCGACAAAAGCCCGGTATCGGGCTTTGCGCCGCGCAGGTGAGCTCGCTTGGCCAACGGCGTCGTATCGGCGACACTCATCTACGTCGCTCCTCGCGGATGGATCTAGTTCCCCTCGCACCGCAGCAGGTCGATCCGGCGGAACGGCCCGAGCTGCGTCTCAAAGTCCTTCATCTCGCCGCCCTCGAGGGTCCGGCGGATGGAATCGAGCTCGAAGCGCCCGGGCTTCATCCGCCGGACGGCCTCGCAGTCGGCTCTGATATGATCCTTGAGGCTCGGATTGCCCCGCCCGGCGCGCTCTCCCATGATCTCGATGAAGGCGCATTGCCGGTTGTACAGCCACATCATGGTCTCGGGGCTGTAGAAGAACGAATAGGGATTGACCCTGATGGCGAAACGGGCGTTCTCGCGCTCCAGTTTGGCCACCACGTCGAGCTTCTCATCGACGATCGTTTCGACGGGGCTGCGTTTCTCGTCCGTGCAGCCGCCGAAATCGACGCCCGCTTGCGCGTGCCCTGCTCCCACAAGGAGGATCGCGACCAAGGCACCTGGACATGATCGAGCGAACGCCATTGCCTGGCTCCCCTGCCCGTGACTGATGCTGGTGATGTTACCACAGTTGGGCCAGCCCGGCGAGCCGTCCCCCCGCCTACTGCCTGTTGCCGCCCGGCCTGGCGCGCAGGGCGAGGCCTGCCGCCATGAGGACCGCCGCGAAGCCCAGCAGGTCGGCGCCCGTCGGCCGGTCGCCGACCAGCAGCATGGCCGACAGCACCCCGACCACTGGCACGGCGAAGCTGAGGAGTGCCGCCGTCGAGGCGGGATTGCGTTCGAGCACGGCGAACCACAGCACATAGGCGACGGCCGTCGCCGCGATGACATGAAACAGCAGGGCTCCGGCGACAACGGGCGAAACCGACCCTGGCACTGCCTGCCCTGCCGCCAGCATGCCGATGATGGAGATCGCCGCCCCGATCATGAGCTGATAGGCCGTGATGGCGATGGGATCACCCTCGATCCGCCACTTCTTCTGGATCACGGTTCCGAGCGCCCAGGCGAGTGCCGCGAGGAGCGGCAGGACCACCCCCCGGCTCTGGCCCGTCGCGAAGACCGGGATGGCGAGGAGCGCGATGCCGGCAGACCCTGCCGCCAGCGCAAGCGCCTTGTGCCGGTCGATCGGCTCGCGCAAGACCAGGGCCGCCAGCAGCGTCGACCAGATCGGCATGGTGTAGGTGAGGATCGCCGCGCGCGATGTCGTGGTCGAGAGCTGAGCGAAGGCGGTGAAGATGTTGAAGGCGGCGATATTGAGCGTGCCCGCGACGATCAGCGGAAACCACGACGGGGCGGCGATCCGCAGACGCCGGCGCAGCAGCAGCGCCAGGCCGAGGAGCAGCAGGCTGGCGCCGGCGAGCCCGCCGCCGCGCAGCACGAAGGGCGGCACTTCGAGCAAGGCGATCCTG
>CAZICN010000023.1:0-27538 GCA_964537655.1 uncultured Aestuariivirga sp.
TCGGCTTTCGCGAATGGCGCCGCACGACGTTCATGGGCGATGAGGTGATCCTGCTCGAAAGGTGAACGCTTCACCCTTCCAGCCGAAGCGGGGCGAGGGTGAGTGGTGGTGCGAAAAGATTAGCAGTTCCACACTCTCGGGTTTTTGCGTAGCCTGACCCGATGTCCAAGCTCTTCCCGCATCTCTTCACACCTTTCCAAGTCAAGACAACCGAATTCCGCAACCGGATCTTCTCGACCGGCCACGACACCTATCTGCCGGAGAACTACCTGCCGTCGGAAGCGCTCACCGCCTATCACCTGGCGCGCGCCAGAGGCGGGGCGGGCCTCATCGTCGTGCAAGTGGTGGGCGTGCATGAATCGGCGCGCTATACCGACGATCTCCTGATGGGAACCGATGACGGCTGCATCAAGCCCTTCGCCCGGATGATCGAGGCCATCCACAAGGAGGGCACCAAGGTCTTCGTCCAGCTCTTCCATCCGGGACGCGAATTGCTGGGCCGGCCCGAAGGCGTGGCGCAGGCCGCCTATGCGCCCTCCTTCTCGCCCTCCGAACGCTTCCGCACCGCGCCGCGGCCCATGTCGCTCGCCATGGTCGAGGAGATCGTCCAAGGCTATGGGCACGTGGCGCGGCGCATGGCGCAAGCGGGCGCGGACGGCATCGAGATCGTCGGCAGCCATGGCTATCTGCCGGCACAGTTCCTCAATCCCCGCGTCAACCGGCGCGAGGATCGCTTCGGCGGCCGCCTCGAGAACCGGGTGCGCTTCATCAAGGAGGCGGCACATGCGGCGCGCCGCGAGGTGCCGGGCGAATTCATCATCGGCCTCAGGCTCTCGGGCGAGGAACTCGACGCCGACGGCCTCCAGGAGGACGAGACGCTCGCCGCATGCCGCCTGCTCAAGGACGATCTCGACTATTTCAACGTGATCGCCGGCACGTCGGCATCGCAAGGGGGCGCCATCCATATCGTGCCGCCGATGCTGATCGAGAATGCCTATGTGGCGCCCTATGCGCGCAAGCTGAAGCAGGCGATCGGCAAGCCGGTCTTCGTCGCCGGGCGCATCAACCAGCCGCATGAAGCCGAGAAGGTGATCGCCGAAGGGGCGGCCGACATGTGCGGCATGACGCGGGCGATGATCTGCGATCCGCAAATGGCCAACAAGGCGAAAGCCGGGGCGAGCGACGACATCCGCGCCTGCATCGCCTGCAACCAGGCCTGCATCGGGCATTTCCAGCTCGGGCTTTCGATCTCCTGCATCCAGCATCCGGAAACCGGGCGCGAGCTCGCCTATGGCGTGAAACCCAAAGCGGCGCGGGCGAAACGCGTGATGGTGGTGGGCGGCGGGCCCGCCGGCCTCAAGGCGGCGGCGGTCGCGGCCGAGCGCGGCCATGAGGTGACCCTCCATGAGAAGGAAACGCCGCTCGGCGGCCAGGCGCGCTCCGCCCAGCTGCTCCCGGCGCGGGCCGACTTCGGCGCAATCAACACCAATCTGACGCTCGCGGCCGAGCGCTCAGGCGTCCGCATCGTCAAGGGCAGGGCGGTGACGCCGGAATTCCTCAAGGCGCAGGCGCCCGACGCCGTCATTCTCGCCACGGGATCGCTGCCGCAGCGCCCGCCGGCCGAGATCGGCGACGACGCGCATGTCGTCCATGCGGTCGACGTGCTGAAGGGCGCCAGGACCGGGTCCAGGGTCGTCATCTATGACTGGCTCGCCGACTGGATCGGCCTCGGGCTCGCCGAGAAGCTCGCCAGCGAAGGCGCCGATGTCCGGCTCGCCGTCAACGGGCTCTCGCCCGGCATGGCGATCCAGAGCTATACCCGCGATGCGCATCTGGCGCGCCTGCACCGCCTCGGCGTGAAGGTGCTGCCGCTGATGCGGCTCTACGGGGCGGATGCGACGACCGCCTATTTCCTGCACACCGCGGCGCAGGAGCCGGTGGTGCTCGAGGATGTCGACACGATCGTGCTCGCCTGTCCCAATGCGCCGGAGGATTCGCTGACCGAAACGGCGCAGGCCTTCGAACATCATCTCATCGGCGACTGCCTGGCCGCCCGCACCGCCGAGGAAGCGGTCTATGAAGGGCTCAAAGCGGGGATGGCGGTGTGAATCTCAACCAGCTCAGCCTGCCGGCGCGCGATATCAAGACCTCGATCGCCTTCTACCGCACGCTGGGCCTCACCCTCATCGTCGAGACGGCGATCTACGCGCGCTTCGAGCTGCCGGCGGGCGAGGCGACGATGTCGCTGCACCAGACGGAGGCCGCGCCTGGTGATGAAGGCGTCCATGTCTATTTCGAATGCGACGACCTCGATGAGCGCGTCGTGGCCTTGAAGGAAAAAGGCATCAGCTTTGACAGCGAGCCCGAGGACAAGCGCTGGCTGTGGCGGGAGGCGTGGCTCAGGGACCCGGCCGGCAATCGCCTGTGCCTGTTCGGGGCGGGCGAGAACCGGAAGAATCCACCGTGGCGGATCACGGGATAAACACACCCTCATCCGGCCTCTCGCCTTCGCGAAGCCGAGGCTTCGCGAAGGCGGAGGCGAGGGGGATTCAAGTCACGCGCGGCGCGTAGGTGCCGAAGCACCAGATATAACCTTCCGGATCCTTGCAGATGAAATCGCGGCTGCCATAGGGCTGGTCGGTCAATTCCATGACGATCTCGGCACCGGCGGCTTTAGCTGTACGATAGACGGCATCGGCATCGGGCACCGCGACATAGATCGATTGCGTATTGGCGCCGAGCTCGGCGGGCGGGCGCACCAGCTTGCCGAGCACGCCTGTCTCCCTGAAGCTCGACATCATCACGATGCTCTCGCCATAGGACATCTCGGCATGGACGACGGACTTGCCGTCATCGCCCATATAGACCGCATGGCGGCGGAAGCCGAAGGCCCGCTCGAACCAGTCGATCATCTTCACCGCATCGAGGTAGCAGCAGACACCGGCATAGACGATCGGCGTGGGGGTGGTTTGCATATCGCTCATGGGTCGATCTCCTTCCAACGATGGCGCGATCCTGGGCCGGTTTCCTGGCGGCGTATTGAAGAAATGCGACCTCAGGCCCCGACTTCCAGGAGGCCGGTCTCGGCGCGGTCGCCGCGCAAGAGGTCGGTGGGCGAGAGGCCGGAGAGTTCCCTGAACTCGCGCACGAGATGGGCCTGGTCGGCATAACCCGCCGCATAAGCGAGATCGGCCCAGCCGAGGCGCGGCACGTTCTTCGCCATGTCGCGGGCATGTTCGAAGCGCAGGATGCGGGCCATGGTCTTGGGTGTCGCGCCGATCTCGGCGCGGAACAGTTTCGCCAGGTGACGGCGCCCGACGCCCGCCGCCTGGGCAAGCGCGCCAACGGAAACCGCACCGCGGCTCTCGGCCAGCCCGTGCCAGACCTGGCGCACCGTCTCATGCGGGGCACGGGCCGCAGCGAAGCGCGCCGTGATGAAGCGGTCGAGCAGGGCGAAGCGCCGCGGCCAGTCCGGCGCATCATGCAGCTCCGACACCAGCAGCTTTCCCCCGGAACCCAGGAGATCATCGAGCGGCAAAGTGCGGCCGGCGATCTCGGACTGCGGAAGGCGGAAGAACCGGAGGGCGCCGAGCGGCGAGAAATTCACCTGCAGGCAATTAGCGCTGCCCGTAGAGCCGACGATCACCGGGCGCGCATAGACGCCGGCGGTGAAGCTGCCGAAACGCACCTCGCCGGCGGGCCTGTCGCGGATGGTGAAGGGTGCATCGAAATTGATGATCAGCGGAATAAAGCTGGTGGGCAACTCGCGGCGCCAGACCGGCTTGCCGCCGCTTTCGCGATACCCCGAATAGTCGATCACATAAGGCGACAGAGCGCGGTGCGGCAGGGTGCGCAGAATCTCCCAGCTGCCCGCTTCGCCGTCATAGGAGAGGCGGCTGATCCGGCGTTCCAAGCCATCGACTCCCATTGCCATGGCGGCACTCTATCATGGGCGCTTCATCTGGCGCGATCCCTATCGCCAAGTCTCCCCCCCCTTGACGGGAAGCGGGCGATTGACGCCGGCATCCGAGCCATGCCACGTTTTGCAGGTGCGCCGCCTCTTCCATTTCGAATCGAAAGGACAGCCGCTCGCAGCGCCGCGCAGCTTCGCGATGCGGCTGGCGCGCAACGGCCTGTGGAGTGCCGGCTTCATCGCGGTGTGGCTCGTCATCGGCATGGCCGGCTATCAGGGCTTCGAGGGCATGAGCCTCGTCGATGCCTTCGTCAATGCGGCAATGATCCTGTCCGGCATGGGGCCGGTGCAGGCGCTCAACAGCGTGGGCGGCAAAATTTTCGCCGGCCTCTATGCCATCCTGTCCGGCATTTTCGTCTTCGGCATCGCCGGCATCGCGCTGGCGCCGCTCTTCCATCGCATGCTGCACAGATTCCACCTCCAGGACGACGAGGCCTCGACGAAAGGCAGGAAGAAATGAAACATCCGGCCTCGGCTCTCGTGGGGTGAAGGCCGGCGCCGGCATCATCGTCCAAATGGAACCGGATTGGCCGAAAGCGGCGGGTTCGTCTTGCGGCGTCCGGGCAGCGTCATGGCGGCGACGCCCGCGACCACGCAGACGAGGCCGATCCAGGCCGTGTCGCTCAAGGACTCCGACAGGAACCATGCGCCAATGGCGACGCCGACCGGTACGCGCAGGTAAGCTTGCGCCGTCGTTCCGACCGAACCCAGCGTGTGGATGAGGCGGAAGAAGATGCAGAAAGCGAGAGCGGTCGAGAAGACCGCGAGCGCCAGGAGCGCCAGCAGCGAGGCGGAAGAGGGCTCGAGCGTCCAGGGCCGGTCGATGACGAGACTCAAGGGGATGAGCATGACGGCGCCGCAGACCATCGAGCCCGCGGCCGGCATCATCGGGTCGAGATCCCTGAAATTGCGCCCGAAGATCGCGGCACCGGCATAACTGACTGTGGCGGCGATGATGGCGAGCTGCGAGGCGAATTCGCGGCCGAGGCCGCCCAGCGCCTCGACGCCGATGATCAGGCAGATGCCGGCCATGCCGGCGATGACGCCGAAGAACTTGCGCAAAGTGGCCGGCTCATGCCGGGTGATGGCAATGGTGATCAGGAAGGTGAAGATCGGCGTGGTCGAATTGAGAATGGCGGCGAGGCCGGCATCGACGGTGAGCTCGGCCCAGGCGATGAGGGTGAAAGGCAGCACGCTGTTGATCGAGGCCTGGATGGCGAAACGGCGCCAGCTGGCCCGATCGCGCGGCATGCGCAAGCCCCGGAGCCGCAGCACCAGCAGCAATATGAGGGCGGCAATCAGGGTGCGGCCGGCGATGAAGGTTATGGGCGGAATGGTTTCGACGCCGATCTTGATGAAGGTGTAGGAGGCGCCCCAGAGGCTCGCAAGTGCGGCGAGGAGCAGGAGCTCAGTGGCAAGCGAGCGGGGAGCGGGGGCGGTCATGACGGTGATCCTCATGTCTTTCGGTGCCCCCGTCTGTGACATGGATCACGGTCCTGGTCCCTCCCGAATGCTTCGGCCGCGGCCGAAACGTTCGCTGCTGACCCGCAAGCGCGCGCGGTCTATAGTCAGGCCCATGACGAACATGGTTTCCGGCAACAGCCTCGCCGAAGTCGCGGCCCTGATCGGCGATCCGGCGCGCGCCAATATCCTGCAGGCGCTCGCCGATGGGCGGGCTCTGACGGCAGGCGAACTCGCCTGGCATGCAGGGGTGAGCGCGCAGACGACCAGCGGCCATCTGGCGAAGCTGGCGCAGGCGCATCTCATCGCGCTCGAGAAGCAGGGGCGGCATCATTATTTCCGCCTGGCATCGCCTGAGATCGCCGAAGCGATGGAAGCGCTGATGATCGTCGCCGCCAACGGCCCGAAGCGGCACCGCCCGACAGGTCCCAGGGATGAGGCGATGCGGACGGCGCGCACCTGTTATGATCATCTGGCCGGCCGGCTCGCCGTCGCCATGGCCGACCGGCTGAGTGCGCGCCATTTCATCGTGCTCTCGGACGGGGCTGCCGCCATCACCCCCAAGGGTGACCGGTTTTTCCGCGATTTCGGACTCGACCTCGACAAGGATACGAAGAGCGCGCGGCCGCTGTGCCGCACCTGCCTCGACTGGAGCGAAAGGCGCTCGCATCTGGCGGGCCGGCTGGGCGCGGCGCTGTGCCAGCGCTGCCTCGATCTCGGCTGGATCAGGCGCGGCCGCGACAGCCGCGCGGTGACCTTCACCAAAACGGGCCTCGACGGCTTCCGCGAGACCTTCGGCATCTCATTGCCCTAGGGGCTTGGCCCGGCTAAATCGGCTCTCATCCAACAAGGAGAATGCCGTGACCGCCGCCAAGACCCGCAAGCTCGTCCAGACCTATTATGCCGCCTTCAACAAGCAGGATGTCGAAGGCATGCTGGCCTGCCTCGGCGCCGGTTTCGTCCATGAGGTGAGCCAGGGCGAGAAGCGCAAGGGCAAGGCGCTGTTCAAGGCGTTCCTCGGCCACATGAACGCGAGCTATCGCGAGAGCCTGTCCAACATCGTCGTCATGACCGACCCGACGGGGTCGCGCGCCGCCGCCGAATTCGATCTCAAGGGCAAGTATCTCGCGACCGATCCCGGCCTGCCCGAGGCCCGTGGCCAATCCTACAAACTGCGCGTCGGCGCCTTCTTCGATATCCGCAACGGCAAGATCACGCGCGTCTCGACCCACTACAATCTCAAGGACTGGACGCGCCAGGTGCTGGGCGAATGAGGTTCGCAAAGTGATTCAGCCGAACCCTGCAACATCCTGAAACTGAATCGGAATTCGACTCCGTGGACTGACATGCCACTTTAGCTGAACCGTCATCCGTTCTCCATGCGCCAGGCCGAACTTCGGGGCCCCCAAGGCCGGCAAACCCAGGAGGCGCACATGACACGGCACGATCCCGACCATATCCGCTCGAAGACGACGTCCCCCAATTTCCGCAGCGTGCTCAATGAGAGACTGTCGCGCCGCGACATGCTGAAGGGCAGCGCCGCTGTGGCGGCCACCGCCGCCATTGCACCCGGCTTCGCCGGCTCGATCTTCGGCGGCGAGGCGATCGCCGGGGGCACGCAGTCCTCGCTCACCTTCACCGAACTCAAGCGCGTCTATGACAAGACGCATCATGTGGCGCCGGGCTACAAGGCCGAGGTGCTGCTGCGCTGGGGCGACAAGGTCGTCGCCGATGCCGCCGATTTCGACGCGGCCCAGCAGTCGGGCACGTCGCAGGCGCGCCAGTTCGGCTACAATAACGACTTCGTAGGCTATCTGCCGCTGCCCTTTGGCTCGAGCTCCTCGGCGCGCGGCCTCCTCTGCGTCAACCACGAATATCCCAATCCGCACATCATGTTCCCGGGCTTCATCGCCAAGGATGACGAAAACCTTGGCAAAGCGGTGAGCCTGGAACAGGTCGAGGTCTGCAAGTCGGCGATCGGCCATACGGTGGCCGAGATCGAGAAGAAGGACGGCAAATGGCAACTCGTCGCCGGTTCGCCATTCAACCGGCGCATCACGGCGGAGACCGAGATGACGATCGCTGGTCCCGCCGCCGGGCACGACCTGCTCAAGACCGCGGCCGATCCGACCGGCAGCAAGGTCAAGGGCACGATGGCCAATTGCGGCGGCGGCTACACACCTTGGGGCACGATCCTCACCTGCGAGGAATTCGCTTATGAGTTCTTTGGCGGCGATGCGGCCAAGACGCCGCACAAGGAGTTGATGGAGCGCATCGGCTACGAGCCGGCCGACACCTATGGCTTCGCGCGTCTCGACGCGCGCTTCAATATCGAGAAGGAGCCCAATGAAGTGAACCGCTTCCAGTGGGTGGTCGAAATCGATCCCTATGAAGCGGGCTCGGTACCGGTGAAACGCACCGCACTCGGTCGCATGGGCCATGAAGGCGCCACCGTCGTCGTCAACAAGGACGGCCGCGTCACCGTCTATATGGGCGATGACGACCATCAGGAATATCTCTACCGCTTCGTCTCGGCGAAGCCCTTCAACGCCGCCGACCGCAACGCAAATCTGGGCCTTCTCGACGAGGGCGTACTTTCAGTCGCCAGGTTCGAGGCCGACGGCACGCTCAACTGGCTGCCGCTCGTCCATGGCGAGGGTCCGCTGACCGCGGCCAACGGCTTTGCCGACCAGGGCGAGGTGCTGATCAAGACGCAGCTCGCCGCCGACAAGCTTGGCGCCACCGGCATGGACAGGCCGGAGGATTTCGAGACCAACCCGGTGTCGGGCCGCGTCTATGCGGTGCTGACCAAATCGGCCAAACGCAAGCCCGAGAAGGTCGATGCCGCCAATCCGCGCCCGGAGAACAAATGGGGCCATATCGTCGAGCTGATCCCGCCGGGCGAGGGCCAGGACGCCGATCACGCGGCGGCGCAGTACAAGTGGGACATCCTCATGCTGTGCGGCGATCCGTCAAAGCCCGAGACCAAGGCCAAGTTCCATCCCGACACGACGGCCGACGGCTTCTTCATGACGCCGGACAACATCGCCTTCGACCCCAAGGGCCGCATGTTCGTGGCGACCGACGGCATGAACGACTTCGACCTCGCCGATGGCATCTTCGCCGTCGACACCGACGGGCCGGCGCGGGCGCTGCCCAAGGCGCTGTTCTGCTGCCCGACCGACGCCGAGGCGACGGGTCCGGCCTTCACGCCGGACGGCACCACGATGTTCGTCTCCGTCCAGCATCCGGCGGAAGGGTCGGAGACGATCGAGAAGCTGAGCACGCGCTGGCCCGATTTCGACGAGAAGACTCCGCCCAGGCCTTCGGTCATGGTGATTACGCGCGAGGATGGCGGGCCGATCGGTGGCTGACATCCTTCGCAAACCGATTCAAGCGACGAGCATAAGATCTTGAAAACAGATTCAAAAAAGGAAACCTCGAAACCGACACATGCCTGTCATGAAGTCGGGCGATGATGATCGCGACTTCAAGAGAGCCCTCGTTTCGCAAAGGTGTTGCGTAGGTTGCGGAATGAGGGGCAGGATCGCAGGGGCCGTTGTTCTGATGCTCAGAACAGCGGCCTTGTTTTTTGCGTATCGGCTTGTCCGAAAACCGCTGGATGGCTGGGTCAAGCCCGGCCACAAGCTTTTCGGGCCGATGCGGCTTTGTCTTGCGCATCGGCTTGTCCGAAAACCGCTGGATGGCCGGGTCAAGCCCGGCCACAAGCTTTTCGGGCCGATGTGGCTTGTCTTGCGCATCGGCTTGTCCGAAAACCGCTTCGGACTTTTCGGGCCGATGCGGCTTGTGCACATCAGCTTGCCGGAAATGCGCTTTGCACTTTGCCGCCCGATCCTGTAGCTCAGCCTGAGCGATGGGCGGGATCGACACGGAAATACTGATCGGCGACAGGCTCGACCAGGGTCTTGACGCAGTGGCAGGGCTCAGGATCGAGGTGTTCCGGGCCTATCCCTATCTCTATGAAGGCTCGCTCGACTATGAGCGGCGCTATCTCGCCAGGCTGGCGAAGGCCGAGGGCGCCATCATCGTCGTGGCGCGCGACGGGGACAGGATCATCGGCGCCTCGACCGGCCTGCCGCTCGCGGCCGAGCATGACGAGTTCAAGGCGCCCTTCCTCGCCCGGGGCCTCGATGTCGCGCCCATCTTCTATTGCGCCGAATCGGTCCTCGCCGCGCCCTATCGGGGCCGGGGGCTCGGCCACGCCTTCTTCGATGCCCGCGAAAGCCATGCGCGCCGGCTGGGCTTCGTGCGCGCCAGCTTCTGCGCAGTGGTGCGGCCGCCGGACGATCCGCGCCGCCCGCCCGGTTACCGGCCGCTCGATGAGTTCTGGACAAAGCGGCACTACCGGCCCTTAAAGGGAGTGACCACGACCTATCGCTGGACCGAGATCGGTGCCGAGGCCGAGACCGAGCAACTGATGCAATTCTGGATGAGGGATCTATGAGCCAGGGCCTGACCATCGCCGCCGCGCAATATCCGCTCGATGCGCTCGCCTCGATGGAGGCCTATGAGGCGAAGCTCGAGCGCTGGGTCAAGCAAGCGGTGGAGCAGGGCGCCGAACTTCTCGTCTTTCCGGAATATGGCGCGATGGAGCTCGTGTCGCTCGCCGGCCCTGAAACGGGCCATGACCTCCAGCGCTCGATCGATGCGGTCTCGATGCGCCTGCCCGAGGCCGACCGGTTGCATGCGCGGCTGGCGCGCCGGCATGGCGTCGCGATCGTGGCGGCGAGCGCGCCTGAGCGCCAGAGCGACGGCTCGACCCTCAATGTCGCGCGCCTCTTCGGGCCGACAGGGCGCGTGGGGCGCTATGCCAAGGTGATGATGACGCCCTGGGAGCGTGATCCATGGAAGATCGCCGCCGGGCGCGATCTCATGGTGTTCGACATCGGTCCGGCGCGGATCGGCCTCCTCATCTGCTATGATATCGAATTCCCGCTGCTGTCACGCGCCCTCGCGGAAGCCGGCGCCGACATCATCCTGGCGCCGTCCAACACCGAGACCGAACATGGCTACTGGCGGGTGCGCACCGGCGCCCTGGCGCGCGCCCTCGAGAACCAGGTCTATACCGTCCATTCGCCGACCGTCGGCCCCGCACCCTTCTGCAGCGCGGTCGAGAACAATTGCGGTGCTGCCGGCATCTTCGCGCCTTCCGACAAGGGCTTTCCGCCGGGCGGCGTCGTGGCGCTGGGCGAGATGAACCGGCCGCAATGGGTGACGGCCAGGGTCGATCTCTCTTTGTTGAAGGCGGTGCGCGAGGAGGGCGGGGTACAGACCTTCCGCCACTGGCGCGAGCAGCCGGGTGCCAGGCCCTTGCCCCAGGCGCGCATTCAGGATCTCTCGGCCCAGGCAGCGGAGGCAGCGGAATGAGCATCGATTTCCCGCAACGGCTACTCGACGGCTATGCCAGCTTCCGCGCCGGGCGCTATGTGTCCGAGGCCGAACGCTATCGCCGGCTCGGCGAAGGCCAGCAGAAGCCCACCATCATGATGATCGCCTGCTGCGACTCGCGCGCCGCACCCGAGACCATCTTCGATGCGGGGCCGGGCGAGATCTTCGTCGTGCGCAATGTCGCCAACCTGGTGCCGCCCTATGCGCCGGACGGGCGCCATCATTCGACCAGCGCTGCGCTCGAATTCGCCGTGCTGCAGCTCGGCGTGAAGCACATCGTCATCATGGGCCATGGCCGTTGCGGCGGCATCAGGGCGATCATCGAGCCGGGCGATCCCTTGAGCACCGGCGATTTCATCGGCAAGTGGCTGGCAGGGGTACGCGACGTCGCCGCCACGGTCGAGCATGATCATGATCTGGCCGAGCGCCTCACTTTGGTCGAGCAGGCCTCGGTCGAGCATTCGCTCGCCAATCTGCGCACCTTTCCGTGGGTCAGGGTGCGCGAAGGCAAGAGCCAGCTGACCCTGCACGGCGCCTGGTTCGACATCTCGCAGGGTGAGCTCAATGTCTATGAGGAGACCGAACGGCGCTGGACGGTCGTCTCGTCGTGATCCTCGAACAGGCGGTCCTGCAGGTGAAGCCCGGCCATGAAGCGCAATTCGAGCAGGCCATGCGCGAGGCGCTGCCGCTGATCGCGGCAAGCGAGGGCTTCATCAGGCTCGATGTCAGGCCCTGCCTCGAGGCGAAAGGCAAGTATCTCCTGCTGGTCGAATGGCGGACGCTCGAAGACCACACGAAAGGCTTTCGCGGCTCGGCGCGCTATGGCGAGTGGAAGCGCCTGTTGCATCATTTCTACGAGCCGTTCCCACTGGTCGAGCATTATGGCGAGCCGGTCGCCAGTGCAGGCCGCTACGTCTGACCTCAATCGAGCGCATTGATCGCGGCATCGGCGCCGATGCCCGATACCTTCTGCAGAGCGGCGAGGTATCTGTCGAAATTGGCATGGAAGCGCTCCGTCGGCACCGAGATGCTGAGCGCGAAGCCGCTATGGGCCCCTTCGAGCGGTGTCGCGAGACAACACAGGCCCTCGGAGAATTCCTCGTTGTCGATGGCATAACCTTGCCGGGCAATGGCCTGGAGCTCGCCGTCGAGGCGCGCGCGCGATGTGATCGTGTTGCCGGTCAATGCGATCAGCGGCGTGATATCGAGGCATTCGTTGCGCCGTTCCGGCGAGGCGAGCGCCAGCAGCAGCTTGCCGGAGGCGCGGGCATGGGGGTGATCGCTGTGGCCATGCGGCACCTCGGCCGCCTGCACGGCCGATTTGCCCCGGGCGGTCGCCAGCACGGCGATGCGCGTATCGATCCAGCCGACCGCATAGGCGGTCTCGCCGGTCGCCGCGACCGCGGCCCGTACCCGGGGAGCGAGATATTCGGGCGGCGCCAGCTGGCGCCGGAAGCCGTCGGCAATCGAGACGGCGGCGAGGCCCAGCACGTAGCGGTTCTGCTCGTTGCGCCGCAATATCCCCGTCATGCACAACGTATGGAGAAGGTGGTAGGTCACCTGCCGCGGCAAAGCGAGCTTCTGGCTGATCTCCATGGCCTTCAGGCCCTTGGCGCTCTGCGCCACCGCGATCACGAGCGAAATGGTGCGCGCCGCCGTCTGAACCCGCGGCTTCTTCGTGTCATTCTCGTCTTCGTTGAAAGCCATCTCAGCCGCCGATATAGGAACCGCCATTGGGATGCAAGGCCTGGCCGGTCATGTAGCTGGCCCCGTCGCCGCACAGAAACGCCGCGGCTGCCGCTACTTCGCGCGGCGTGCCGAGCCGTTTCATCGGTGTCCCCGAAATTATACTTTCTCCCCGGCTGCGCATCAATTCCGCCACCATCGGGGTGTCGATGGTGCCGGGAGAAATCGCATTGACGCGGATCCGCGGCGCCAACTCGAGGGCGAGGGCCTTCATCAAGCCGAGCATCGCGCCCTTCGACGTGCCATAGTGGGCATGCCGCGGCGTGGAACCGCGGTGCCCGGCTTCCGAGGCGATCAGCACGATCGAGCCCATGTCCGCCATGACCGGGACGGCACGGCGGCAAATATAAAAGACGCCGTCGACATTGATGCTCATGGTCTTGCGCCACTGCTCATCGCTCATCTCGGCGAAGCCATGCTCCTCATAGATCGCCGCCGCCGGTATGACGAAGTCGAGCCGTCCGAAGAGCCTGAGACAGGCCGCGACCGCTTCGGTCGCATCCTCGGGCCTGGCCGCGTCATATTTCATGCCGGCGATGCGCTTGCCCGCCGGGTCGAGGCCGCGGGCGACCTCGCGCGTCCTGTCGCCATCGAGATCGAGGAGGAGGGCGCTTGCACCCAGCTCGTGAAACTGCTCGGCGATCGCCTTGCCGATGCCGCCGCTGGCACCCGTCAGGAGCAATACGCGGTCCTTGAGATCATACATTGTCAGGCCTCATGAGTGCCGGGTCCCGGCTGCAGAAATTCGATGATGAAATCATCCGGATCGCGCAAGTAGCAAGCAAAACCGCCCTTGTTCCTGCCGCTGGCAATGGCGACCGGCGCGCTGATGAAAGTGATGCCCCTGGCCGAGAGGCGCTCATGCAGGCCCCGGCAGTCGTCGGTGAAGAACGCGAAATGCGCCGAGCCGACATCGCAGGGCCGGGTCGTCTTCTTGACACCGGGCGGCGCCAGATACTGCAGGAGCTCGATCAGGTGGCCCGAGCGATCTCCCGGCATCCTGAGAAGGGCATATCTGATATTGGCGCCCGGCAGGCCGACCAGCTCCTGGATGTAAGGATGATCCTGGGTATTGCCGTAGGCCACTTCGAGCCCCAGAAGATCGACATAGAAATGCAGCGACCGGTCGAGATCGGCGACCGTCCATCCGGTGTGGAAGACTCCTGTCAGTGCCATTCGTTTTCCTTCACTGCGCGGCCTGGATCGCGATGGCCGGCTTTGCCGCCACCGGCCGGCCGGCGATCAATTCCCGGATATTGGCGACGATTCGCTCGGCATTGGGAGTCAAGGCGGCCTGGAGCACGGGCGATGCCGGCATGCGCGTATCGGCGCTGGCGAGACGGCGGATGCGAAGCGGGCCGTCTGTGTCATGGAGCTCGCGGATGCGCGCCGCGATCTCGGCGCCAAATCCGCCGGTCTTCACGGCTTCGTGCACGATGAGGATGTTCCCATCCGACAGCCGTGCCGCCTGCATCAGGGCCGCCTCATCGAGCGGCGAGAGCCAGCGCAGATCGAGGACCGACACATCGATGTTCTCCCGTTCGAGGATCGCTGCCGCGTCGAGCGCCATGCGGACCGTGGCGCCCCAGGTGACGATGGCGGCGTCCGGACCCTGGCGATGGAAATGCGCGAGGCCCGCGGGCTCGGCCTCTGGCGACAGGGTGACCGGGCCCCGCGTCTGATAGAGGGCACGCGATTCGATCACGATGCAGGGATCGGGATCGGCCGCCGCGGCGCGCAACAGGCTGTAGGCATCCTGCGGCGTCGCGGCGAGGGCGACCTTGAGGCCCGGGAAATGCGCCAGCACCGCCTCGATCGACTGCGAATGCTGGGCGCATGAGCCGGGCGTGACACCCTGTTGCATGCGCACCACCATCGGCACGCCATGCCGGCCTTGCGTGATGTAGCGTACATTCGATGCCTGGTTGACGAGCTGGTCGAGCGCCACGAAGACGAAGTCGGCCCACATGATCTCGACAATGGGCCTCATGCCGCTGAGCGCCGCGCCAATGGCCGATCCCAGGATGGCGCTTTCGGCGATGGGCGTGTCGAACACGCGATCGGCGCCAAAATCACGCTGCAAGTAGCGCGATGCGCCGAAGATGCCGCCCGCCTTGCCGACATCCTCGCCATAGACGAGCGTCGCCGGGCTGCCGTCGAGTTCGGCGCGCAGCGCCGCATTGACGGCATCGATATAGGTCATCTCGCGCGTCTCGCCGATGCCGGCGCCAATAGATGCCGGCTGCGGCGGCGCCGTGACATGCGTTTGCGCCTCCTGCGGGTCGGGGAAGGGGGCCAGGAGGGCTTGCTCCGCGATCCGCGCGACGGCCGCCTCCTGGTTCCGGATGACCGACTGGATCTCTTCCTGCGTCATGAGGCCCGAGGCGAGGAGCCGTGATTCGATGAACCTGATCGGATCCCGCGCTTCCGCCTGCTGTTTGTCGGCCTTCGGCCGATAATGCTCGATGTCGCGATTATAGTGCCCCCAGAGGCGCGGCGCGCGAAACTCAAGAAGGCGAGGCCCCTCGCCGGCGCGGCTCTGCCCGGCCGCCAGCCTGATGGCATCGCGCACCACCAGGGGGTCGGTGCCCTCGATGGTGGCTGAAGGGATGCCATAGGCGGCGCCGCGCTTGGCCAGGCGGTCGATGGGAAACATGTCGATGGTCGGCGTCAGCTCCGACCAGCCGTTGTTTTCGCAAATGAACAGGATCGGCAGCTTGCGCGCCGCGGCGAAGGCCATGCCTTCATGGACGGAGCCCTGATTCATGGCGCCGTCGCCGATCGAGACGATCACGATGCGCCCGTTGCGGGCCTGGAGATTGGCCATGGCGATCCCGCAGGCGATGGGAACGCCGGCGCCGACAATGGAATTCTCGCCGATGAAGCGGGTGTCGGGCGCCATGAAATAGGCGGAGCCGGCTCGTCCGCCATTGAGGCCGGTCCGGCGGTGGCAGACTTCGTCCATCACCGCCTGCGGATCGAGGCCGGAAGCGAGGGCCCAGCCATGGCCGCGATAGGTCGCGAGAATCTGATCATGCGCCTCCGTGCCGGCCACGGCGCCGAGCGGCACCGCTTCCTGTCCGGCGCACAGATGCGTCGACCCCATGAGTTGCGGCGGATTGGACTGGGTGAGGGAGAGGATCTTTGCCTCGAAGGCGCGGATGAAACTCATGCGGGCGAGCATGTCTCGGGCGAACTCGGCGTCGCTTCGGTCGATCAGGGCGGCCTTCAAGATTTTCTCCTTCACGAAAGGCGATTGCGGGTCAGGCGGCCGACGCTACTGGAGTAGGGGAGTGTGTGTCAAATATTTTATCATACATCAGTATATGATAATTTAGTGAGGTAAATTGGCTTGTCATAGTCATATTGCATCAATATATGATAAGAATAAATTATGTTGACACAGTTTTGTGTTTTTCTATGATCCCTCCACTGCGCGGCGCCGACCCCATCCGCGCCAAAGAAGAACAAGGGAGAGGAAACTTTTGGGAAATCAGCCGAATTCGCGGCGGCAAGCCGGGTACACGCGCCCCGGCGCCGGATTCGCCCGTTTGTTTCCTCTGGCCTGCAAGGAAGAAACCCGCGGGCAGGTCGATTCTCGAAATGCTTGAACAAACCAGGGAGAGGAAAGCTATGAAACGTTCATTCTGGGTACCGACGCGTCGCGCTCTGCTCATCTGCGCGGCGCTGTCGCTCGGTTCGGCGAGCGCACTCGCCGAAACCACTCTGACAATCAATGGCTATGGCGGGACCGTGTGGGACGCCATCGCCAAGTACATCCACGCGCCCTATACCGCCGACACGGGCGTCAAGGTCGTCAACACCACGCAGCCCAACCTGGCCCAGCTCAAAGCCATGGTCGAGGGTGGCGAGATGATCTACGAGGCGCTCGAGCTCAACAGTCAGGAATATGTGACCGCGGTCAAGAACGGCTGGATCGAGGAAGTCGACTACAGCCTGGCCGATCCACAAAATGTCCAGCCGCCGCAAGCCAAGAAGAGCCATGGCGTCGTCTTCGCGACCTTTTCGACCATCCTCGGCTATCGCACCGACAAGTTTCCGCCCGGCAAGGAGCCGAAGAGCTGGGCCGATTTCTGGAACGTGAAGGATTTCCCTGGCCCCCGCGCCATGCAGAATTCGGTGACGACCAATCTCGAATTCGCGCTGATGGCCGATGGCGTGGCCAAGGAGGACGTCTACACGGTGCTGGCGACCGATGAAGGGATCGACCGGGCTTTCCGCAAGCTCGATGAAATCAAGCCGCATGTCGTGAAGTGGTGGAATACCGGCGCCGAGACCGTGCAACTCCTCGCGGAAGGCGAGGTCGTCATGACCTCGGCCTGGAACGGGCGCATCTTCGAGCTGACCAAGACCAAGCCGGTCAAGGCCGTGTGGAATCAGGGAATTCTCGACTATACGGTGCTGGCCATTCCCAAGGGCAACAAACTTGCCAAGGAGACGATGAAATACTTCACCGCCTGGAACCATCCCGAGCGGATCGCCGAATTCGTCAAGATTTCGCCCTATCCCAGCTTTCTGCCAGGGATCGACAAGTTCCTACCGGCGGAGCTCGCCGCCAACCTGCCGAGCACAAATGCTCCGGTCCAGCTTGTCGCCGACAGCGAGTTCTGGGACAGCCGCCGCGAGAAGCTGATCGAGCGCTGGAACGCCTGGCTGCTCGAATAGAATGGACGACTACCGCAACCTTCATCGCGGCCGCCATGGCGCGGCCGCGATGGCTTCGGTAAGTGCAGGGACCATGATGAACAAGCTGAACCAGATCATGCCCGGGCGAAGCGGCCTTCTTCTTCTCGCGCCTGCCGTTCTTCTGCTGGCCGGCCTGTTCGGCTATCCGCTGGTCAAGGTCCTGACGACCAGCATTCTCGATCCGGATTTGACGCTGGCGCATTATCAGCGTCTCTTCGAGCGGCCGATCTATCTGACGGTCCTCGCGCGCACCGTTCAGGTGTCGCTCATCGTCACTTTCCTGTGTTTCCTTCTGGGCTATCCAGCCGCCTATTATCTTGCGCAGTGCGCGCCAAGGCTGCGGGTCTATCTCTTCCTGCTCATCCTCCTGCCGATGTGGACGAGCCTCCTCATCCGCTCCTATTCCTGGATCGTGGTGCTGGGCAAGAACGGAATCGTCAATCTCCTGCTGGTCCAGCTCGGCCTGACAGCGGAGCCCGTCCAGATGCTCTACACCACCGGCACCGTCTATCTCGCCATGGTGCAGATCCTGCTGCCGGTCATGATCCTCACCTGCTACAGCGTGATGATCAAGATCGATGCCGGTCTCGTCAGGGCCGCGCGCGTCCTCGGCGCCTCGTCCTGGCGCGCCTTCGCCCATATCTATTTCCCCTTGAGCCTCAGCGGCGTCGCCACCGGCGCCATCATCGTCTTCATCCTGGCCATGGGCTTCTTCGTGACCCCCGCTTTGGTCGGCAGCCGGCAGGACCTCATGCTCGGCAATTTGATCGAGGCGCAGATCAATCAGTCCGTCAATCTGGGCTTCGCCTCGGCTCTCGGCCTGCTCCTGCTCGCCACGACGATCGTCATCGTCATGCTGTTCCGCGCACTCATCCGCACGAAGGCCGTCCATGAACCCGTCTGACCAGGAAGATTTGCGGAGCAGGAGCTGGAAAGCGGCCTTCACCGGATACTTCGTTGTGCTGCTCGTCTATCTGCTGCTGCCGCTTCTCGTTGTCATTCCGGTCTCCTTCGGTGACGATCAGTGGCTGAAATTCCCGCCGCAATCGCTCTCGCTGCGCTGGTATCGCAGCTATTTCTCCGATCCGGGCTTCGTTTCCGCCACCGTCACGAGCCTGTGGGTCGCCTGCGTCGTCTCGGTGCTGGCGACCGTGATCGGCACGGCGACGGCGCTCGGCCTCACCCGGGTCCGCTTCCGCGGCAAGGCCGTGCTCTATGGGTTCATCATCGCGCCCCTGATCATCCCGATCATCATCTTTGCGCTGGCGCTGTTCATCCTGTTCAACCAGCTCAGGATGACGGGCAGTGTCACCGGACTGATCCTCGCGCATGTCGTGCTGGCCCTGCCTTTCCCGGTGCTCATCGTCTCGGCCGCACTCCAGCAATTCGATACGACCCTGGAGCGCGCCGGCCGGATCCTGGGCGCCACACCCTTCCGCGTCTTCCTGCACATCACGCTTCCCTATCTGACGCCGGCGGCGCTCGCCTCGGCCGTCTTCTCCTTCTTCGTCTCCTTCGACGAGCTGGTCATCGCGCTCTTCATTACCGGGCGCTGGGACACCTTGCCCAAACGCATCTGGAGCGACCTGCGACTCGAGATAGATCCGACCATCGCGGCGGTCGCGGCGATCCTGATCGCCATCACCCTGGTCGGCATCACCGGCGGCGAGCTGTTGCGGCGCTGGGCGATGGCCCGGTCGGCAAACTGACATCAAGAGAGAGTGGAGCGGGTATGACCACAGAAGAGAATCAGCGCGGCGCGACGGTGGATTTCCGATCTGTCGGGCGCAGCTTCGGGAAACTCGAGGTCTTGAAGGATTTCTCGCTCTCGATCGCGGCGGGCGAGTTCCTGACCCTGCTGGGGCCGTCGGGCTCGGGCAAGACGACGGCTCTCAACATGGTCGCGGGCTTCCTGCAGACGACGAATGGCGACATATTGATCGACGGGCAGTCCGTGGCGTCACTGCCGCCCGAGCGACGCAATGTCGGCATGGTCTTCCAGAACTACTCGCTCTTTCCCCATATGAGCGTTTTCGACAATGTCGCCTTCCCGCTCAAGATGCGCCACGTGGCGCCAGCGTTGATCAGGGAAAAGGTCACGCGCGCCCTGGAGCTCGTCCACCTCGCGGATTATGGCGCGCGCATGCCGAATGAACTCTCCGGCGGCCAGCGCCAGCGGGTCGCCTTCGCCCGCGCCATCGTCTTCGAACCCCGGGTGCTTCTGATGGACGAGCCGCTGGGCGCTCTCGATCTCAAGCTGCGCGAGCACATGCAACTCGAGATCAAGCGCTATCAGGGCGAGATCGGCTGCACGATGATCTATGTGACGCATGACCAGGGCGAGGCCCTGACCCTGTCGGACCGGATCGTCGTCATGAACAACGGGCGGATCGTCCAGATCGGCGGTCCGGAAGAGATCTATGACCGCCCCGCGAGCCGGTTCTCCGCCGAGTTCATCGGCGAGAACAATATTCTGACGCTCGTGCCCAACGGCAAGGCGGGACAGTTCGTCATCGACGAACTGGGGCAGCCTTTCAAGATCCCCGCCGCGCAATCGGCATCGGCAACCGGGCGCAGGGCGCTGTCGATCAGGCCCGAGAAAATCGCCAGGCGCGCGGCCGAAGGCACGCCTGGCGGCGACCACATCACCTTCGACGGCACCATTGCCGAAATCCTGTTCTTTGGCGACGTGATCAAATATTCGGCGCGGCTGCGCAATGGCGTTCTCATCAAGTTCAAGGAGCATCGCGGCGGCAAGACGAAAGTGATGAGCGTGCATCAGGGCGTGAAGCTTGCTTTCTCGCCGAGCGATGCCGTTCTGCTCGACGACGATCGATAATGCTGCACTGGAGGAAGAGATGAAACTGAAAGGACAACTGGCGCTGGTGACGGGTGCCGCGCAAGGGATCGGCGCCGCCATCGCCGAGGCCCTGGCGCGGGAAGGCGCAAAGGTCGTCCTTGCCGATATCCATGCGGAGCGGGCGCAGGGCGCGGCCGCAACTCTCGCCGGCAAGGGTCTGGACTGCATCGGCGATGCTCTCGACGTCACAGACCGCGCCGGGGTCGATGCCTTTGCCGAGCGGATCACGAGCACGGTGGGGCCGATCTCGATTCTCGTCAACAATGCCGGCATCGGCGCCAACATGCCGCTGGCCGATCAGGGGGCGCCCAAGGTGTGGGACGACACGATCGCCGTCAATCTGACAGGGGTATTCAATGTTTCGCGGGCGTTCCTGCCGGCGCTGAAGCGGACGAAAGGATCGATCGTCAATATCTCTTCCGTCGTCGCCTTCACCAGCGGCTTCGCCGATGCGGGCTATGTCGCTTCCAAGGGCGGTGTGCGCTCGCTCACCCAGAAACTGTGCCGCGAGCTGGCGCCCTACGGCATTCGCGTGAATGCCATCGCGCCCGGCTATATCGAAACGGCCATGGGAAATTCGAGCGAGCGCCAGTATGTCGACTGGCTCGACTGGCACTGCCCGATGAAGCGCTTCGGCCGGCCGGAGGAGATCGGTGGTCCGGTCGTGTTCCTTGTCTCGCCCGCCGCGAGTTTCGTCAATGGCGTAACGCTGCCCGTCGATGGCGGCTATCTGGTCATCTGAGGCGAGCGCATGATCAAGAGCGTCTTTCACACTTCATGGACCGTCGAAGATCTCGACCGCTCCATCGCCTTCTATCGCGATCTCCTGGGCTTCGAACTCATCGGCACGCGCGAGCGGCAGGGAGTCGAGATCGAAACAGTCGTCGGCTTTCCCAAGGCCGATCTGCGGATTGCCTGCCTGCGCATTCCCGGCGCACCGATCGGCATTTCCGGGCATCATCTGGAACTGATCGAGTACCGGCATCCGAAGGGGCGGAAACTTGATGTCCGCACCTGCGACGCCGGTTCGGCGCATCTGGCGCTGGAAACCACGACCATCCGCGACGACCATGCGCGCTTGCGCCAGGCCGGCGTCACCATCGTGTCGGAGCCCGTTGCCTTCAAGGGCGGGGTGGCGGGCGAGGTACTCGCTCTCTATCTGCGCGACCCCGACGGCTTCACCATCGAGCTGGTGCAAGTCACATCCCCGGACAAGCCGTGAGGTCGGAGAATCCGGCCGCGCATCGAACGCAAACCACAAATCCATCAAAGGGAATTCTCCAGATGAACGGTTCATTCGCAGACAATGCAGCGGCACATTTATGGATGCCGTATTCCTCGCCCGGCTCGCAGGGCTCGGCATTCGCCCCGATCAGGTTTCTCAGCAAGGGGGAGGGTTGCCGTCTCTGGAGTCCGGATGGGAAGGAGTATATCGACGGAATATCCGCCCTCGAGGCGGCGATCCTGGGGCACGGCGACATGGAGATCGTCGATGCCATCACGCAGCAGGCGCGCGAACTCACTTTCCTGGATCTGTTCCGATTTGCCGCTCCCGTCCAGGCCGAGCTGGCGGCGGCGCTGACGCGCCAGGCTCCCAATATGCAATATGCGGTCTTCGCGCCAGGCGGCGCGGAGGCAGATGAAATCGCGATCAAGATCGCGCGACAGTATCATCACATTCGCTCGCAGCCCTATCGGAAGAAGGTTCTCACCCGGCAAGGCTCGTTTCACGGCGTGACCTACGGTGCCATGGGGTTGGACGGCCGCTATTTCGCCTCGGCGAATGACGTCTATGACGGCGGCCTGACCTGGGGGCGCACCGTGCCGGTGAGCGCGCCCTATCCGGAATATCTGGGACGCGCCGGTCGTCATGTTCCTTCCGTCGCTTCCATAGAAGCCACGATCATTGCCGAGGGGCCAGAAACCGTCGCCGCCGTCGTGGTGGATCCCATGGCGACGGCCATGGCGGTGGGCGTTCCTCCCGATCAGTACCAACGGGAACTGCGCGAGGTTTGCACGCGTCATGGCGTTCTTCTGATCTGCGACGAGGTGATTGCCGGCATGGGACGCACGGGCCGCCTCTTCGCGAGCGAACATTCCGGGATAGAGCCCGATTTCATTACGGTGTCGAAAGGCTTGAGCACAGGCTATTTTCCGATTGCCGCATGCCTCGTGGCGCCGCATATCGCGGAAACCTTCAAGGAGGCGCGCGCCGTCTTTCGCCATGGCCACACCTATGGCGGCCATCCCATGGGTGCCGCCGCAGCTCTTGCGGTGCTGAAGAAACTGGAGCGCGACGGCCTGTGCGCCCGCGCCGAGGCCATGGGTGCGAGACTGCTCGCCGGCCTGAAAGGGCTCTCGGGCAATCCGCTTTACTGGGATGCCCGCGGCCGTGGCCTTCTCGCCGGCCTCGAGATCGTCGCCGATTCCCGTACCGGGCAGGATTTTCCCAATCGCGCCGCCGTGGGCAACGAACTTCGCCTGCGCTGTCACGAGCTTGGACTGATCACGCTCATCCTGCACCCGGGCAATATTCTGTTTCTGTCGCCACCGCTGACGGTCACCGAGGCGGAAATCGACCGGATCGTGGAGATCGTCGGGACGGCCCTCGATGACCTCGCCGGGAAACATGTGAAACGAATTTAGCGCCTCAGCCGTTCGAACAAAGTGAGTCAAGCCTGACAAGAGAGGGATCGAGATGCCGTCGACGAAAATTGAGCGTATTGAAACCTTCGCCTGTTCCATACCGCTGGACCAGCCGATGAACCTTGGCACATACGTTGTTGTCTCGCGGGAATACGCGGTCGTGAGGGTCGTGACGTCCGGTGGGCTGGTTGGCGCGGCCGTCGGCCTCACGCGGCGCGCGCCGGTCGACATGGCGGCGGCTGAGGTTCTGGCGCCAGTCCTGATAGGCCAGGATGCGTTGGATCTGATGTCCTGTCTCAGAGCAATCGATCGGGTTACCGGCGGAATGGACCGAACAGGAATCATCGGGCGCGCGCGCTCGCTGCTCGACATAGCGCTCCACGATATCCGCGCACGGTCGATGGGCATTCCGTTGTGGCGGCTTCTGGGCGGAACTTCCGAGCCCGTGGATGTGCTGCTTGTCGAGGGCTATCCGATCGCAAACGAGCCCGACGGCAAGATCGTCGACCGGCTCCTCGGCAGAGTCGAGCAAGGCTACAGGCGCCTGAAGATCGAAACGGGCAGTTACGATCGCCCCGAGAAGCTCTTCCAGGTGCTGGAAGGTTTCCGGCGGCAGTCCGCCTCGACACGGATCATCCTGGACGGGCTCTGGCGCTGGAAGTCCCCTGAGCAGGCATCAAGATACCTGTCCAGCCTTCGCGCTTTCGATATCGACTGGATCGAGGATCCTTTTCCCGTCGAGCTGATCGACTGTTACAGGCGTTTTCAGCGCTTCGAGAGAGTTGTTCCAGTGGGCGCCGGTGACGACCTGACCGATTGCCGCGATATCGAGGCATTGATGGATTCGCCAGTAAACGTCGTGAGATTGGATGCCCTCGCAATTGGCGGCGTGACGGCGTTCGGCGAACTCGCCGCTGTCGCGAAGAAGCGCGGTTGTCGTGTTTCCCCCCATATCTATCCGCATGTGCATCAACATTGCGTCTTCGGCTGGGGAGCTTCTGACCATGTGGAAATGATCCCGTCAGATCGGTCGTTCGACCGCATCCATGAACTTGTCCAGCACGATCCCTTCGCACGCGTGAAGAATGGCCGTCTGGAAGCCCCGAACGTGATCGGGGCCGGTTTCGACCTCAACGACAAGGCCGTCGAGAAGTTTGCGCGCCGCAAGACCGTCGCCGGCTGACGCCATCCGGCCGTTTTCGAGCTCTATAGCGAGCCTGTCGCCAGCGCGTGAGCCGGGATATCCCCGGCCTTGAGAAGATCCTCGGCCGGGAAGGCTTCGGCGATGCGGCGGCGCGCCGCGAAGCCCGTCTCGATATCCGTGCCGTTGATGATGACGAGGCGGAATCCGCCCGGCGGTGCCGCATGGTCCTCCGGCGCCTTCGTCTCATGGAAGGTGATCTGGACGCTCGAGACGCCCGGCATCGCGCGCACCGCCGCAACAGCCGCGGGCGAGGGATGGCGGTAGCGCCGGCCATGGCGGCCGAACAGGACGACGGAATAGCCGTCGCGGCGGGTACCTTCCTCGGGGAAGTGCCAGCGCTTCTCGGCATAGAGCCTGACCAGCGCCTCGACCCAGCCCTTGCCATAGAGGTCGGGCCACTGGTCGGCGAAGCGCAGATGCACATCGATGATGCGCCCGCCGATCGTCTCGACATTGAGCATGCCGGTATAACGGTCGAGATGCTTGCCGGCCCACGCGCCGACATAGTCTTCGAGCGGCGGACGCCGCGCGGCATGGACGGTCCAGTAATTGAACATGCCGTTCGGGCCGAAGGGCGTGCCAGTGGTGTGGCGCCACCAGCGCACCTCGCCCCTGACGACGGCGCAGTCGGTCGAGACATGCTCGCCGGTCAGCATCTCGGTCCAGAAATGGCCCGGCGTGTACTGCGCCTCATAGTCGGCCTGCGAGTTGAGGGCGCCGCTCGCGACACCCATGCCCTTCAGGTTGACGATCGGCTTCGAGAAGACGGGAAAGCGCCTGGGCACGATGCCATGCGGCCCGCAATCGAGCCCCTGGCTCTCGGCGACGCGCAATTTGTCGTAGATCCAGCTCTCACGCGGATTCCACATCCAGGCATCGCAATCCTCGGTCGGGATGAGGACGTTGTCCGGACAGGGCACGGCCTCGAAATACTGCACTCGCCAGGGGTCTGCTTCACAGACGGGCATCGGGAGGCTCAACTGCTGGGTTGATCGGTAGCCGAAGGGATAGTCCAGTCTGCTGACAATACGAGTCAGCAATCTTTTGAGTTCAGCATACTAACATGACTGCCGGAAAAGCGCAGGGCGAAGGCAGCGCCAGGCTTGGGGCACCGCCTTTTCGGGTGTCAGCGCGGGATGAGAAAAAGTGGATACCGGTTTTTCGCAAGGAATCCCGCGCTCACACATCGTCATCTAACGATCCCACGACATGAAGGAGCGGCCGTATTTGCCGCAAATGGGCGGGGTGCGGCCATAGACCTGGTAGTAGAAAAGGCAGTCGTCGGTCCAGCCGGCATTGGGCTCACCCGGCAGCGGCCCGCGGAAGTTCTTCTTCACCCGGGGCTCGGCCTTCTTCTGGACCGCCTTCTTCTTTTTCTTCTTCACCGTCTGCACGGCCGCGGACGCGTCGGAGATGACGGGCAGGACGGCGGGGGCGAAACCCACCAGCATGGCGCAGACGACGAGATGACGAAGACCCATGATCCTGCTCTCCTGTGCGGCCGGCAGGTCACTGTCCTGCCGGCGGCGGCATTCAATGCGAGAGTCAAATCAACGGCTTGGGACCGTTACTTGATCTCCCACGTGATGTTCACATCGATCGCCACGGTCTGCTCGCCCTCGGCGATCGGCACGGCGCTCGGGGCCGCGTCGGCGCGCATGGCCTTGCCGTAGAAGACCGGCTGCGGCGGCTGAACATTGCCTTCACTCAGGCTCATGATCGGGCCGAGCGTGATACGCACCGTTTCGGCATAGAGTTTCGCCTTGCGCTCGGCATCGGCGACCGCAAGCTTGCGCGCCTCGTCCTGCAGCTTCGCGTCATCGGCAATGGCGAACATGACGCCGTTGACCTGGTTCGAGCCTTCGCTGACCACCGTGTCGAGCACCAAGCCCAGCGTGTCGAGCTTGCGCACCGACACGGCGACCGTGTTCGACACATCATAACCTATTACGCGCGGCGGCTGGGCATTATTCGGGTCATATTGATAGCGCGGATTGACCATGAAATTCGAGGTCTGGATGTCCTTGGCCTCGATGCCGGCCGCTTTCAGGCTGGCGAAGATCTTCTCCATCGCCTTTGTGTTCTCGCTCAGAGCCTCGCGCGCCGTCTGCGCCTGGGTCATGACGCCGACATTGACGACCGCCATGTCGGGCCTGGCCTTGACCTCGCCGTGACCGTTGAGGGAAAAAACGCGCGGCATGGTCTTGGACTCCTGAGCAAGCGAGGGGATGGTGGTGAGTGTAGCAGCGGCTGCGAGACCGGTCAGGCCCAATGCAGCAATCGAACGGCGGTCCATGAAGAACTCCTGATGGAAACCCGGCACGTCACATGGGGTCCGATTGCGGCGACGCTGTGGCAGGAAATAATTCGTCATGAAACGACCGCCCTGAACATCGCTCCGTCACTTTGCCGCCTTTTCCGGCAGCGCTCCGGGACTCAGCGGAAAGGCGGCTCGTCGAAACTCCTGAGCTTGCGCGAATGAAGCTGCTTCAGCTCGCCGCGCAACAAGTCGATGGCCGCGAGCCCGATCATCAGATGCTCGCCGACGGCGCGGTCATAGAAGGCGTTGGCCGCCCCCGGCAGCTTGATCTCGCCATGCAGCGGCTTGTCGGAGACGCAGAGCAACGTGCCATAGGGCACGCGCAGGCGATAGCCCTGGGCGGCGACGGTCCCCGATTCCATGTCGATGGCGATGGCGCGCGACAGGTTGATGCGCCGGCGCTCCTGCGACCAGCGCAGTTCCCAGTTGCGGTCGTCATTGGTGACGATGGTGCCGGTGCGCAGCCGCGCCTTCAGCGCCTCGCGGCGCTCGCCCGTCACCTTCGCGGCGGCCTCCTGCAGCGCCACCTGGACCTCGGCCAGCGCCGGTATGGGGATGTCGGGCGGCACGGCGCCATCGAGGATGCGGTCCTGGCGGAAATAGGCATGCGCCAGCACATAGTCGCCGATACGCTGCGACTGGCGCAGGCCGCCGCAATGGCCGATCATCAGCCAGCAATGCGGGCGCAGCACCGCGAGGTGATCGGTGATGTTCTTGGCGTTGGACGAGCCGACGCCGATATTGACCAGGCTGACGCCGCCTTCGCCGTCCTTGCGCAGCAAGTGATAGCCCGGCATCTGGAAGCGGTGCCAGGGCGAGGAGGAGATCGCCGTGTCCGCTTCCCCGATGGCGATGCCGTCGCGCCCGATCATGACGCCGCCCGGCAGCACGAGCGCGTCATAGGCGCCGCCGTTGCGGATCTGCTCGATGCCCCAGGTGACGAACTGGTCGACATAGCGGTGATAGTTGGTGAGCAGGATCCAGGGCTGCACATGGCGCCAGTCGGTGCCGGTATAATGCACGATGCGCTTCAGCGAATAATCGGTGCGGGTGGCGTCGAACAAAGCGAGCGGCATGGGCTCGCCCTTGGGCGGCGTCCACAGGCCGTCGGCGATCTCGTCGCCCACGGCGGAAAGGGCAGGGGCGGGAAAATGGCGGGCGAGCTCGGCGGCCGAGATATTGTCGCGGCCCAACTCATCGCCTTTGTCGAGA
>CAZICN010000024.1:0-27463 GCA_964537655.1 uncultured Aestuariivirga sp.
TCCTTCTTCTTGTACATCGCCAGCATGCGCTGGGTGACGAGGAAGCCGCCGAAGATATTGACCGAGGCGAGGATCAGGGCGAGGAAGCCGAAGATCATGGCGAGCGTCGAGCCGGACGCGATGGCGCCGGCCCCGACCGCGAGCAGCGCGCCGACGACGATCACCGAGGAGATGGCGTTGGTGACCGACATCAGCGGCGTGTGCAGCGCCGGGGTGACGTTCCACACCACATAATAGCCGACGAACACCGCCAGCACGAAGATCGCGAAAAGCGAGACGAAGGGATCGATCACATGTTCCATATTGTCGTCCTCAGGCCGTGAACATCTTGTGCACCAGCGCGCCGTCCTTGGCGACCAGCGTGCCGGTGATGATCTCATCCGCCCAGTCGATCTTCAGCGCCCCGTCCTTGATCAGAGGATCGAGGAAGTTCTGCAGGTTCCTGGCATAAAGCGGCGAGGCATTGCCGGCGAGCCTTCCGGCCAGATTGAGATTGCCCATGATCGTGACGCCCTTGTGCATCACGACCTCGCCCGCTTTCGACAAGGGACAGTTGCCGCCGCGCTCGGCGGCGAGATCGACGATCACCGAGCCGGCTTTCATCGTCTCGACCATGTCCTGAGTGACCAGGACCGGGGCAGGCCGTCCCGGAATGAGGGCGGTGGTGATGACGATGTCCTGGCCCTTGATATGATCGGCGACCAGGGCCGCCTGCTTGGCCTTGTCATCCGCTGACAGCTCCCGCGCATAGCCACCGGCGGTCGCGGCATCTGCCACATCGGCGAACACAAATTTGGCGCCGAGGCTCTTCACCTGCTCTTCCGTCGCCTTGCGGACGTCGGTCGCCGACACGATGGCGCCGAGCCTTCGGGCGGTCGCGATGGCCTGGAGGCCGGCAACGCCCACCCCCATGATGAAGACCTTGGCCGGCGGCACCGTGCCCGCGGCCGTCATCATCATCGGAAAGGCGCGGCCGAACTGGGCGGCGGCATCGATCACCGCCTTGTAGCCCGCGAGATTGGCCTGCGACGACAGCACGTCCATGGACTGCGCTCGCGTGATGCGCGGCATCAGCTCCATGGCGAAAAGGGTGAGGCCCTGCCGGGCGAGCGCCTCGAGGCCCGGACGGTCGCCGTAAGGGTCGAGAATGGCGGCGACCATTGCGCCCTTCTTGAGCGGCTGGGTCGCCCTGGCTTCCGGGCGACGGACGCTGAGCAGGATATCGGCGTCTTTCAGCGCCGCTTCCCCCTTGCCGATCCTGGCCCCGGCCCCGGCGAAGGCGTCGTCGGAAATGAAGGCGCCGGCCCCTGCCCCGGCCTCGACGGCAACCTCGAAACCCTTCTTGACGAAGGTCTTGATCGTGTCGGGGGTCGCCGCAACGCGGCTCTCGCCCGGATAGGTTTCGGCTGAGACCGCGATCTTCATATGTCGAGGCCCCTAGACGTTGGCGGCGGTGATCAGTCCGAACAGCACGAAGACGCCGATGGACAGAAGCCAGCGTTGCGAGCCCGAGCGCGCGTCGATCAGGACGGCGATGATGCCGATGACGAGCCCGGCGAAGCCGATGAAGACGTTGAGTGACTTGCCGAAGGCGAAGCAGGCCAGGGCAATCAGCACATAGCCGCAGATGAAGCCCAGTACGATGGAGCCGCGCACAAAGGCGCTGTAGGTCTTGCGATGCGCCTCAATATCCAGATGGTGGTCGACCGATTGCTCCGCCATGTCGAAAATCCCCTCAGAAACCTTGGAATCCAGGAAGCCTACCTAGCCCAGAGCCATATCCGCTGCAAGAACCGAGGGCCGGCGCGGCGATGAGTCCCAGGAGGTCCCGGAACCTCCCAATAAGGGTTTGCCTGGCTGTCACGGGTCATGCAAATTGCCCACGTTATGACCATCCTTCGCTCCGGCACCGGTAAAGTTTCCAAGCGGCCACCGCAGCCGGCGGGGGCGTCGATCGACATCGCGACCGATCGCTTCCGCATCCGCAGTCTGGCGCCTGGCGATGCGTCACCGAAATTCCTGACATGGATCGCCGATCCCGATGTCATGGGCCCGCTCAACATGCCGCCGCGCCAGATGACATCGGCCGAGATCGTCGCCTTTATTGGAACTTTCGATCGCAGGCGTCGCCATCTGCTGGGCCTTTTCGACAAGACCTCGGCCGCCCATTTCGGCATCGTCATTGTCGAGATCAGCGAGCAGCACCGGCTGGCCAAGATCGCTTATCTGATTGGCGACAAGATCTATCGCGGCCAGGGCGCGATGCGCGAATGCCTCACGACCCTGATCGGGCATCTGTTCGACAGGCTCGGGATCGAGAAAATCACCGCCCATGTCGAAACGGTCAACAACCCTTCGATCCAGGTACTGGAAGCGCTCGGGCTCAGGCGCGAAGGCACGATGAGAGGCGAGATCCGGTCGTTTCGCGACGGCGCACGCCTCGACCAGTATTTCTACGGCCTTCTCAAATCGGATTGGGCAGAAGTCGCCGCCCGGCCTCAGAAGTGATAATTGAGGCCCGCCCGCACCACATGCAGGCTGGGATCGGCGGATCCGGTGATTGTCATGAAATCAACTACGCTTTCATCGACGGATTCGAAGTCGGCATAGAGATATTCGATCTTCGCCGACCAATCTTCCGAGAAAGCATATTCGATACCGCCGCCGATGGTCCAGCCGACGAGCACATCGTCGGATGAGGCACGGTCGCCGGCAGTTGTCGTCAGCTCGTAAGACGCGTCCAGGAAGGCGATACCGCCGGTGATGTAGAACAGGGCCTGATCGCTGACGAGACCGGCTCGGGCGCGGATGGTAGCGAACCAGTCGTGGTCGCTTTCCCATGTTGAGATGGGCTTGCCGCTGAGAAACAGGTCATCGCCGGCATCAAGGTAGTTGAAATCGCCTTCCACGCCGAGGAGAAGATTGTCACTCTGGAAATTATAGCCGGCCTGAACGCCGAAAGTTGCGTCCGTCTCGCTGTCATTGCTGGATACTGAGCCTTGGATTGATTGCGGGTTCTCGAGCTCCAGATCGTCCTTGAAAAAGGTAGCGCCCGCATTGAGGCCGACATAGAGGCCCGTCCAGTCGAACGCCGCCGGTTCGACGATATCGGCCGCCATGCCCGGCGCCGCAAAGGCCAGTACCGAGACGGTGGCGAGAAGGACCTTCTTCATGACGATTCCCCAGCAAGCAGTTGCGTGGAGAATACGAGAGAGGGCGCAATTTGTCTGTGACCCAAATGACACACCAGGGAATTTTAGGATAATCGCGCGAAACGGGCCTGAGAAAGGTTGGTTCAAAGTGCCGCAGACGCCAACGCCGCGCCTTGTCGCGCCGCGACGGCTTCTGCCGAAAAGCCTTCCAGCGCCTCGTTGAACAGTCGGTAGAAATTGAGCTCGGCGCGCAAATGGATGAACACGCCACCGAGCCCGATGGCCGCGCGGTCCATGAACACGAATTCACGCGGTACCTTGACCGGCCCTTTCTCCTTCAGCGCCTGATGCACCCTGAAGGCCTGCTTGCGCCCATACTCGGCGGGCGACACCCCGTCCGCGATGGCGCGCACCCGGTCCTCCATCAGGGGCCCATAGATAAACTGCGCCCAGATATTGAGGATGTCGATCAGCTCGTTCGACAGGCCTTCGAATCCCCAGGTCTCATAGGCATGGACGATGCGCGCGCGATCATGGGCGAGAAGTCCGCGATAGAGATCGACGACCCCTTCGACAAAGCGCGGCGGGAAGATGCGGATGCAACCATAGTCGAGGAGGTTGAGGCCCGAAGGCGCGCCGCTGGCGTCGAGGGAAGCCGAGTAATTGCCGAGATGCGGATCGCCATGGATCACGCCATGGCCGCAGAACGGCGTCCACCAGGCCTCGAACAGATGGCGGGCGAGGAGGTTGCGGAAGCTGAGGTCATGCTCCTTGAACTCGAGCAGCTTGCGCCCCTCGAGCCAGCTCATGGCGATCAGTCTTCGGGTCGACAGCCGAGCTTCGACCTGCGGTACATGAATGCTCGGATGGTCCTTGAGGATTTCCGTATAGAGGCGGATATGTTTCGCCTCGCGGACATAATCGAGCTCCTCGCGAAGCCGCGCCGCGATCTCCTCGCCGATCTCGCTGGTATCGATTGCCGGTGACATCCGCCTTTGCAGCGCGAAGACGAGGGTGAGCTGTTTGAGGTCGGCTTCGACCGCCGAATCCATGTCGGGATATTGCAGCTTGCAGGCGAGCGCCCGGCCATCGAGAGACCTGGCCCGGTGCACCTGACCAAGCGAAGCGGCATGCGCCGCCTCATGCGCGAACTCGCCAAACAGAGTGCGCCATTCGGGCCCGAGCTCGGCCGCCATGCGTCTCTTGACGAAGGCCCAGCCCATCGCCGGCGCCTGCGACTGCAGTTGCGCCAGTTCCGCCGCATAGGCTGAGGGCAGCGCATCGGGAATGGTGGCGAGGAGCTGCGCCACCTTCATCAAGGGGCCCTTCAGGTTGCCGAGCGCCTCGGCGAGAAGTTGGCCTTCCGCAGCCGATCCTCGTTCCGCGCCGAAGAGCCGGCCGGCGGCAATGCGCGCGACCGCCCCGCCGACGCCGGTGCCGACATTGGCATAGCGCATGAGGCGTCCGGTCAGGCTGTTCTCGTCGTCTGCCAAGGCATCCTCGCCAATCAGGACGGATGGATGGACGTCACGCCGCTTCCGTCGCCTCGAGCTCGTCGATGAAGCCTTCGATGACCTTGAGACCCTTCTGCCAGAAGGCGGGATCGCTGGCATCGAGGCCGAAGGGCTTCAGCAATTCGCTGTGATGCTGCGTGCCGCCGGCCTTCAAAAGGGCGAAGTACTTTTCCCGGAAACCCTGGGCGCTCTCGCCATAGCGGGCATAGAGCGAGTTCACCAGGCAGTCGCCGAAGGCATAGGCATAGACATAGAAGGGCGAATGGATGAAATGCGAGATATAGACCCAGAAGGTCTCATAGCCTTCCGAGAAGGCGATGCCGGGACCCAGGCTTTCGCTCTGAACCTCGAGCCACAGCGCGCCGATCTGCTCGGCGGTGAGTTCGCCGTCCTTGCGCGCCGTATGGATCTTGCGCTCGAACGTATAGAAGGCGATCTGGCGCACCACCGTATTGAGCATGTCCTCGACCTTGGCGGCGAGCATGGCTTTGCGCTTCTTGGGGTCCTTCGCCTCCTTGAGCAGTGCCTGGAAGGTGAGCATCTCACCGAAGACCGACGCTGTTTCGGCGAGCGTCAAGGGTGTCTGCGCCATCAGCGCGCCCTGGTCGGCGTCGAGCACCTGATGCACGCCATGGCCCAGCTCATGGGCGAGTGTCATCACGTCGCGCGTCTTGCCCATATAGTTGAGGAGCACGTAGGGATGCGCCGAGGGCACCGTCGGATGGGCGAAGGCACCCGAGGTCTTGCCGGGCCGCACCGGCGCATCGATCCATCTCCGGTCGAAGAAGCGCTGGGCGATGTCGGCCATTTCCGGCGCAAAGCCCCGATAGGCATCGAGGACCGTCGCCTTGGCGTCGTCCCAGGCGACCTCGCGCGTATCCTCGTCAGGCAGGGGCGCGTTGCGGTCCCAGTGATCGAGCTTCTCCTTGCCGAGCCATTTCGCCTTCATCTGGTAATAGCGGTGCGACAGGCGCGGATAGGCGGCGCGCACCGCCTCGACGAGGGCTGCCACGACTTCGGGCTCCACCCGGTTCGACAAATGCCGCGCGTCGGAAATATCCCTGAAACCGCGCCAGCGATCGGAAATCTCCTTGTCCTTGGCGAGCGTGTTGGTGATGTGGGTGAAGAGCCGCAGGTTCTTTTTGAACGTCTGGGCGAGCGCTTGCGAGCCCGCTTTGCGCTTCGCCTCGTCAGGGCTCATCATGAGCGTCAGCGTCGGCTCGAGCGACAGCTCCTCGCCCTCGACGGTGAAGCGCATCTCGGCGAGGCTTTCATCGAACAGGCGGTTCCAGGCGGAATAACCGGTCTGCGACTTCTCGAGGAACAGCTCCTCGATCTTGTCGTCGAGCTGATAGGGCTTCTCTTTGCGCAGATTGTCGATCCACGGCCTGTAGTGAGCGAGCGTCGGCACCTTCAGCTTGGCGGCCAGCTCGTCATCCGCGATCTTGTTGAGCTCGAGTTCGAAGAACAGGAGGATGGTCGAGATATCGGTCAGCCTGGCGCTGACATCGCCGTAGAATTTCGCCCGCTTGGGATCGGTCGTGTCGCCGACATAATGGAGCTGGGCATAGGAGCCGGTACGGCCGAGGAGGTCGCTCAACTCCTCATAGGACTTGAGTGCCTGCGCCAGCTTTTCGCCCGGCAGGCTGGCGAGCTTGCCCTTGTAGTCCTGCGCGAAGACCCTGGCTGCATCTTCGCCGCGCCGCATGTCCCGGGCGAAAGCCGGATCATCCGGCGAGGCATAGAGATCGGCGAGGTTCCATTCCGGCAGCGGACCAAGACGTTGGGCGGAGGCGGCAGAATCCATGGGACGATGTTCCAGTTTTGGGCAGCAGGACCGAGAAAGCGCGCAAGTGATTCATCTGGGTCCGGCACGCAGGCTAGCGGGGTCAGGATTTCCTTCCGGCACGTCGGAAGGGCGCCCTGGTACCGTGCACATATGGCCCATGCCCGGGGCATCGGCAATGAGGCGGCGGGACAGCCGCGTCAGTGCATCTCTTCGCCGGCTCTGGACATGGACGGCAACTGTCTCCATTCTCGCCATGTCCTTAATCGCCTCTTTACCCTTCTTTGTCACAGTCGACCGCGAAATTCGGGGAGAGGTGATGGCGCGGCAGGGCGGCGCGCCGGAACGAGCTTTACCCCGAGCGGCCATTAATAGTTGAGTGGTGTCGGTCAAGCATGACAGCGCGCGTTCTTATCGTAGAAGACGATCCAGCCCAGCGGCGCATACTGGAAGAGATGATCAAGCGGTTTGGCTTCGAGACGGCGAGTGCCGACAGCGGAGCCAAGGGCTTGGAGATATTGGGCGGCCCTGCCGGCGGCCAAGTCGAGCTTGTCATTCTCGACCTGATGATGCCCGGCATGGACGGGCTCGAATTCCTCGAGCGCATGACGGGCGTGCGCGGCCATATCCCGGTGATCGTGCAGACCGCGCAAGGGTCGATCGAAACCGTCATCAAGGCGATGCGCGCCGGGGCGGATGATTTCGTCGTGAAGCCGATCTCGCCCGAACGCCTGCGCGTTTCGGTGCAGAATCTGCTCAAGGTGAATGCGCTGACCGAAGAGGTCAAACGTCTCAACAAGAAGGTCGGCGGCGCCTTGACTTTCGACGACCTGATCGCCTCGTCGGCCGGGATGGCGGGTGTCATCAGGCTGGGCCGCAGGGGCGCGCAATCCAATATCCCGATCCTGATCGAGGGCCAGTCGGGCGTGGGCAAGGAGATCATCGCGCGCGCCATCCATGGCGAAAGCGAGCGCCGCGGCCGCAATTTCGTCGCCGTCAACTGCGGCGCCATTCCGGAAAACCTGGTGGAAAGCATCCTGTTCGGACATGAGAAGGGCTCTTTCACCGGCGCCACCGCCAAGCATATCGGCAAATTCCAGGAAGCCGACGGCGGCACGCTGTTCCTCGATGAGGTGGCGGAGTTGCCGCTCGATATGCAGGTCAAACTCCTGCGCGCCATCCAGGAAGGCGAGATCGACCCGGTCGGGTCGAGGAAGCCGGTCAAGATCAATATCCGGCTGATTTCCGCCACCAACCGCAACATGATCGAAATGGTCAAGGCCGGCGAATTCCGCGAAGACCTCTATTACCGCCTCAATGTCTTTCCGGTGATGGTGCCGCCCTTGAAAGACCGCAAGGACGACATCCCCGCTCTGGTCAACCATTTCATCACCCGCTTTGCCGCCGAAGAAGGCCGCAAGGTGCATGGTATCGACCCGAAGGCGCTTGCCATGCTCCAACTCTATAGCTGGCCCGGAAACGTGCGCCAGCTTGAGAACACCGTGTTCCGCGCCATCGTCCTGTGCGAGGGCGATATTCTGGAGATCCAGGATTTTCCCCAGATCGCCTCGCTGGTCGAAGGCTACGAGGTCAAGATTCCGGAACTGCCGCCGCAACCCGTGGCGGCCGCCCCCCAGACGCTCTCCCGCTCGACCGGCGCTGCCGTTTCCGACGGCATGGCGCTCGGCATTCCGGCGGTGACCGACGGCGGCCATATCCGCAAGCTCGAGGAGATCGAGGCCGACATGATTCGGCTGGCGCTGCACCGCTATCGCGGCCAGATGTCGGAAGTGGCGCGCAAGCTGGGAATCGGGCGCTCCACGCTCTACCGCAAGATGCGCGATCTGGGCCTCGAGGATTCGGAAAACGGCCGCTCGACGGCCTGATCCGCTGCCCGGCGGGCCGTTCACCATGAGTTCAGAGCGGCCGTGCTAGAATCTATGAAGATGAACGATTTCAACATGTTAGCCTGGGATTTTCGGTTCAGGCCTGCTCGTGTCGTCATCCGCCAGGCGCCGGCGCTGCGGCAAAAACGTGACAGTTCCCGTTTAATGCAACCAAGGACGCCTTGAACCGTTGAAATGCCACGACGCCGCGGTTAGCTATGGTGCAACTCATGGGAGTGGAGCGACGATGCGGCTGAGGCAAGGACTGGCGGGCACCTCTGCGCTCCTATTGGCTATGCTGCTGATGGCGCCGCAGGCATCGGCCGAGCGCGACAACGATTCGCCCACCCGGATCAAGAAATCAGGCTCCATTTTCGAGTATTTCGAGCGCAAGCGCATGGAGCGCCGCGATATGCTGCGGCGCAATCGGGAGCCTGGCCCTCGCATCGAGAATGCCCCGGCGATCGTGCAGGAGGTGCCTGAGGCGCCCTTGGTCTATCGTCCGGAGAAGCTCGAGGCCTTGCGGGTCGACAATTTTGCCGAGATCGAGCCGACGGATGCCCTGCCGGCCGCCATCTATCGCGAATTCCTCGGGCAGGACGCGGCGCTGCGCGTCACGCCCAATGAAAAGGCCGCGATAGTCGAGCTTTACCGCGGCAATGGATTCAAACCCTTGTGGACCTCGGCCGACGGGCTCGATTCCCGTGGCCGGGAAATGCTCGCCATGCTGGCGCGGAGCGCCGACGAGGCCATGGAGCCGTCGGACTATCTGCCGCCGGCGCTCGGCGCCTTCACCGACCGCCCCGATGTGTTCAAGGGCGACATGGTCCACCTGGCGCGTCTCGACCTCGGCCTCACCGCCATGGCTCTCAAATATGCCCGACATGCCTCCGGCGGTCGCATCATCCCCAACCGGCTGACCAAATACAACGACATCACGCCTGAAACAGTGAATCCGGCGACCGCCATCAAGGTCCTGGCCTGGTCGCCCTTCCCGCTCGACTATCTGAAGAGCCTGCATCCCAAGCACCCGGCTTATGAGTTGTTCAAGGCGGAGCTCGCCCGCAAGCGCGCCCTTCTCCATGTGACCGAGAACGAAGTCGTTCCACTCGGCAAGCGCGTGAAGCCGGGTGACTCCGACGAACGCATGACGATCGTCCGCCACCATCTCGAGAGGCTCGGCTATCTGACGCCCAAGACCAAGACGCCGGACCGGGATCGCGCCGCTTCGGAAGCCGATGGTCTCGTCCTCGATCCGGAAATGTCGGCGGCGCTCAAGACCTTTCAGACCGAGGCCCAGATCAAGGACACGGGCAGCCTTGACCAGGCTACCGTCAATGCCCTGAACAGCCGCACCGAAGAGCGCAATGTCGCGAGGCTCGTCTACAATATCGAGCGGCTGCGCTGGCTGCCGAAGGACCTCGGCAACAAGCATGTTTTCGTCAATCAGGCCGCCTATCAGCTCGCCGTCGTCGACGGCGGCCGCGAAGTCTGGCGCACCAAGGTCATCATCGGAAAGCCCAACACCCAGACGGTCGCCTTCCATGACCGGATGGAGACGGTGGTGTTCAATCCGTCCTGGGGCGTGCCGCCCTCGATCATCCGCAACGAGATGCTGCCGATCCTGCGGCGCGATCCCTCCTATCTCGACAGGCTGGGCTATCGGGTCGTCACCAAGAGCGGCCAGATCATTCGCTCGAGCGCTGTGAACTGGTCGGCCTACAACAAGGGCGTGCCCTACTCCATCCAGCAGCCGCCGAGCGACGACAATGCGCTGGGTGAAGTCAAGTTCTTGTTTCCGAACACGCACAGCATCTATTTTCACGATACCCCGGCCCGTTCGCTCTTTGCCCGGTCGTCTCGCGCCTTCAGCCATGGCTGCGTTCGCGTCGAGAATCCGCGTATATTTGCCGAGACCCTGCTCGGCCTGAGCGGAGAAGAGGTGGCCAAGCGCATCGACAGCGGCAGGAGCCAGAGCGCCAAGGTCAAGCAGGAAATCAAAGTCCACTTGACCTATTTCACCGCCTGGCCGGACCAGACCGGGAAGATCGTCTATTATGACGATGTGTATGACCGCGACCAGCGCATGGAATCGGCCTTCTCCGCCACTGCCGTCGCCACAAGGTGACCTTAAGGCTGCCGCAAGGGCAAACTGCCTTTTTTGTGCTTAAGCCCCTGTTAATGATGGTGATTTAGGGTAGTTTTCGACAGGGGACTGCCTAAGAGTGGCCGTATTCTTGTCGCAAGGATGGAACTGGTGTAATCCGTTTGGGACGGATGACCATCGTTTTCGGGACAATAGCAAGGGGAACCGGGGTTCAGCCGGTCTAAAAGTGAGTATGGGTTTCCAGGCCGCTGAAAACGGACACCGTGGATCTTTGACCTCGCGCGCGAAACGGATCGCATTATCGACAGCATTGGCCGGCGCTCTGACTGGCGGCCTGTGGTTCGGATTCGGCGAGGATGCCACCGCCGGCGGCGACACCCGCACGATCTCCCTCTATCAGACCCATACGAAGGAAAGCCTCACCATCACCTACAAGGTGAACGGCCGCTACATTCCTTCCGCCATGGAAAAGCTCAACTACATTCTGCGCGACTGGCGCCGCAATGAGATCATCCGCATCGACCCCAAGACGATCGATCTCGTCTGGGAGCTGCATGCCGATCTCGGCTCCACGCGCCCGGTCCACATCGTCTCGGGCTACCGCTCGCCCAAGACCAATGCCTTCCTGAAGCGCATCGGCCGCAATGTCGCGAAGAAGAGTCAGCATATGCTCGGCAAGGCGATGGATGTCTATTTCCCCGACGTCCCGACCGACAGGCTGCGCAACAGCGCGCTGGTCCGCCAGATCGGCGGTGTCGGCTATTATCCCACATCGGGCTCGCGTGGCTTCGTCCATCTCGATTCGGGCAAGGTGCGCATGTGGCCGCGCGTGTCGCCCACCCAGATGGCGAAGATCTTCCGTGATTACCGCAAGACCGTCGGCGCCCGGCTGAGCCGCCAGGACCAGATCATGGTCGCTTCGAGCGAGTTGCCCGACCAGAGCGCCATGCAGGCCAAGATGGCAAACATTGCCAGCAGCTACGAAGAGGATGAAGACCTCGAGGCCGCGAACTCAGCCGAAACCGCGGGTGCCGGCGTGAAGGCGCCGACGCCGCGGGTCAAGCCGGCGGTCCAGCGCCCAGTCGAGGTCGTCGAGGCCTATCCCGTGCCGCTGCCGCGCCCGAAGCCCATCGAAGTCCTGATGATGGCTGCCGCCAATATGCAGATCGAGCCGGCTGCCGCGCCGGCGACTGGCGTCCAGACGAACTTCAAGTCGCGTATCGTCGATGACAGCCTGGGTGCCGTGGCCGGTGCCGAATCGATGGTGGAAGAGCCGGACGTCACCCAGACCGCTAATGTCTCCGCCAAAGGGAGCTTCGCCGATTCGCTGCGTGACGGCACGGCGGAGGATGTCCCCCTGATCCGGCCCCTGACCGCTTCCGCCGGCAATGACGATCTCTTCTGGTGGCCGAAGCAGCTGACTTTCAGCCCCGAACAGGCGATCCGGCGCGATGGCGCGCCGCAGGAAATCGTGCCGGATGACAGCGAGACGATCGCCGAAATGGCCGCCCCGCAATTGTCGTCGTCGAACCTGATGGTGGCGCAGGCCAATGCGGCGACGCTGCCGGCCGTGCCGTCGCTCCAGATCATGTCGACCGGCAAGGGCGACATGCTCGAGGTCAACCGGTCCAGCAAGGGCAGCATGCTCATGAACGAGCCGGTCGTGGCGCAGAAGAAGCGCCAGACGCTTGGCGAGTTCATCGAAGACATCACCGACAGCAACTGAATCTCGCATCCTGAGCAGGATACCGGCCGCCTCACCGCGGCAGCGTTTCCTATAAGCAGCGGAAGACCGGAGAGCGGATGAGTACCTGCTGTTGAGAGAGGCGTGAGCCTGCACCTGCCACTCTCCGGCCGCTTACCCTGGGCTGGGGGCCAGGGATAAGATCGTCGCGCTCAGCGGCAAACCGTCAGGCGCTCGCGACGCAGAGATAATCGGACATATCGAGAGCGGTCAATCGCCGCCATCGCCGGCCGGTTACTTTTTCACCGGCGTGTGTTTTTTATGCAACATTGCAAGCCTTTAAAATCAAGTCATTTCACTATATCCGCATGACGAATGCGCTGTGAGCATTGCGTCACGACG
This sequence comes from uncultured Aestuariivirga sp., assembly GCA_964537655.1. Classification (GTDB taxonomy): domain Bacteria; phylum Pseudomonadota; class Alphaproteobacteria; order Rhizobiales; family Aestuariivirgaceae; genus Taklimakanibacter. Next base: position 12,532 of record CAZICN010000024.1, read on the forward strand.
AACCGCATCGTTCGATTTATTAATCAGTATAAGGATTATTTAGCGGTCAGCTTTGGCCGACGCTGTCGATCGCCCCTTCGCCGAGAATTGACGTTCGGCAAGTGACGGATATCGTGCCTGACGATCGAGGATTTCCGGCATCGGACTCATCCGCACCGGCGAACCGGCTGTTCTCGGGATTTGTGCGGACAAACGATTTATGCGCCTCGTGCCAGGCAAGGAATATCCGGCAGGCCCGTGAAGGCCATCATACGAGGCCCAGGATTTTGAGCGCGGGCAGCACTATCAGGAGGCCGACGGTCAACCCGCCTCCCGTCAAGCGCAGGAGCAGTGCGAACAAATCAGTGCTGTCTGTGGCGGGTCGAATTGACGGCTGCTGCATCATGGTCAGGCCCTCTGCTGTCCACTTGATCACCTGAGGTATTCTTTGACCATTTCGTCAAAGGCACGACAGGCGATCGTCCCGGTCGGACACGCTCATACCGCCATGCCGTCCTGGCGTTCGTGTCCTCGGCAAACAATGCGCCCGCAAGGGCCGGGTTCCGGCACGAACGCAAATTTTCTGGTGGATATCCGCCTTTCGGCCAAACGGCTGAAGAAATCAGGCCGCCTCTTCCGCCGGTAGCATGCCGAGGGCGTTCATATAGAGATCGAGGATCGCCTCTTCCTCCTCGCGCTCATGCCGGTCCTTCTTGCGCAGCGAGATGACCTTGCGCAGGATCTTGGTGTCGAATCCATTGGCCTTGGCCTCGGCATAAACTTCCTTAAGGTCGCCAGCGATCGCTTTCTTGTCCTCCTCGAGCCTTTCGATACGCTCGACGAGGCCTTTGAGCTGGCCGTGGGCGAAACTGGTCTTGGCGTCCATGGGAAAGGTCCTGCGCTGATGCTAGTGCTTGTGGGTTGATTTGAAGGCCGTTTCCTGGGCCGGGCTTGATTCACGCTGGTATTTGGCCTTCCAGTCGGCATAGGGCATGCCATAGACATGCTCGCGGGCGTCTTCGCGCGAAACGGCGTGCCCCTTGGCTTTGGCGGCCTCCTCGTACCAGTTCGACAGGCAGTTCCGGCAGAAGCCGGCGAGATTCATCAGGTCGATATTCTGGACGTCGGTGCGCGCGCGCAAATGCTCGACAAGCCGACGGAACACCGCGGCTTCGAGCTCGGTCTGGGCCTTCTGGTCAATCATCATGAACCCCCTTTCATAAACGCTTCGAGGATGGGCGCCAGCCGCGAGATCCACTCATCCACACCTGATTGCTGGGCGATCAGATCCTGGCGGATTTCGATGAGGCCGTGCCTGAGACCACGGCACGTCCCATGCGTATATAGGGTGTCGCCTTCGAGCGCGCCGGAATAGGGCTCGTTGTCGCCGACGCAGAGGTCGCCCTGAGCCCGCAGCGCATCGAGGAGATGGCTGGCGAAGCCACGGTCCTCGTCCCACAGGACTCCCACATGCCAGGGCCGTGCGGCCCCTTTCCAATAGGGCGTGAAGCTGTGGAGGGAGACCAGCACCGGCGCGATCCCCTGCCCTATCGCCAAGTCGATTTCGGCCGTGATGGCCGCATGATAGGGCTGGTGGAACCGGGCGACGCGCCGCTGGCGCTCGGCCTCGTCGATATGGGCGTTGCCGGGAACGACGGCCCCGTCCGAGACCCGCATGATCAAGGTGGGATCGTCCGCCCCCCGGTTCGGATCGATCAGGAGGCGTGAAAAGGCGGCCATGAGGGCCGGGCAGCCCAGCCTTTGGGCGAGGCCGCGGGTCACCGCCTCGACCCCGATATCATAGGCGATGTGCCGCCCGAACTGCTCCGGCGCCAGGCCGAGCGAGCCATATTCGGCCGGCAGATGATTTCGGGCGTGGTCGGCAAGAAGCACGAAACCCCGCTTCAAATCCCCGTGAATCCGGGCGAAACTCTCATTAAGGCTTGTTTCAAACATTGCGGGTCTTATAGGGGGTCCGAATTGGTCAGTCATCATCTTGCCAAACTTGACGGCAGGACTGGTTGTGGCACAACACGGCACGTATTCGAACCCGCCGGTGGTTGACGCCTGTTCATTGACAGGGAATGTTATGATCGATTCGATAGTATCTCTGGAGGCCACGGGACGGATGGCACAATGGTCGGCAACTATTGCTGCAGCGGTTTTGGCGCTGGCCTTCATGGCGCAGAGCGCCAAGGCTGACCTCAAGCTCTGCAACAAGACCGAAAGCCGCGTAGGCGTGGCGCTCGGCTACAAGGACAAGGACGGCTGGGCTTCGGAAGGCTGGTGGAATATCGGCGCCAATGGCTGCGAAACCCTGCTCAAGGGCCCGCTCATCGCCCGCTACTACTATATTTTCGCGGTCGACTACGACAAGGGCGGCTCTTGGGGCGGCAAGTCGATGATGTGCACGAGGGACAAGATCTTCACCATTCGCGGCATCGGCACCTGCCCCGAACGCGGTTTCCAGAAAACCGGCTTCTTCGAGGTCGACACCAAAGAGGAAACCGATTGGACGATTTCGCTCTCTGGCGAAAAGACGACCAGTTCCGGTAATCAAGCTCAGTGAGACGCAATCGCAGCGTCAAGATTCTCGCAACCCTCGGGCCTGCCTCCTCCAGCCCGGAGATGATCGAAAAGCTTTTTCTGGCGGGTGCGGATGTCTTCCGCATCAACATGAGTCACACTTCGCACAAGCAGCTGGAGGAACTGCATGGTGCGATCCGCCAAGTGGAAGCCAAACTCAACCGGCCGATCGGCATTCTGGCCGACCTGCAAGGGCCCAAGCTGCGCCTCGGCACCTTCAAGAACGGCGAGGCGCGCATCAGCGCCGGCCAGACGTTCAATTTCGACACTAATCCCGCCCCCGGCGACGAGACCCGCGTCTTTCTTCGCCACCCGGAGATTTTCTCGGCCGTCAAGGTCGGCGACAATCTTCTCGTCAATGACGGGCGCCTGCGCGTCGAGATCACCGACGTGACGCCTGATCGGCTGGTGACGCGTGTGGTGTTCGGCGGCGTCCTGTCCGACAAGAAGGGCCTCAACCTTCCCGACACGATCCTGCCCATCCCCGCCTTGACCGAGAAGGATCGCGCCGATCTGGACCTCGCCGCCAATGTCGGCGTCGACTGGATCGCTCTGTCCTTCGTGCAGCGCCCGGACGATGTCGCCGAGGCGCGCAAGCTCATCGCCGGCCGCGCCGGCGTCATGGCCAAGATCGAGAAACCTTCGGCGCTCAACACATTGCAGGAAATTCTCGAAATCTCCGACGGCATCATGGTCGCGCGCGGCGATCTCGGCGTCGAACTGCCGCTCGAAACCGTGCCCGCCCGCCAGAAGCAGATCACCCGCGCGGCGCGCCGTGCCGGCCGGCCGGTCGTGGTCGCGACCCAGATGCTCGAATCGATGATCGTCGAACCGGTGCCGACCCGTGCCGAGGTCTCCGACGTCGCGACCGCCGTCTATGAGGGCGCTGACGCCATCATGCTGTCAGCCGAAAGTGCGACCGGCAAATGGCCCGACAAGGCGGTCGCCACCATGGATGCGATCGCCCAGTCGGTCGAGAACGACGCGTTCTACCGCGGCATCATTACCGCGCAGCGCAGCGATCCCGAGCCCACCAGCGCCGATGCGATCTCGGCCGCGGCGCGCCAGGTCGCCGAGACGCTCAACCTCGCGGCCATCGTCTGCTACACGGCATCAGGCTCGACCGGCCTGCGCGTGTCGCGCGAACGGCCCGATGTGCCGATCATCGCCTTGTCGCCGATCACCGCCACCATCCGGAAGCTCGCGCTCGTCTGGGGCTTGCATTGCGTCCGCACCGACGATGCGCATGATCTCGACGACATGGTTTCTCGCGCCTGCAACATCGCGCAGGCCGAGGGCTTCGACTATCCCGGCCAGCGGATCATCATCACCGCCGGCGTCCCGCTCGGCACGCCCGGCGCCACCAATATGCTGCGCATCGCCTATCTCGGTCGCGATTAGATCGCCCGCTTCCTCGCCCGACGATAAAGGGATATCCTTCTCCGGCCGGATCATGATCGGAGCCAGCCATGGATACCGAGCAGCAGGTCGCAAAGCACTATACCCATGGTGGTCTTGAAGACGCCATCCTCTCTGCCTTGACCGCTGGTGGAAAGAATATCGAGAAGCTCGCGGCCGTGGATCTCGCCGGTGTCGATGAATTCCATCTCGGCTGGCGCGCCGCGACGATGGAAATCGCCAGGGATCTGCACCTCTCGCGCGCCACGCATGTCCTGGATGTCGGTTCCGGTATCGGCGGTCCGGCGCGCTATTTCGCCGAAGCATACGGCGCCCGTGTCACCGGCATCGATCTTACCCAGGAGTTCGTCGATGTCGCCAATGCTTTCACCAGGCGCTGCGGCCTGTCCGATCTTGCCACTTTCAAGCAGGCAAGCGCGCTGGCGCTGCCCTTCAAAGACGGCACATTCGATGCCGCTACGATGATCCATGTTGGAATGAACATCGAAAACAAGGCGAAGGTTTTCTCCGAAGTCTGGCGCGTGCTGCAGTCCGCCGCGCGCTTCACCGTCTATGACGTCATGCGCACCGCAAAGGGCGACATTCCATATCCGATGCCTTGGGCGAGCACGACGGCCACGAGCTTCGTCGGAACGCCCGATGACTATCGCCGGATGCTTGCCGAGGCCGGCTTCAAGCTCGAGGGTGAAGTGAGCCGGCGCGATCTCACGCTCAAGCTCTGGCAGGAAATGCGCGCGAAGGCCGCCGAAGACGGGCCTCCCAAGCTCAGCCTTCAGCTTCTCATGGGCGAGACCGCCAAGGAACGGTTCGGCAATGTCATCGCCACACTCGAGCGCGGCATCATCGCGCCGATCGAGATGATCGTGCGCAAGGGCTGAAGCCCGGGCAGCTTAACGCGGGAAAAACTAGATCGGGCGCTCTTCGCTTTCAATTTCCTCGAGCGCGCGTTTCACGCCTTCCATGTGCGGATTGTAGCTGAGCGCTTCGCTGAAGGCGGCGCGCGCGCCGGCGAGATCGCCCTGCTGGCGCTTGATCATGCCGAGACCGGAAAGCGCACCGAAATGCCGGGGCTCGAGCTCGAGGACCTTGTCGATGTCCTTGAGCGAATCATTGTAGCGGCCGATCAGGAAATAGACGGTCGCCCGCTTGTTCCACGCTTCGGCATAGCCCGGATGCACCTCGATCACCTTGTCGAGGATCGACAGGGCGGCGGCAGTTTCACGGGCGGCGGAGGCCTTCATCGCCTGCGCGAGGAGCGCATCGGCGGTCGGACTGTCAGACGTCATCCACAGGTTCCAGATGGATTGCTCCATGCGCAGCCCCTCGGAGGCGTCAGCGCTCTTGATCAGGCGGGCAAACAGACGGTCGAGCTGCTCGGCCCGGATCTCGGCCGGCTTGAGCCGCGCCACGGCCGGAATGGCTTCCGGGCTCTGATCGCGGGGCGTCTGCGCCGCGACAGCCGGGGCGAGGATGAGGACGGTGGATAGAGCGATAAGACCGCGCCGGAGCGTCATGGTCGCGATTATACACCGGGGCAGTGCGGCAATAAAATGATCACCGCCGCGAGATGGTCGCAGCGGTGATCACAAAACCGTAGCCGGAAATGCTCAGCCCTGGCGGGCCTTGAAGCGCGGATTGGTCTTGTTGATGATGTAAATCCGCCCCTTGCGCCGCACCAGACGGTTGTCACGGTGACGTTTCAAAAGGGATTTCAATGAGTTACGAATCTTCATGGCAATCACCAAATAAATCGCACCCGGACGGCCGTCCAGGTGCCTCTTTCGGAGGCGGGACCATAGTGATATGGCCCTGCCCTGTCAATTCCGCCTGGATGCGGGATCGGAAAAACTGGAAGTCCGGATGCTTACCCCGCAATTCTATCTGACGGCCTTCGTCCTGGCTGCGGCGCTGTCGGTTATCGCCCGGATGATTGTCCTGGAGAAGCGGCCCCGCGCCGATCTCAATCCGCGCCTCATCCCGACCACCCCGGTCCTGATCGTCAGCGGCTTCGTCGCCCTTCTGGCCTTGATCCACCTCGTCAATCTGCTCGGGCTTCATACCGGCCGGCGCTGACAGAAAAGGCGCCCATGCCGCGGCACAGGCGCCCCGATTCTCTCAGCTTCGAACTGTGATTAAGCCGCTTTCTTGTTCTCGATCACCTTGGGTTCGGACTTGCCCTTGATGGCGATCGTGCGCGGCTTCATCGCTTCCGGGATTTCGCGCTTCAGCGAAATATGGAGAAGGCCGTTGTCGAGTTCGGCGCCTTCGACCCGCACATAGTCGGCGAGTTGGAACCGGCGCTCGAAAGCGCGCTGGGCGATGCCCTGATGCAGGAACTCGCTCTTCGATTCGGTCTTCTCGGCCTTCCGGCCGCTGACGGTGAGCGTGTTCTGCTTCACTTCGATCGCAATGTCGTCCTGGCCGAAACCGGCGACCGCCATGGTGACGCGATATTCATCATCGCTGACACGCTCGATATTGTAGGGCGGATAGGCCGGGACCTCGAAGCTGCCGGCATTGTCGAGAAGCTGGCCCAGGCGGTCGAAGCCGACGGTCGAGCGATAGAGGGGGGAAAGATCAAACATATGCACATCCTCCTTGAGCAAGGTGCAGTTGCGTTTGGCCCGCCATGATGACCGGGCCGTTCAGAGATGTGGACCCGCCGTAGCGGCGCCCACAGACCTCAAATAATTTTTCCGGAGGGATTTTCAAGGGCGCCGCCGGATTCAATATTTACCCAGTAAAATCAATATCTTATATAAAAATTCCGGTCGCGAGAATGAATGGAGAATGAATGGAGGCTTCGAAAGACGTTCAGTTACAAAACCGTAATCTTGCGCCCATCGATGGCCGATTGGTCATCCCCAAATGAACTGAACAGTCAAGGAGACATCCATGTTCACGAAGTTTCTGGTTGCCGCTGCCGCTCTGACCGCTGCGGTTGCGACGACGGCGCCGGCCCAGGCGAAGACCAATATCGACATCGGCATTGGTCTGGGGTTCGGTGGCGGCTATGGCGGCGGCTACGGCTACTATGACCCGGGTTACTATCCGGTCTATGGCGGCGGCTATGGTGGTGGCATCAGCTGCTGGAAGGCCAAGCAGATCGTGAAGAACCACGGCTTCAAAAACGTCTATGCCACCGATTGCGGCGGCAATATCATGCGCTTCAAGGGCAAGAAGTGGGGCGATCACTATCGCATCAAGATCAACCGCTACGGCAATATCGTCGACGTCGACCCGATCTGATTGACCTGTTTGACAGCGAAGAGCGCCCTTCCGGGCGCTCTTTTCATTTTGGACTGGAACTGAACGGCCGATGAATTGTTTCCTCCGGTGATGTTCAGCCGGATTCTGACATGGTGCTGCCAGCTGGACACAAGGAGCCAACATGAACACCAGACTGCGTTTCGTTCTTCTCGCCGCCGGCCTGTCGCTGGCCGCTTTCTCGGCCCCGGCCCAGGCGGGACCGGCGAAGGGCGATTCCGGCTATACATGGCCTTCCCACTATGACTTCTTCGTGCCTTACGGCACCAAGGATGGCGGGCCTGTCTATGCCAAGCCCGGTTACAAGGGCGTCAATCTGACTCTGAGCTGCCGGGAGGCCACTGGGCTCCTGAAGCTGAAGGGATATAGGGACATCGAACAGCTGACCTGTTCCGGATCGGCCTATCGCTTCGAGGTGAGCCGCGGCAATGGTCGTTTCGTGATCGATCTCGATCCGCGGACGGGGGATATCGTCCGGCGCCACCAGCTTTAGGCGCACGCGCTGTAGACTGGGCCAAAGCGTGATTCGAAGCTGTCACGCTTGGTCATATCGGCGCGGCATCCCCGATCACAAAAAACGATCCCGAACAGGGACTTGGCTGTCACCACTCCCTTTCAGACTGTTACAATCGGCAATGGAACGGCACCATATCCGCCGCATTTTCTTCACGATCCTCACGCAACGTGGCCCGTGTTGCGCATTGGGCGCAACAAAGGAGTTTGGGGTATGCTGAAGAAATTGATCGCTGCCGGTGCTCTGTCGCTTGGCATGCTGGCTGCCGGGACGGCGGCGCCCGCCTTGGCAGGCACGGATATCGACATTGGAATTGGTCTTGGCGGCGGCTATAGCAAACCCGCACCACGCTATTATGGCGGCGGGCGCATCAGCTGCCGGCAGGGCGCCCGTATCGTGGCCTCGGAGGGATTCAGAAGGGTTCGCCCGATCGATTGCGACGGCAAGGAATATACTTATCAAGGATTGCGCCGGGGTGACCTCTACAGAATCGAGGTGCGCTCGCGGAATGGCAACATCCGGAAAATCGACCGAATCCGTCGCGGCGGCGGTGGCGGCTGGGGCGACGATTACGACGACGACTACGACGACTATTGAGAGTGATGGCACCGGAAGCCTCAATGCTCCCGTCCATCTTTCAGGGAAATGATGCCATGCTGACCAGGCTAGGACTTTTGACAGCGGCCGTGCTGTGCGGGACGATCGCCTTCGCGAGCTACGCGGATGCCGGCTCCCGGCTGAAGTTCAGATATTACGCCTATGACCCGGAATATGACTACTACTACGGTCCGGAATATCTGCCGGAACCGGGCTATTACCGGTACCTCCGGCGCGACCGTCCGGCCTATCTCTATGAAGACGATGAGGACGACTACGCGTACGAGCCGGATTATTATGAGCCGGAGTATCTGCCGCCGCGCAAGCGCCGGGCCTATGCGAAGCCTCCCGCCCAGTCGAAGACACAGGCCGCCAAGAAGAAGCCGACGTCGATCTCCTGCGCCAAGGCGGGCCAGATCGTGTCCGGCTATGGCTTCAAGAGCGTGCAGTCGGTGACCTGCAAGGGTCAGGTCTATGCCTTCAATGCGACACGCGACGGCAAGCCGTTCTCGGTCAAGCTCAATGCGGCGTCCGGCGAACTGACCGAGGTCAAGAAGCGTTAGTGAGGGTGAGCCGGACTCACTTCATCATCGAAAGCGGCGGAGCAGATCCTTATCGCTGAAGTCTTCAACTTTGGCCGGGTTTGCTCTAATCCTGCGGTGCGGGAGCCAGGGTCTAAAGGTCCTGTTTCTTGCTGGCGCGGACCATGTCCTGTAAGCGCTAACGCTTGTGATTCGTGAAACTGGGCTTCAGCGCTTGGACCAGCTGCTCCGCCATCCCCTGATTCCGCTCACCCCGCTGCCCGGCAATGGATTGCCGGACGGGCTCGTCGGCGCGACGGTCACGACGAAAGACGGTCGCAAGCTGCGCGCCGCTTTCGCCATACCGAATTCGCCCCGGGGCACCATCGTGCTGCTCTGCGGCCGAGGCGATTTCATCGAACGGTGGTTCGAAACCATCGCCGATTTCATTCGCCGCGGCTTTGCCGTCGCCACGTTCGATTTTCGCGGACAGGGCGGGTCGCAGCGCGCCTACGACGATCGCTACCGGGACGGCATCAGGCACTTCTCGGAGTATGATGACGACTTCGCATCCTTCATGACACAGATCGTCCTGCCCGATTGCCCGCCGCCCTTCTACGGTGTCGGCCATTCGACCGGCGGCCTCGTCCTGCTGCGCGCGCTCGAGCGCCGCACCTGGTTCGAGAAAGCCGTCCTCTCGGCCCCCCTCGTCGGTGTCGATGCCGGCTTCTGGCCAATGCCCCTGGTGCGGCTGATGTGCTGGTCATTGCCCAAGATCGGGCTCGGCCGTCTCTTTCTGCCCGGTCAGGGCAAACGGCCGCTCGCGCCGCAGAATTTCCCCGGCAACAATCTGACCAGCGACCAGCGCCGTTTTCTTCAGGCAACCAACACGCTCCTCGAAGAGCCAAATCTCGGCGTGGGCGGCCCTACTTTTTCCTGGCTCAATGCGGCGCTCAAGTCGCTCAATCAGCTTCATGCACGAAGCCGCTCGGTGACATTCCTTGCCCCCATCCTCGTCGTCGCGGCAGGCCGCGACCGCGTCGTCGACAATGAGGCGATCAGGCGTTTCTGCAACACCGCTTCAGGAGTCTCGCTGGCCGTCATCCCGGAAGCGCGGCACGAGATCCTGTTCGAGCGCGACAGCATCCGCGAGCAGTTCTTCGCCGCTTTCGAGGCTTTCACCCGTTGATGAGACGCAGCGCTTCCTCGTGAAGCACCTTGGAACTGGCGGCGATGACATTGCCGCCTTTCGCGGCATCGCCCCGCTCCCAGGTGGTGACGATGCCGCCCGCCCCTTCGATGATCGGGATGAGCGGGGCAATATCATAGGGTTCCATATGCGCATCGAGGGCAAGATCGATCTGGCCGGCGGCCAGCACGCAGAAGAAATACGCATCGCCGCCATAACGCGTGAGGCGTGTCGCCTGGCTCAGCCGCTTCAACACGTTCTTCTCGGCGTCCGACCGGTAGAGCTCGGGCGCCGTGGTGGTGAATGTCGCTTGCGCCAGGGGTCTGGCTGGACGGGTTGAGATCTTGCGCAGGGTGCCCTGATGCCGCGACCAGGCGCCGTCCGGATTGCCATAGAAGGTTTCGCCGACAAAGGGCTGGTTCATGACGCCGACCTTCGGCTTGCCCTCGTAATTGAGGCCGATCAGCGTGGCCCAGGTCGGCATTCCGGAAATGAAGGCCCTGGTGCCGTCGACCGGATCGAGCACCCAGGTAAGGCCCGAGCGGCTGGCCTTCAGCCCATATTCCTCGCCATGAATGCCATGATCGGGATAGCGCTCCTCGATCATCGCCCGCATGACCCGCTCGCCCGCCCGGTCTCCTTCCGTCACCGGGTCCCAGACGACGCTCGCCTTGACATCGACGGGTATGTCCTTGCGAAAGAAAGGGAGAATCTCCCGGGCCGAGACCTCGGCGAGTTCGAGGGCGAATTCTGTGAGTTCGGTCCAGTTCGGGTCAGACATGAGCGGCCTTTGTGCGGGGCGGGGAGATGACCGGGAGAGAATCAGCGGATTTCGGCCAGTCACAGTAGCAAGCTTCTGAACTTGATCAGGTTTATGGACTTTCTCTTGTAAAACCCGACGTCACTCGTGATCTAAGGGAACGAAACCCGATGCTCAAGCCTCCAAATCTTGTTGCACCGCAAGAGGATTATCCAGGTTCAAGCCATGCGCATTTCGCATATCATTTATCCAAAGATGTATGGATGCGCCTCCCAGAATAGTAATTTCTACAATAAAAACAATATATTAGACTACAATTTCGCGATCTGCATTTTCATAAACTTGCACAGATTTATTCACTTCGATTGACTCTTTGGCTTGAAATTCGGCTGCTGCACTGCCAAATAGGATGCGTGAGACGGAGACGTCTCGCATGCCCTTCCTGGGCGTTTCCTCCCTAGACTTGGGCCGGTTCACGAAAGTGATACCGGCCTTTTTTCTTACTCGGCGGCCTCACGCCGGGGCTGCATGATATCGGGCAGCGAGGCGAGCAACCCGGCGAACACGCGGTAGAGCACAAGCTGGGTGGCGGCAAAGCCGCGGCTGCGCTCGAGCGTTCGCTCATCCAGATACAACGCCCGATTGATTTCGATCTGCAAGGCATGCCGGTGATGGGTGGGCGCCCCGTAATTCTGGGTGATGAAGCCCCCGGAATAGGGTTTGTTGCGCAACACCCGCAAGCCCTGGCTGCGCATCAGTTCCTCCAGCGTCGACACGATCTCGTCGGCGCAGGCGACGCCATGGCGGTCACCGAGCACGATGTCCACCCGGCCCATCGGGTGGGGCGCGACATGCGAGCAGGCGGTCGAGGGCATGGAATGGCAGTCCACCAGGAGGGCATAGCCGAAGGCCTGGCGCGCCCGATTGATAAGGTCGGCGAGGGTGCGGTGATAGGGCCGATAGATGGTTTCTACACGGGCGAGTGCTTCCGCGAGCTTGATGGGTCCGCGGTAGATCTCGTCGCCCTCGCTGACGATGCGCGGGATGGTGCCGAGCCCGCCGGCGACGCGCATGGACGACACATTGGCGAAGCCCGGCAATTCTTCTCGGAACATCCGCGGATCGAGCTCGTAGGGCTCGCGGTTCACGTCGAGATAGGCGCGCGGGAAATGAGCATGAAGCAGCGGCGCGCCGAGATCGGCGGCAAAGCCGAACAACTCGTCGATATAGCAGTCTTCCGATTTGCGCAGCGCATGGGGGTTCAGCCGCGAGGCGGCCAGGAAATCCTGAGGGTAGACGCGGCCGCTGTGGGGTGAGTTGAAGATCGCCGGCCGTGTCCACTGGCGTGGGGCAAGAATGGCGAAGGGGTCCATCTCGGCTTGCTTACCCAAATCGCGAAGCTCCTGGCGGCTGCATCGGGCGAGTATCGCGGGCAAAGCCGCCGTTGTCCACTGAGGAGACGGGCTTTATAGGACATTTACCTGTCCCGCATAGTTTGGTGGCGGCCGCGGAGCCCGGGCTGGCGGGCTGCCTTGGCATGGCCTATGAATGAACCCGCCAATGAAAGAGAAAAGACCAGGGATATGATGGCCAAGATCATTCTGGCTGAGGATGATGAGGATATGCGCCGGTTTCTGGTGCGCGCGCTCGAGCGTGCCGGCCATGCCGTCGTCTCCTTCGGCGAGGGCGCCAGCGCCTTCGAGGAGATCAAGCAGAGTTCCTACGACCTGCTCCTGACCGATATCGTCATGCCCGAGATGGACGGTATCGAGCTGGCGCGGCGTGCCGCCGAACTCGATCCTTCGCTCAAGATCATGTTCATCACCGGCTTCGCGGCGGTGGCGCTGCATCCCGATTCACGCGCCCCCAAGGAGGCCAAGGTGCTCTCCAAGCCGTTCCATTTGCGCGATCTGGTGGCCGAGGTCGACCGGATGATGGCCGCCTGACGGCACTCAGGCGAGCAAGGCGAAGCCGACGGCCTTGTTGACGCCCTCTCTCACCACCTCAAGCGCCGCATTGATGATTTTCTGCACCGTCGTCAGGATCAACGAGGTGAGCATGGCGATGGTCGCAATCGCCTGATTTTTGACCATGCCCATGAGTGTCTGCGCACTCGTGATCTTCATCGTCTTGCTGGCGACAGCCTTGGCGATCGCCACCAGCCGGCTGGCGATGCTCTCGAGTTCCTGCTTGGCGATCACGCTGATCGTCTTCCATTGCTTGCCCGCGACCTCCGTCGCCTTGCCGACCATGTCCTTGAATAGCTTGCCCGCGTTCAGTGCCATGTGCTGCTCCTTGTCATTTCTTTGCGTTCTCGTTGATCAACGCAACGCGAACGCCATCCCCGATGATATCCAGAGCGATGGTGGATATTGGCGGCTTCAGAAAAACTTCGTCGCGATGCAGCGACTCCAGAGCCTGATGGTTGAGCCTGAGGGCGTTCAGGACCACCACGGTACAGCTTCCCCTTCGCAGCTCGCTCGAATCGTCATTCAGCTTGGCGACTGAATCCGACAGCTGCTGCGCGTCCACCCCGTCGATCCTGGCCACGACCCTTGAAAGTTGATCGGTCGTCTGGAAAATGAAGATTTCCGCACCTTTGGCCGCGATTCTGGAGCCGGCACAGTTTCCGCCTGGCGCGTCGGCCTCGGCCTTCACGACGAGATTCGTGAGGACCCCGTCCGATTCGGCGTAGAAGGCGCGCACCTCGGGTCTGTCATACCTGCCCTCGGCCTTGTTGGCCGCCAGCTCCATCTTCCGGACAAAGGTGACAACCGACTTGTGATAGGCGTTGAGGCCTTCTTCGATCTGGGCATTGTAGGGCTCGGTGAGCTGGACGGCGCAACTTGTCAGCACGAGCAATGACAAGGCCGCCGCCGATCGTTGTCCGGCTTTCAGGACTGCGCGTACAAGCATCGACACCCTCCATCGCGGCGCCTCGCGAGGCGCCTCCACCCATAGATTGGCGAGTTCCTGACCCAGGTAGGAATGAGTGAACGATCCGATTCACTGGCCATGAGGTCCATTAGGCCATCCGGATGGCGCTTGAGGCGCACCGAACCCCGAATGCCCCTTTCCCGAAGGCACACATCTCATGCATCCAGGCGGATATCGGCACTCCATTCCCCTGCTCGATCGTTGGAGAGTGAATACGTTATTCCCTGGAGTCAAGAAACATTGACTCTAGGGAATATTCTTACCGCTTCAGTTGGGCTTGGTGACGACAGCTTGCAGATACTCGCTGGGAATGACCAGTCCGCCATCGCCGGCGACATTGAACTTGTCGACGAGCCCAGAGAGGTCGTCCTCGGGGTCGATTGCCGCTCGCTTTTGCGCCGCTTGCAATCAAGCCGGCTTCCCGATATACGCAAGCCCGCTTCAGGCAAATGGCAAGGGCGGTTAGCTCAGCGGTAGAGCACTACGTTGACATCGTAGGGGTCACAAGTTCGATCCTTGTACCGCCCACCATTTCCACCAATCTTTTCATCATCTTATCGACACCACCTTGAGATGCCGGCGGCTTTGCGACCTATTTGAGAGCTGATCGGATAAAGCGTTCTCTTTTTGAGCATGCCATCGAGACGACGAATGATGGCGTCCGTTCCCATCTCGACCATGCGCAACCCGCGCAAGGGCGTGTGAGGCGTCAGGTTTACGTGCCGGAAACTCCTGGTGTGGATCGGAGGCCTTTTGTCCCGCCGGATCCTTCGCGCCCCGTGCGCTCGACGGACGGGCCTTCCGAGAACACAACGGCGGCCAGGGCCGGGCGGCAACCGGCTTCGGCACGATGAGCAGGCAGTTCACCGCATATTCACCGAAGGCATCGGCGCGGTGCCGGCGGCCCTCGGGCGACGATGGCCCGTCTCGGTCAGGAATGCCGGAACCGCGGAACTCCGGCCTCTGAATCGATGGGCGATCAATGATGCACCATTATGTTTGGCGAGAAGGGAAGGATGGGCATGCGCCGTGGCGGTGCCAGGCTTGCGGTCTGAGCGCAAGCGCGGTGCAGAATCGAAACGCCCACGGGTTTGAGCCGCGAGTGCAGCTTCTCTGATCCTGATATTTCCCAAATCCCACGTCTCAGCCCACAAGGTCAAGCG
>CAZICN010000025.1:0-27154 GCA_964537655.1 uncultured Aestuariivirga sp.
GGCCGAGTTGGTCGGCACCACGCGGCGTTGCGCGAAGGAGAGCGCATAGGCATTGGCGCGGTCGGACACAACGCCGATGACCTTGGTCCGGCGCCCGAGCAGGTCGCGCATCGCGATGACCCCGCAGATCCCCGAGCCGAGGCCGATCGGCACATAAACCGCATCGAGCTCGCCCGCCGTGGCGAAGAGCTCGTGCGCATAGGTCGCAACGCCCATCACAAGTTCAGGGTGGAAGGAGGCGATCATGTCGAGGCCCTTCTCTTCGGCCAGTCGCATCGCGGTCTCGCGCGCCTCGTCGAAATCCGCTCCTGCTTCGATCAGGGCGCAGCCGAGCGCCCGCATCGCGGCATTCTTCTCGGTCGAGTTGCCTTTGGGCACGACGATGGTGGCGGCAATGCCTTCGCGCCTGGCCGCAAAGGGAATGGACTGGCCGTGATTGCCGCGCGTCGCCGTGATCACGCCATTCGTCTGTCCGCGTTCCTTGCGCAGGCGCATATGGACGAGGCCGCCCCGCACCTTGAAGGCGCCGATCGGCGTGTGGTTCTCGTGCTTGACCCAGCATTCGCACTGGGTCTCCTCGGCAAGGAGGGGCCAGGCATATTGCGGCGTGGGCAGCATCGCCGAATAGACGATATCGAGGGCCCGGTCGAACTCAGCGCGTGTGAACATGAAGGCGAAACCGAATGCAGCGAGGGAGAGGGACGCTTTATCAGCTAGAGCCATCCCGGCGGAAGCCCCAATACCGGCGCTTGACTCCCTCAGCCCGCGCATGCTTCGTGCGCCGGATAGCGCCTGAATCGCTCCTTAAGAGACCAACAAATCCTATGAGCCTCGCATTCATATTCCCGGGACAAGGCAGCCAGGCCGTCGGCATGGGCAAGGCGCTGGCCGATGCCTCATCCGTGGCGCGCGCCGTGTTTGCCGAGGTCGACGAGGCGCTGGGCCAGTCTCTGTCGAAGCTGATGTGGGAGGGACCCGAGGCCGACCTGATCCTGACGGAGAACGCCCAGCCCGCTCTGATGGCGGTGAGCCTCGCGGTCATGCGCGTGCTCGAAGCCGAACATGGCGTGAAGCTGCAGGATGTGGCGAAATTCGTCGCCGGACATTCGCTGGGCGAATATTCGGCCCTTGCCGCCGCGGGCACGTTCTCGCTCTCCGATGCGGCGCGTTTGCTCAAGGTCCGTGGCCGCGCCATGCAGGCGGCGACGCCGGTCGGCACGGGCGCCATGGCGGCGCTGCTCGGGCTCGACTTTCCGGAAGCGGCGGCGGTTGCCGAAGCCGCCGCCCAGAACGAGATCTGCCAGGCGGCCAACGACAATGCGCCGGGCCAGGTCGTGGTGTCCGGCCACAAGGCGGCGGTCGAGCGCGCCGTCGTCCTCGCCAAGGAAAAAGGCGCCAAGCGCGCCGTGATGCTAGCGGTGAGCGCGCCCTTCCACTGCGCCCTGATGCAGCCCGCCGCCGATGCCATGGCGGCGGCCCTTGCCAATACCCCGATGCGCCCGCCGACTGTGCCGGTCGTCGCCAATGTGCTGGCTGCGCCGCTGAGCGATCCCGACGCCATCAGGAAGGCTCTGGTGGCGCAGGTCACAGGCACGGTGCGCTGGCGCGAAGGCATGGCCTTCATGGCGGCGCAGGGCGTTAAAGTATTTTGTGAAGCGGGCGCAGGTAAAGTCTTGTCCGGACTCGTGAAAAGAACGGCGCCCGAGGCTTCGGGCCTGGCGCTCGGAACGCCGGACGACATCACCCAGGCCGTGGCACAGCTCAAGCAGGGATAAGGACATGTTCGATCTTACCGGCAAGACGGCTCTGGTGACCGGCGCCACCGGCGGCATTGGCGCGGCCATCGCGCGCGTCCTCCACAAACAGGGGGCCAGCGTCGCCATCTCGGGAACGCGCGCCGAGGTGCTGGAGGCGCTCAAGGCCGAACTCGGCGAGCGCTGCCATGTGGTCGTCTGCAATCTGGGCAATGCGCAAGAGGTGGAGAAGCTCGTTCCCGCGGCCGAGGCCGCGCTGGGCTCGCTCGATATCCTTGTGAACAATGCCGGCATCACCCGTGACGGCCTGGCGATGCGCATGAAGGACGAGGACTGGGCGCAGGTTCTCGACGTCAATCTCACCGCTGCCTTCAGGCTTTCCCGCGCCGCCATGCGCGGCATGATGAAGCGTCGCTACGGCCGCATCATCGGGATCACCTCGGTCGTAGGCGTCACCGGCAATGCGGGGCAGGCGAATTACGCCGCGTCGAAGGCAGGCATGATCGGCATGACCAAAGCGCTCGCGCAGGAGCTGGCCAGCCGCAACGTGACGGTTAACTGCATCGCGCCAGGTTTCATTGCGACGCCGATGACCGACGCGCTCAATGACAAGCAGAAGGAGGCGATCATCGCCAAGGTGCCGGCCGGGCGCCTCGGAACATCCGATGACGTGGCAGCCGCCGCCCTCTATCTGGCCAGCGCCGAAGGGGCCTACATGACCGGCCAAACGCTGCATGTGAATGGCGGCATGGCGATGGTCTAAACCACTGACTGTGCGGGTTTTATCAGGCCATATCAAAGGGCTGGACTTGCCCCTTTTGTGGCCTGCGGAATCTGTGTTAGGAAGCCCGGAACACGAGGGGGACGTATGTCCGATCGTAAAACGGAAAATAACTGAAACTACTGACGAGGACGATTGAACATGAGTGATGTTGCGGAGCGGGTGAAGAAGATCGTGGTCGAGCACCTGGGCGTAGATGCCGAAAAGGTGAATCCGGAAGCCAGCTTTATCGACGATCTCGGCGCCGACAGCCTCGATACCGTCGAGCTCGTCATGGCCTTCGAAGAAGAGTTCGGCATCGAGATTCCCGATGACGCAGCCGAAACCATTCAGACCGTCGGCGATGCGGTGAAATTCATCGAAAAGAGCGCCGCTTGACGGATGCGGGGTCGCCTCCCCGCGGGGAGGGCTATTGATTGCAGCGCGGAGGCAGGAGACGGTCTTGCCGCCGCGTTGTCGTATAGGAGAGGAGAATTGATGCGCAGGGTGGTTGTTACGGGGCTGGGTATCGTTTCGCCGCTTGCGACGGGTGTCGAAGAGACCTGGACGCGGCTGACCGCCGGCAAGAGTGGCGCCGGCCCGATCACCAAGTTCGACACCTCCGACATGGCCTGCCGCATCGCCTGCGAAGTGAAAAGCGGCGACGGCACCGAGGGCACTTTCAATGCCGGCCAGTGGGTCGATCACAAGGACCAGCGCCGCTACGACACCTTCATCATCTATGCATTGGCCGCCGCCAAGCAGGCGGTCAAGGATTCCGGATGGGAGCCGAAGACGGAGGACGACAAATATGCGACCGGCGTCCTCATCGGCTCGGGCATTGGCGGTCTACCCTCGATCGAGGAGACAACCCTGCTGCTTGCCGAGAAGGGGCCGCGCCGGGTCAGCCCGTTCTTTATCCCGGGATCGCTGATCAATCTCGCCTCCGGTGTCGTTTCGATCGAATTCGGCTTCAAGGGCCCCAATCACGCGGTGGTCACCGCCTGCGCCACCGGATCGCATGCGATCGGCGATGCGAGCCGGATGATTGCGCTCGGCGATGCCGACGTCATGGTCGCGGGCGGCACCGAGGCCGCCATCTCGCGTCTCGGCATTGCCGGCTTCATCGCCTGCAAGGCGCTGGCGACGAAATACAATGACGCACCGGAAAAGGGATCGCGTCCCTATGACAGGGACCGCGACGGCTTCGTGATGGGCGAGGGTGCCGGGATTCTGGTGATCGAAGAGCTTGAGCACGCCAAGGCGCGCGGCGCCAGGATTTATGCCGAGATCGTCGGCTATGGCATGTCGGGCGATGCCTATCACATTACCGCTCCGTCGGAGGATGGCGACGGCGCCTATCGCTGCATGCAGGCGGCGCTCAAGCGGGCCGGGATTTCCGCCCACGAGATCGACTACATCAACGCCCATGGCACCTCGACGCCCCTGGGCGATGAGATCGAACTCAAGGCGGTCGAACGGCTGATGGGCAATCGGATCAATGGCTTGGCGATGTCATCGACCAAGTCGTCGACCGGGCATCTTCTGGGCGCCGCCGGGGCCGTCGAGGCGATCTTCTCGCTCCTCTCGCTCAGGGACAATATTTGCCCGCCGACCCTCAATCTGGAACATCCTTCGGTTGAGACTGATATTGATCTGGTGCCGTTGAAAGCGCGAAAAAAAGAGATCAACACAGTATTGTCCAATTCATTTGGTTTCGGTGGGACGAATGCGTCGTTGATCATGAGGCGAATCTGAGCCTCGGAGGAGGCCTGTCGTGCCCGACCAGCGTAGGCTGAGACACAGCGTGGTGGTGCCCCCCCGCCGCCGTCGGCGCTCGGCGCTCTGGCGCGTCTTTTACTCTCTGATGCTTCTGGCCGGTTGCGCCGCCCTCGCCGTATTCGGCCTTGGCCTCTATGGCTATGTAAAGTTCACTGGGACCGGCCCGCTGGCGGACGAGAAGGTCTTCGAGGTCGAGCGTGGCGGCGGGCTTCTCGGCATTGCCGCGGAACTGGAGAAAGCCGGCGTCATCTCGAGCGCCAATATCTTTGCCGTGGCGGCGAAGCTGACCGGCACCGCCGGCCGGCTGAAGCCCGGCGAGTATCAGTTTCGCCAGGCGATGAGCATGCAGGACGTGATGAACCTCATCGTGTCCGGCAAGTTCATCACCTATAAGCTCACCGTGCCGGAAGGCTGGACGACGGCGCAGGCCCTCGACCGTTTGCGCGAGAACGAGGTCCTGACCGGCGATATCTCGCTCACCCCGGCCGAAGGGCAGATCATGCCCGACACCTACGTCTTCCAGCGCGGCGAGAGCCGCGACAAGATCGTCAAGAGCATGATGGCGGCGAGCCAGAAGATGATGGACGAACTGTGGCCGCAGCGCGCCGACGATGCCCCCGTCAAGACGCCGGCGGAAGCCATGATCCTCGCCTCGATCATCGAGAAGGAAACCGGCGTGCCGGAAGAGCGCGCCCGGGTGGCCTCGGTCTTCGCCAACCGGCTGCGGCAGGGAATGCGGCTCCAGTCCGACCCGACCATCATCTATGGCATCACCGGCGGCAAGTCGAAGCTCGACCGGCCGCTGACCAAGGCGGACATCGCCGGGGCGACCCCCTACAACACCTACCGCATCAACGGCCTGCCGCCGGGCCCGATTGCCAATCCGGGCCGTGCGTCGCTCGAGGCGGCGTTGGCGCCGGCACAGACGAAGGATCTCTATTTCGTCGCCGACGGGTCGGGCGGCCACGTCTTTGCCGAAACTCTCGACGAGCACCGAGTGAATGTCAGGAAGTGGCGCGAGATCGAGAAGACCCGCAATCAGGGCGGGGAGTCTCCCGTCATGGACGAAGCGGAAGCGGCCGCCGAACCCGTTGCCGCTCAGCCGGCGCCCGTCCCTGAAACGGCTTCCGGACAGCAGGAAACAACGACGGGCCTGCCGGCTGTTGCCGACAGCGCCGCCGCACAGCCGGGCGCCGCGACTGTCGAGCCCGAAGCCGAGGTCGAGAATGCCGCACCTCAGCCGGAGGCTGGGAGCCAGGATGCGGGCCAGGCCGCTCCGGAAGTTGCCGTCGTCCCGCTGCCGCGGCCCAAGCCGGAGAATCTCGGTGTCAAAATAGCCAGCGCCGAGCCCGAGAAGACACCGGCACCCGGGGCCGATAACGCGACAACCACCGTGGCCGATGCTGCGCCGGAGCTGAAGCCGGGCACCGTGATCAGGAGCGCCAAGGGTCTGATTCCCATCCCGGTGCCCAAGCCCGAGCAGCCCTGAGCGCGGAAAGCGGTATCCACTCTTCCTCCACAGGCGGTAAAGTCGCGCAAAGTTCGATTCGGGGGATTGGGGTCCAATGCCGCTGTCAAGCATGACAGGTTACGCTCGCGCATCATCCGCGCTGGATGGATTGCACTGGCAATGGGAAGTCAAGAGTGTCAACGGCAAGGGCCTCGACGTGCGCTGCCGCATGCCGCCCGGCTTCGAGACGCTCGACCTGCCGGTCCGCGAGATCGCACAAAAGAACCTGAAACGCGGCAATATCCAGATCGGTCTCACCTGTGACCGGGGCGGCGCCGAGCAGCAGCTCGCCGTCAACGAGACGGCGCTGGAACAGGTCGTCGTCCTCGCGGAAAGACTGCGCGAGCGTCTTGGCGGCTCGCCGCCTCAGGTCGAAACACTGCTGGCGCTGCGCGGTGTGATGGATGTCCAAGCGCCGGTCGAGGATGAAGCGCAATTGGCAAAGCGCGACAAGGCCATGCTGAAGAGCGCCGAGGAGGCATTCCGGGCGCTCAGCCTCATGCGCAGGGCCGAGGGCACCAAACTTGCGGCCGTCATCGGCCTGCATCTCGACCGGATCGAGAAGCTCACCATTGCCGCGCGCGACAACCCGGCGCGCTCGGTGGACGCCATCAAGGCCCGCCTAGCCGAGCAGGTGGCGCGGCTCATGGAAGTGAATGCTTCCTTCGATCAGGGCCGGCTCTACCAGGAGGCCGTCCTCCTCGCGACCCGCGCCGATATCGCCGAGGAGGTCGACCGGCTCATCGCCCATATCGAGGCGGCGCGGAAGCTGCTGACCTCGAGCGAGCCGGCCGGCCGCCAGCTTGATTTCCTCGCGCAGGAATTCAACCGCGAGGCGAATACACTCTGTTCCAAGGCCTCCGATCGCTCGCTGACCGCGACCGGTCTGGAACTGAAGACGGTCATCGATCAGATGCGTGAGCAGGTGCAGAACATTGAGTAGCGGCAAGACAGATATTGCGCGGCGCGGCCTTCTTTTGGTGATGTCGTCGCCCTCGGGCGCCGGCAAGACCACCCTGTCGCGGGCGCTCCTCGCCTCCGACCATCATATCCGCATGTCGATATCGGTGACGACAAGGCCGCCGAGGCCCGGTGAACTCGACGGCAAGGACTATCTCTTCATTTCCAAGGAACGCTTCTTCGAGATGCGCGACAATGACGAGCTTCTCGAATGGGCAGAGGTGTTCGGCAATCTCTACGGGACACCGCGCTTGCCGGTCGAGGACGCGCTGGCCAAGGGCCGAGACGTGCTGTTCGATATAGATTGGCAGGGCACCCAGCAGCTCGAGCAGGCGATGGGCGAGGATCTCGTACGCATCTTCATCCTGCCGCCCTCCACCGATGACCTGCGCGATCGCCTGATCAAGCGCGCCCAGGATTCGGCCCTGGTCGTCGCCAAGCGCATGGCGGAGGCCTCACGCGAGATGAGCCATTGGGCGGAGTACGACTATGTCATCGTCAACGACGATGTCGCGGCCGCGAGCGCCGAGATCACCGCCATCCTCACAGCCGAGCGACTGCGCCGCAAGCGGCGCACCGGTCTCACCGAGTTTGTCCGTAAGCTGAACAAGACGCTCTGACCGCCGGATGCGCGCAGTTCTCTGGAAGCATGCCGATTTCATGCGGTTGTGGGCGGCCCAGGCCGTATCGGCCTTCGGGGCGCGCATAACCCGCGAAGGCCTGCCGCTGGCTGCGGTTCTCACCATTGACGCCACGGCCTTCGAGCTTTCGATCCTCGCTGCCTTGGCGATGGGGCCGGGCCTCGTTGTCGGACTTGTGGCCGGCGGCTATGTCGACCGCACGCGGCGCCTCCCGATACTGATTGCCGCGGACCTGATCAGGGCGGCGATCTTGATGACCGTGCCCGTGGCGGCGTGGAGCGGGCTGCTGTCGATGCAGCATCTCTATGTCGCAGCCGCCCTGGTCGGTGCTGCGAGCGTGCTCTTCGATATCGCCGACAATGCCTATCTGCCGAGCCTGCTCGCAGCCGAAGATCTGGTCGAAGGCAACGCCAGGATCAACGCCACTGAGTCACTGGCGGAAGTCGGTGGGCCGGCCCTGTCGGGCATCTTGTTCCAACTGCTGACGGTGCCGGTGGCGATCGCCATCAATGCGGCGACCTACCTCGTTTCGGCCGCCTTCCTGGCGACGATCCGCAAGAGCGAGGGCTTGGTGCCCGCGCCCGCTGAACCGCCAGGCCTGCTCCGGGATATGGCGCTGGGCGTCGCTGCAATTCGCAATGATACCTTGGTCCGGCCGATCTTCTTCATCACCTTGATGCAGGCTTTTTTCGGATCCTTCTTCGCCGGGCTCTATATCCTTTTTGCCATCGATACGCTGGGTCTCACGCCGGTCATGCTGGGCATCACCGTCGCCTCGGGCGGGTTTGGCGCCCTGGCCGGCGCCATCGCGGGACCGGTCCTCGCCGAAAAATTCGGCGTTGGCCCGGCGATCCTGCTCGCGGCTCTGGGCTATGGGCTGTTGAGCCTGATGATCCCGCTGGCGGGAGGAGCGCCCTCGGCCGCCATGCTGGTGCTGATGATCGCGCAGTTCTTCGGCGACGGGCTTGCCGTGGCTGGCAGCGTAATCGCAGTGAGCCTCAGGCAAACGGTCTTGCCCCTCACCATCATGGGCCGGGTCGGTGGGGCCTTCCATGTGGGCACCGGTGCGCTGGCGATCATGGGTGCTCTGCTGGGCGGTGCGCTCGCCGGTACGGTCGGCTTGCGTGAGACCTTGTTCATTGCCGCGGCCGGGCTTGTGGCTGCGCCTTTGTTCGCAATGCTATCGCCCCTATGGCGCCTGAACGCGATGCCGGCATCACCGAATTCACAGGTCGATCGCCAAGACGGCTGAGAAGGAAGCGCTTTATTCAGGGCCGCAGGATGACGCGCCCGGTGACGCTTCCGGCGCGCAGATCGGCGAGCGCCGCATTGGCATCGCCGAGCGGACGCTCGCTCGCCGGTATGGGCCTGATGCGTCCGGCCCGGACAAGCTCCATCAGCTCGCGCGCCTCGGCGAGGCGCCCGACATAGGAGCCGGTGAGGGTGAGCTCGCGCAGCGGGAACATCGGCACCGGCAGGCTGAACTTGCCGCCCATCAATCCGACGATGATGACGGCGCCACCTTTACCGACGACGCTCTGGGCGAAATTGAGGGACTGTTCGGAGCCGACGAAGTCGATTGCCGCATCCATCGGGCCGGCCTGCTTGATCACTGTCTTGCGCATGTCGGCGACAGTCGGATCGAAGACGGCCTCGGCACCGAGCGCGAGCGCGGCGTCACGTTTCGCCGCGACGACATCGGCGGCAAATTTGCGCGCCGGCGTCAGGGCGCGGGCGATTTCGAGCCCCATCATGCCGACGCCGCCGAGACCGACGATCATCAAGGATCCACCGTCCGGCAAATAGGCCTCGGCCTTGCGGAAGGCGCTGTAGGCGGTGAGGCCCGAGCACATGTAGCTGCCGGCGAGCCGCGCATCGATGCCTTGTGCATCGATGAGATAGCGCGGATGGGGGACGAGGACATGGCTTGCATAGCCGCCGTCGATGCTGATGCCGAGTTGACGGGGCGCGTCGCACAGGTACTCCTGACCGTTGCGGCATCTCTCGCAATCGTCGCAGCCACACCAAGGATACACGGCATAGAATGCGTTGCCGTCGATATTCTTAGCGTCGGGCCCGGCCTTCTCGATATGGCCGGCGATCTCGTGACCGAGCGTGAAAGGCAGCTTCCGTCCGGGCCTGATGTCGAGGCGCTTGCCTTCGCCCAGATCGAAAAAGCCGTCCTGCAGGTGGAGATCGCTATGACATACGCCGCATGAGGCCACGCGCAGGAGGACTTCGCTTCCCCTGGGCTCGGGCAGGGGCGCCTCGGTCGCGGCGAGCGGCTCACCATAGGCAAGGAGCGATTGGCGGATCATGATCCCTCCTTTACCAAAGCTGCGGCGATGCGAGCGAAATCGGCGACAGCGAGTTGCTCGGCCCGCAGATTGGAGTCGATGCCGAGATCGTCGAGCAGCCTGACCGCATCGGGAGCGAGACTCTTCAAGCTCGAGCGCAGCATCTTTCGGCGTTGCCCGAAAGCCGCGGCAGTGACCTTTTCGAGCACGCCGACATCGCAGGCCGGTACGCGCTCCTGCCTGGGAACGAGCTGGACTACCGAAGAGGTGATCTTGGGTGGCGGCGTAAACGCGCGCCGATCGATGTCGAAGAGCTTCCTGGCGCTGGCGCACCACTGGCTGAGCACCGCGAGGCGGCCATAGGTCTTCGAATTCGGGGCGGCAGTGATACGCTCCGCCACTTCCTTCTGGAACATCAGGGTGAGCGATGAGAACCAGGGCGGCCAGGGGCTCGTCAGCCAACCGGTCAGGAGCGGCGTTGCGATATTGTAGGGCAGATTGGCGACGATCTTGGCGTCGCCGGCGATATGGGCGGTGAAATCATAGCGCAGGGCATCTGCCTCGATGATCTCGAGCCGGCCCGGATAGTGCACAGCGATTTCAGCGAGCGCGGGCAGCACTCGGGCATCCTTCTCGACCGCAATGACCTTGCGGGCGCCCTCATGGAGAAGAGCCCGTGTGAGGCCGCCCGGACCAGGGCCGATCTCGATGATCGTCGAGGCGTTGAGAGGGGCTGCGCTGCGGGCGATGCGGCGGGTGAGATTGAGATCGAAGAGAAAATTCTGCCCGAGGCTCTTGCGCGCATCGAGGCCGTGGCGGGCGATGACCTCGCGCAGCGGCGGCAGGCCGTCCTCGCTCATGCGTTCACGCCGCGCCGGGCGATTTCGCCTGCAAGTGTGATCGCGGCGATGAGACTCTTGGGATTGGCCTTGCCGGTTCCGGCGAGACCGAGTGCTGTGCCGTGATCCGGCGATGTGCGGATGAAAGGCAGGCCCAGGGTGCAATTGACGCCGCCATGGAAATCGAGGGTCTTCACCGGGATCAAGGCCTGATCGTGATACATGCACAGGATCGCGTCATAGGCAGAGCGCGCTTCGGCGTGAAAGGCCGTGTCGGCGGGGAGCGGACCCTGGATGGCAAGACCTTCCGAACGCAGGAGGGCAAGCGCCGGGGCGATGATGGTCTGCTCCTCCTTGCCCATCGCGCCATTTTCACCGGCATGTGGATTGAGGCCGGTCAGGGCGAGCCTGGGCGCGGCGATGCCGAAACGCCGGTGAAGATCGCGCGCCACGACGCGGGCCTGGCGAACGATGAGGTCGGTGCTGAGCTGGCGCGGCACATCGGCGAGGGCGATATGCACGGTGACGGGAATGGCGCGCAGATCCTCGGCGCAGAGCATCATCACCGGCTCGGCGTCGTGTCCGCGGCGCCGGGCGAGATGCGCCAGATAGTCCGTATGACCCTGATGGCTGAAGCCCGCTTCATAGAGGGCTTCCTTTTGGATGGGGTTGGTGACAATCGCGGAGATCTTGCCGGCGAGGGCGAGGCCCACGGCCTTGTCGATCGACCGGATCACTGTGGGAGCGGTCCTCGGGCTGAACCGGCCGGTTTCGGGCCTGACCGTGAAAGGCATGCCGATGACGGGCAGCGCCGCCGCAAACACCGAACTGGCGTCGTTGGGATCAGATATCTCCTGCACCGATACGGCGTTGCCGATGGCGGCGAACCGATCGCGCAGGAAGCCGCTGTCGCCGATGACGAAGAATGCAGCCTGATGGTCCTTGTGCAGCGTTTGCCAGGCTTGCGCCGTGATGTCAGGCCCGATGCCGCCGGGTTCCCCGATCGTCACGGCGATCGGACCGGGCGCGGGCAGGGTACTCACTCGGTCGCCTTCGCGTCCTTGTACTCGATGAACGCATTGCGCCTGAGCTCGCGCATATAGCGCTCCTCATAGACGTCGTACTTCTTGTTCGTCAGCATCGTCTCGACCTGCTGGCGCGTCGGCTTTTCCGGAGAGATGTTCTTTCTTCCGCAGAAGGCGATAAGCTGGACGCCGGACTTGCTGCGCGACGGCCCGATGATGCCGCCGGCGCCCGCCTTGTCGAGCGCCGACTTGAGCTGCTTCGGGAGCTTGCGGCCGTCCGCCTGCAGTCTCTTGCCGATCCGCACATTGAAGATGCCGCTGGCCGCCTGGCGGGCGGAGTTGCAGCCCTTGAAAGCCCGGCGGTACTGCGCGGCATCGGCCGCGCGCGCAATGAACAGCCCCTGCATCATGGCCTCGCTCGTGTTCTCCACCGGCATATCGATCTCCAGGATCTCATAGACCGAGATCGGCTGCAGCCGCGGATCGTTCACGAACTCGTTGTATTTCTTGTCGACTTCAGCCGGATCGATCTCGACCTTCACCTTGTACAGGTTGTTGAGCAGGCGGCCGAAGGCGATCTGCGAGGCAACCAGGCGCCGCAGCGCGGAGATCGACGAACCCTTGGACTTGAGCTGGGCCGCGAGACCCTTGCTGTCCGTGTTCGATCCCTTGGCCATCTTCTCGATCTGGGCGTCGATCGTCTGTTCGCTAGGGTCGGCTTTGTACTTCTTGGCTTCGCTGAGCTTGATCACATCATCGATCAACGCCTGGAGCGCCCGCTTGCGCTGCTCGGCGGCGCTACCTTCCGGGCGTCCGATGATCGCATTGAGCTTGATGCGCTTGTCGACATCGAAACTGGTGATGGGGTAATCATTGACGGTGACCAGCACGCCCTGACCGTCGCCGGCGGCGTAAGCGGCTGCAGAGGCGAGCAGGGAAACGGCAAAGGCCGTGGCGAAGAATGCTCCGAATCTCATCGTGGCATCAGTCTTTACGGGCGCGGCAAGACGTCGTCGCCGCCGAGCGATTTGAGATCGATCGAGAATAGAACAGAACGGTCAATCTTCTGGTCCTCACTCGCACGGTCCTCCTCATAGAAGAGGCGGAAATTGAAGCAGTCGCAATTGAAGCCAATGCCGATCGTATCCTTGACCAGCTTGCTCTCCTTGAGGTCATAGCGAGCGCCGCCATAGAGACTCCACCCGCCGGAGAAGTTCCATCCGGCACTGCCCCAGACCTGCTGCTCATTGTCCGGGCGTCCCGAATTGGGGTCCGCCTCAAGATTCGCATAGAATAATGACCCGGAAAACCTGTCGAAATTGAGGCTCACCCCGGCCTCCTGGGCGTTGATGTCGGACAGATCCTCCTCGAGCCGAGCCTGGTAGGAGAACCGCACCATATCCCAAGGCTGCCAGGCGATCGCGGTTACGAGATCTGAACTGGTGCCGTCGAGTCCGGTACCGTCGGCGAAACTGTTCTCGCCGGCGACATGGAATGACTCGCCGATGCTGGCGCGCAGGAAGCCGCCATTGGCGGAGAGGAAGGTATAGAGCAGGCCGGCATTGATGCGGGTTCCGCCTTCATAGCGGTCAAGGCCGGTGAATCGGTCATGCAGGAACAGGCTGGTCGCATCGAAGTTCAGGTTGATGGAGTCCTCGTTGCCGATATCATCCTCGTCCTCTTCGTCGGTTGACGCGATCACCTGGACCACCGGCGTCAGAATGTGCTGGCCGCCTTCGGTGTTGGTCAGGAACGGCCAGCGCGCATCGATGCCAGCGGTCGGCTGGAACCGGGTGGTCGTGGTGTTGTCTTCGGTGAGGCCGGAATCATCCGGCAGGTTCTCGGTCACATAGATGTCGCCGCGCAGGCTCGCGAACGGCGTTATGACCTGGCCCATTCCGTTGATGATCTGTCTTTGCCAGTACAGATTGGCGACGCCGCGCGTCTGATCCGTACCGAGATTGACATTGGTCAGCGGCAGATCGGGATCATTGGCAAAAATCGAGTCGTTGCGATGCAGGCTGTAGACGTTCCAGTCATAGCCGAATTCGCCGCCGAGCACCGGCTGGTCGAATGTATAGCTGTGCTGGATATAGGGAACCGCCGTTGGGAAAAAGTCCGCATCGTCGTTGTCGTCGAGTGGCTGGAAATCCAGCGTCTGGGCGGAGAAATAGTTGCGATCGTTGAGGCCGGTTATGTAGACCTTGTTGATGGCCTCGTCCCGGCTGTCGATCTTGTACTTGTCCATGAATGTTCTGTCGCTGGTGAGGGTACCGTCCCAGCCCCAGCTCCAGCGGTCGTTGAGATCGAACTGGCCTCGTGTTCTCGCCGAGCCGCGCCAGCGGGTGTCGCCGGGCGGCGGCTGGTTCGCGTCGAGCTGATAGATGCCGGCGACGTCGATCATGTAGGTGCCATCGACGAGACGATGGCGCCATTGCGCCCTACCGAGCAGGCCCTGTTCCGAAGTGATCACGGGGCGGAAGGTAAGGTCGTAATTCGGCGCCAGATTCCAGAAATAGGGAATCTCGACGCCTGCACCATAGACGCTTCCATAGCTGAATTTGGGGGTGAGGAAGCCGGTCCTGCGCTTAACGGTGGGGTCGGCATGCGAGAAGTAGGGCAGGGTGATGATGTCGGCGCCACCGAACTCGAAGGTGGCGTCACGATGATAGATGACGCCCTCCTTTTCATCATGCGTCACTTGACGGGACTTCAGCTGCCAGAGCGGCTTGCCGTTGGAGAGCCGGCAGTCCTTGCATGCGGTATAGATCACATTGTCATAGACCGTCAGGTAGCCGTCCTGACGGGTGGCATAGTCTGCCGTGATGGTCGCGTCATTGGTCAGGAGCAGGCGCAGATGCTCGGCGAACCCGTCCTTGAAATTGTTCATCAACTGGGCGCGCTCGGCTTCCAGGATGTTGCCGCCGGGTTCGGTGAGCCTGACTTCGCCGACCGCCGTCATCTTGTCGTTACGCTGGTCGTAGGTGACGCGCGTCGCGATCAGTTCGTACTTTCCGTAGGTGAGGACGACCTTGCCGATCGCGACCGCTATCTTGCTGCGCGCATCATAGGTGATCTTGTTGGCGATGACATTGACGCGCGTGCCCTTGGGTGGCGTCTTGAGCTTGTTGTCGCGCGCATCATCGGTGGCACCGAAAGCCGGGCTGTCGTACGAACCCAAGGTCGTGCCGAAGCTCAGGGCGGCAGCGAACAGCGCGACAAAAAACACCCCCCCGGGCAAATGCCCAGAGCGCGTCAGTCTTCCCCTTGGACGCCCCGTCGTCATGCAGTCCTATATTACCCGATACCCTTGTTTTACACTTTCTTAACCCGTTTGAACGGGCGCGCAAAGCGCTTTCGCATATCCGAATGTAACGCCAGTTGCGGCGGCCCCAAGGCAGGAAATTTGCATAATTAACAAAACATTACACCTGTTGAACGGTGACCGCCCAACCGCTAATGAAATGGCCTCGATTTTCCTCAGCAGGATCCCGCAATGAACGTGTCATTCGCTGCGCCCGGGCAGCCTAAATCCGGCGTATTGGTCATTTTCTGTCCGGAAAACAAGAAGCTGGTTGGCGTTGCGTCAGATGTCGACAAGCGCACCGGCGGCCACATTTCCCGGGCGATCAAGGCGATCAGCTTCGAGGCGAAACGCGAGCAGATTCTCGATCTGGTGGCGCCGGACAAGGTGACCTTCCCGCGAATCATCGTCGCCGGACTCGGCGATCCGGCCAGGATTGCTGCCCGCGAGGCGGAGTATCTGGGGGGCGCCATAGCCGGCTACCTGCAGTCGGCCAAGGTCGAATCAGCCTCGATCGCAGCCGATATCGCGGTAAAGGACCATGAGGCGGCGGTCTTTTCAGCCCTCCTGGCTTCCGGAGCGAAGCTCCGCATCTACAGCTTCGACCGCTACAAATCCCAGAAGCCTGGCAACGGCAAGGGCCTGGCGTCGCTGACTTTTCTCACCGATGAGGCCGCCAAGGCGAAAAGAGCGTTCGCCGACTATGAAGCGATCGCCGAAGGCGTGCATTTCGCCCGCGATCTGGTGAACGAGCCCGCCAATAAGCTCAACCCGGTGGAGTTCGCCGCGCGCGTGAAGGCCAATGCCAAGGCCGGCCTCGCGGTCGAGAGCCTGACACCCGCCCAGATGAAGAAACTCGGCATGGGAGCCCTTCTCGGCGTGGCGCAGGGTTCGGTGAACGAGCCGCGCCTTGTCGTCATGCGTTGGCAGGGCGGCAGGAAAGGCGACAAGCCGGTTGCGTTCATCGGCAAGGGCGTCACTTTCGATACGGGTGGCATCTCGATCAAGCCGGCCGCCGGCATGGAAGACATGAAGGGCGACATGGGCGGCGCGGCCTGCGTCGCCGGCCTGATGCTGGCGCTCGCCCGTCGCAAGGCCAAGGTCAATGCGGTGGGTGTCATCGGTCTCGTCGAGAACATGCCGGACGGCAACGCCCAGCGTCCGGGCGACATCGTCACCTCGATGGCGGGCAAGACGATCGCCGTCCTCAACACCGATGCCGAGGGCCGTCTCGTCCTCGCCGATGCGCTCTGGTACACGCAGGATCGCTTCAAGCCGAAGTTCATGGTCAATCTCGCCACGCTGACGGGAGCGATCATGGTGGCGCTCGGCAAGGAATTTGCCGGCATGTTCTCCAACAACGATGAACTGGCGGGCAGGCTCTACGATCAGGGACTGGCGACCGGCGAGAAGGTCTGGCGCATGCCGCTGGCACCCGAATACGACAAGCTGATCGATTTCGAAGTCGCCGACATGAAAAACATCGGCGGCCGCAATGCCGGCGCCATCACCGCGGCGCAGTTCCTGCAGCGCTTCGTCAACAATGTGCCCTGGGCGCATCTCGACGTCGCCGGAACGGCGATGGATTCGAACCGCACGCCGATCAATCAGAGCTGGGGGTCGGGCTGGGGCGTGCGCCTGCTCAATCGCATGGTGGCCGAGCACTACGAAAGCTGAGCGTCGAAGGTTTCGCAATCCGGGGCAGTTCGGTCGCTTTTCGGCGGGAGGGTGATAGGTTTCTATCGTAGGTAGACGTCGACAACGACGAGGGCCGTGTGATGGGGCATCCGATGCCGAGCGATCCGGAAGTGGTCGACTTCATCACGCGCACGCTCGCTTTCTACCCGGCGGATGCCTTCAACTACACCGTCGCGCAGAACCGGGCCGTCTATGACGGCTATTGCGCCGCATTCCGGCGGGAGCGCCCGCCTGGATTGCGGGTTACGGATTTCGTCATTGCGGCGCGTGCTCCCGACCGGGATATCCCGGCGCGCCGCTACAGCCCGGTGAATGAAGGACCGCATGACGACGTCTCCGTGCTCTATCTCCATGGTGGCGGCATGGTGGTCGGCGGTCTGCACAGTCATGACGACGTCTGCGCCGAGATCGCCATTCGTACTGGCCTGGAGGTGACGGCAGCGGACTATCGACTGGCGCCCGAGAATTCTCATCCTGCCTTCACCGACGACGCCGAAGCCGCCTTTCTTCATCTGGCGCGGTCGGGCAAACGCGTGATCGTGGCCGGTGACAGTGCCGGCGGCAATCTGACCGCCGCCGTCTGTCTGCGCCGCAAGTCCAAGGGCGCGCCCAAGCCCATTGGCCAGATCCTCATCTATCCGGGCCTCGGCGGTGATCCGCGCAAGGGCTCCTATATCGAGAATGCCGAAGCGCCCTTGCTCAGTACCGAGGAGGCTTTGTCCTACTTCAGGATAATCTCAGGCGGGCGCGATCGCTCCGAAGTGGACGATCCCGACATCATGCCGATCAAGGCCAAGGACTTTTCCGGTCTGCCGCCGGCCTTTGTCGTCAGCGCCGATATCGATCCGTTGCGTGATGACGCAAGGGATTATGCCGAGGCGATCCGCAAAGCGGGCGGCGTTGCCGTCTATCGCAATGAGCCGCAGCTGGTGCACGGATATTTGCGGGCGCGGGCGATGTCGCGGCGCGCGGCGGAGAGTTTCTCGGCGATCTGCGAGGCGGCGACGCGGCTCGCCAAGGGCACCTTGGACAATAGCTTCACAGGGAGGGAGTGATGATGACATGTTCGCGATCCTCAAGCAGGCTCAATCGTCGCCAGGCGGTCATCGGAGGGGCTGCCGCCCTCGGTGCCGGATTGCTGCAGCCGCTATGGGCTCGTGCCGGAGAACCGAAGAAAGGCGGTTCCTTTCGGCTGGGCATGGTCGGTGCCAATACCAATGATTCCCATGACCCGGCGACCTGGGGCACATCCGGCCTGATCAATACGGGCCTTTGGGGCGCGGTCTATAACAATCTCACTGAAGTCGGTCCCGACGGGAAGCTCGTGCCCGAACTGGCCGAGACCATCACCCCGTCACCGGACGCCAAGGTATGGACCTTCAAACTGCGCCAGGGCGTCACGTTCCACAATGGCAAGGCGCTCGATGCCGATGACGTTGTCGCATCCTTCAACCATCATCGCGGGCCCGAGTCGAAGTCCGCCGCCAAGGGCATCGTCGATCAGATCACCGATATCAAGGCCGATGGCAAGAATGCGGTCGTCTTCACCCTGGCGCAGGGCAATGCCGACTTCCCCTACATGTGCACCGACTACCATTTGGTG
This sequence comes from uncultured Aestuariivirga sp., assembly GCA_964537655.1. GTDB lineage: Bacteria > Pseudomonadota > Alphaproteobacteria > Rhizobiales > Aestuariivirgaceae > Taklimakanibacter. The sequence goes on from CAZICN010000025.1 coordinate 18,174, forward strand.
ATCGGCCCGGTGGTCAACGGCAAGATCGACTGGGAGCCGGCGGTCGGAACCGGCGGTTATACCTTAGTCGCGCATGAACGCGGCATCAGCATGACGCTCAAGCGCAACACCAATTACTGGAAGCCCGGCCGGGCGCATTTCGACGATGTGAAGATACTCGGCATCGCCGATGTGGCGGCGCGCATGAATGCTTTGATCACCGGCGAAGTCGATGCCATCGCCAGGGTGGACATCAAGACGCTGAACATGCTGAAGCGCAATCCGGACGTCGTGATCAACGAAGTGACGGGCACGCAGCACTTCACCTTGCCGATGTTCACCGACACGGCGCCCTTCGACAACAAGGATGTGCGGCTTGCCCTGAAATACGCGATAGATCGCGAGGCGATCGTCAACACGATCCTGCTCGGCCATGGCCGGCCGGGCCTCGACAGCCCGATCACGCCCGCCAATCGCTACTTCGCGACCGACCTCGCGCCGCGTCCTTACGATCCGGAAAAGGCGAAGTTCCACCTGAAGCAGGCCGGCCTGTCGAATCTCAAGGTCGATCTGTCGGCCGCCGATGCCGCTTTCAATGGCGCCGTCGATACGGCGCTCCTCTATCGCGAGCAGGCCTTGAAAGCCGGCATCGACATCAATGTCGTGCGCGAGGCCGATGACGGCTACTGGTCGAATGTGTGGCTCAAGAAGCCCTTTGTCATGTGCTATTGGGCCGGCCGACCGACCGAGGACTGGATGTTCAGTCAGGTCTATGCGGCCGGGGCCGATTGGAACGACACGCATTGGAACAATGCGCGCTTCAATGAATTGCTGGCCCAGGCGCGCGCCGAACTCGACGAAGCCAAGCGTGCCGCCATGTATCGCGAGATGCAGGTGCTGGTCAGCGAAGATGGCGGCGCCATCATTCCGGCCTATGCGAATTTCGTCGACGCCGTATCGACGAAGATAGGCCATGACGCGCAACTGGGTTCGAACTTCGAACTCGACGGCTGGAAATGCATCGAGCGCTGGTGGATGGCCTGAGTCCAGCCGGAAAGCGGCGGATTCCGGGCACCATCGGCGGATGCCGGCCGGCGCGCCGTGACGTGAGACGCGGAGTGGCTGTCCGACACCGGCCCCTTCACAGTTCCGGGCTTTCGAGCTAAGTGCGGCTATGCCGTCTTTCGAACCCGTCAATGCCGTCGTACGCGCTCTCGACGTCCTGCGATTGATCAATGAATTTGGCCGTGTTTCCGTCGTCGATCTGCAGAAACGCGCCGGCATGCCGAAGGCGACCGTGCTGCGCATGGTCGAGACGCTGATCGCGCAGGGTTACGTCATTCGCTCCGACAATGCGCTCTACAGCCCGACCGGCAAGTGCCTGTTGCTGAGCAGCGGATTCGACCGCAAGGCGAATTTCGCCAGGGCGGCGGAGCCGGTCCTCGCCCGCTTCCGCGACAGTATCGGATGGGCGTCCGATTTCGCCATCTTCGACAACGACGCGATGCTGATCGTCCTGACCAGCAGCGAACTCGGTGTCCTTTCCCTGTCGGGCCTCGGTGCGGCGCGCGCGCCGATCCTGCGCAGCGGACTGGGCCGCGCCTTTCTCGCGCATGTCCCCGACGAGGAGCGCAAGGCGCTGCTCGATCGCCTCATGGTTTCGGACCGGCTCGCGGGATCGCGCAGGCAAATCGAGAAGACGCTCATCGAGGCCCGGGATCGCGGCTTCGCCGTCTCGGACGAGACCTATCTGGACACGCTGTATCCGGTCGGCATGCGCGCCATCGCCGTGCCAGTGATGAGCCGCAAACGCGCCGTGGCGGCGCTGAACGTGCTGTTCCTGCGCAAGGCGCTCACCCTCGAAAAGGGCATCAAGACCTTGCTGTCGCCTTTGCGGGCGGCGGCGAAGGAGATCGGCGCCGGGATCGATGCAGAGATTGTCTAGCCGCGACTGGTTCAACAGATGAACCGATGGGTTCATCTGTTGACATTGCCGGCGATGTGCCGCTAGAGGGGCGTCCTTCGTCCCACGGCACCCGCGAGGCAGACATGATCAGATTTCGAAACCCCCGAACGACTGAAACGCTTGCCGGCCGCACCGGCCTGAGCCGGCGTGATTTCATGCAGTTCTCGCTCGCGGCGGGACTGACGGTGGCGACCGCCGACAGATTGTGGGCGCAGGAAACCACCGGGCGCAAGCGCGGCGGGTCTTTCAGGATCGGGCTCGGGCAAGGGGCGACGACCGATTTGCTCGATCCCTCGACCTTCATGGACTTCATGCCGGGCACGGTCTGCGCCTCCTATGCCAACTTCCTCACCGAGGTCGATGCCGACGGCAACATCACGCCGGACCTGGCCGAGTCCTTCGAAGGATCAGATGGTGCCAAGACCTGGGCCTTCAGGCTCCGCAAGGGCGTGCAGTTCCACGATGGTCGGGAGCTGCGGCCGGAGGACGTGGTCGCCTCGATCCGCCATCATCTCGGAGCCGACTCGAAATCGGCGGTGAAGGCGCAGTTGAGCGCCATCAAGGAGGTGAAGGCCGACGGCGACAATGTTATCTTTTCGCTCGAAGCCGGTAATGCCGATCTGCCCTATCTTATGAGCGACTATCATCTGCCGATCCTTCCCGCCACTGCGAGCGGAGGCATGGATTGGCAGGCGGGCGTCGGCACCGGCCCTTATCTGCTGGAGAACTGGCAGCCGGGCATCTCCGCCAAGCTGAAGCGCAACCCCAACTACTATCGCGAGACCTGGTTCGACGAGGTCGAGATCCTGTCAATCATCGATGTTGCCGCGCGCATGAACGCCCTGGTGACCGGCGACATCCACTTCGCCGACCGCTGCGACCTGAAAACTCTCGAACTCCTGAAGCGCAACCCCAATATCGAGATCGACGAAGTCACCGGCTTCGCCCATGCGACATTCTCGATGGATATCACGCAGGCGCCTTTCGACAATCCCGACGTCCGCAATGCGATCAAGTATGCGGTTGATCGCGACGCCATCCTCAACAAGATTTTCTTCGGCCATGGCATTGCCGGTAACGACAACCCGATTGCGCCGTCGGTCAAATATGCGATGAACCCTGCGCCGGTTCACAGCTATGATCCGGCCAAGGCGCGCGAACTGTTGAAGAAAGCCGGGTTCGAGAATCTGAAGGTCGATCTCTCGGCCGCCGATACGGCCTTTGCGGGCGCGGTCGATGCAGCCTTGCTGTTCAAGGAATCGGCAGCGGCCGCCGGTATCGAGATCAATGTCATCCGCGAGGCCAATGACGCTTATTGGGAAACGGTCTGGGGCAAGAAGCCCTTCATCGCCTCCTACTTCAGCGGCCGACCGGTCCAGGACCTGCAGTTCTCGCTCGCCTATGCCGAGGGAGCGGCCTGGAATGAAACGAAGTGGGCGAACAAGCGCTTCAACGAGCTTCTGGCCGCCGCGCGCATCGAGCTCGATGAACAGAAGCGCGCCGGCCTCTATGGCGAGATGCAGCAGCTTGTCCATGATGATGGCGGGACCGTCGTCCTGCTCTTCGTCAACTATGTGAGTGCCCACTCGAAGAGCGTCGCGCATGGAAAGCTCGCGACCGACAAGGAGGTCGACGGCACCAAGATCGCATCCCGCTGGTGGATGGCCGAGTAGGAGACGAACATGACGGATCGATATTTTCCGATCTCCGAGTATGAACGGCGGTGGAGCCTGGTTCAGGCCGAGATGCAGCGCCGCGGTGTCGAGACCGCCGTTGTCTGGGGCCGGAGCGGAGGAACTTATGACAGGGCGTCCGACGTCTATTATCTGACCAACTATTACGGCAACAATTCGGGGCAGGGTTTCGACAATGCACTGCAGAGCTGCCGGGCGTTCTCCGCCGTCATCTTGCGTTCGGGAGAGAAGCCCGAGCTGATCATTGAGGAAACGGCGCCGCATCTGAACCTGCTGGCGACGGATCGCATTGCCAGCACCTGGGATCCCGTCGCGGCCGTCGCCGAGCGCTTGAAGGCGCGCCAGAACCAGGGCCCGATCGCCTTTCTCGGCACGGACTTCTTCTCCATGAAGCATTGGGGCCAGATCCAGGCCGCCGCGCCCGATGTCCGGTGGCAGTTCGAAGACGACATCATCCGCCAGATTCGCCGGGTGAAGAGCGCCCATGAGCTCGACGCCTATCGCGAAGGCGGGCTCATCGCCTCGCGTGCCTGCAATGTTCTCATCGAGGGCCTGCTCTCAGGCAAGTCGGAAGCGGAAGCGGCGGGGGATGCGGCACGCGAAGTGGTGCGTTCCGGCGGCGCCATCCACATGATCCCGATCTCGCATGGCGACAAGATCGACAACATGTGCCGCAACCCGCTGCCCGGCTACAGCCATGACACGCCTAAGCCCGGCGATCTCGTTCGCGGTTTCGTCTATGGGCCGATGTTCCAGGGTTACTATCTTGATCCGGGTCGCACCGTGGTCGCTGGACGCAAGCCCAGCCCGGCGCAGCGCGAACTCGTCGAATCCTGCGCAAAGGTGACCGATGACCTGTTGGCGGCGCTGAAGCCGGGACTCAAGGTCAAGGATCTGGTGGCGCTGGGCGACAGGCTCAAGGCCGATCTCAAGGTCGAGGATGACGAGATGGCCAAGAAGTTCCCGCTCTATGGCCACGGCCTCGGCCTCTTCTTCGAACAGCCGATCTTCTCGACCGCAATGGGCTATGGCGAAGATGAGTTCGCTGACGGCATGGTCGTCGGCATCGAGGTGTTCTTCGCACGCCCCGGTATCGGCAGCGTCGGTTTCGAGCAGAATGCCATTCTCACATCAGGCGGTGTCGAGCTTTTGACCACCACGCCGATGTTGTGGTGGTAGAAGGCATCAGCCCGAGGCAAGCGGCGGGATCCCCGGTTCCATCGAAAGATGGGAATGGATGCAGCGAAGCCCGTTCTTGCCGTCTTCGAGGATCAGCGTCGCGCGCCCTCGCCTTTCGTACCAGCCGCCGTCGCTCGTCCTGCCCCTGGAGTGCCAGAGCACGACGATCGTCGCGATGCCCCCTTCGCGTACGAGAATGCTCGGCTCCTCGAAGCTGAAGTTGGCAATGTTCGGCCAGACCTTTCGCCATTGCAGCTCCTCGAGTTGATCGAGGCCGTGAAGAACTTCGGCATAGGTCCCGAAGGACACGACATCGTCGGCGAACAGCGCCCGCGCGCCCTCGAAGTTCGCGACGTTGATCAGGTGCTCCCACTCATCGAGCCATTTCCGCGCTTTGATCTTCAAAATACCGACCTCAATCCAGCCTTCATGTTGCAAGTTGACGTGTCTTTTCCACAAGAGTGCGTGCGGCGATATCGAACGCGCCATACTGCTCCATGAACATGCGCCGGGCTATCTGGTTGGCCCGCGCTGCGCCGTTCACATGCGCCTTGCCGAAGCCGAGGCGGAGCTTTTCGCCGATCTTGGAGGAGAAATGCCAGGTATTGCCGCCCGGATTGCATTCGAGGACATAGAGCTTTCCGGTGCGTTCCTCGCGCAGCACATCGATGGCGAGCAGCGGGATGGTTGGAAAGGCCGTGCCGACCTTCTCGGCGAGCGCCAGGATATCGGGCTCCTTCACCAGCGCGCGGTCTTTCTCGCCGCCTTGCGAAGCGATGGTGGTGCTCTCGATTTCCGCATCGGACGCATCGAGCGCGGCGCGTGGAGACTGCAATGTGGAATGCCAGGAATAGATGACCTTGCCGAAGAATGTCTGGATCCGATGAAAGGAGGGGTTCGGTCCGGTATCGACAAAGCGCTGCACCAGGTATCCCTGATCCCGGTGGATCGGGTGGTCGGGTGGGAAGTCATCCAGTTTCATCTGCTCGAGCCGCTGCCGCCGGAACAGCTGGATCCCGACGCCCCTCGAGGTGATGCGCAGCTCCATCGGCTTTATGAGGACGAACTCGCCGAAGAGGAGCGGATCGAGCATCATGCCGGCCGTGAAGGATTGTGTCGGCGGGGTAGGGATTCCGGCGTCGAGGAAGGTCTTGTGCTGAACCAGTTTCTCGATCGGCAGGTTTCTCAGGACGGGGCCTCGCCTGACCTGAAGGTTGAATCTCGATATGAAGGAAACCGTGAGGGTCGGCCACAACCATGCCGAGGCTGGCAGCTGCGAGGCCGAGGCCGCTGCCAGCGCATAGATCGTGATCTCCTTGTCGAGGGCGAATGCCTTGCGCCCGATCTCCTTCATGTCCTGCTCATATTCAGGGCCGCGATGAATGAGGATGAGATTTCTTTTGGTCATTGCGGGTTGCTTTAAGGGCAAGGATCAAACCGCCCCGGCCGGACGATCGGCTCAGGCCTAGTGGCGACATGCGCCGTCGCCGTGGGTTAGTCCGACTTCGTGCCGACCCTGTTCAGATAGGCTCGGATACCATGATAGTAGTTGACGAGCGCCTCCTGATAGAGGCCCTTGGCCCTGATGAGGTCGGCTTCGCTGATTTGCCGCCGCTTATGCTGGCGCAGCACCGATCTGTAGGTGGTGACGGCCTGGCGCCGGCCAGCCTCAAGGAACCGCCGGAACAGCTCGAGCTGCCACGGCGTGGGCTCGCCGAGCACCATATCCTTGAGCGACATGCCGTTGAGCGGGTTGGCGCCCGGCGTGGCGGCGCCTGTGCCGTTATAGTCGACGATCGCCGGGCACATTCCGGGCGCCAGGCTGATTGTTGCGCAGATCTTGCCGCAGGAGGGGGTGAGCGAGGCGGCGCAGCAGTCGCACATGCCCATGGCCGCCGTCCTGTTGGCGCCAGCGCTCAAGCTAAATCCGAGCGTCACCGCCAAAGCGGTCACCAGCATCGCGAAACGCCCCATCGCCATCCCCGTCGAATGTTCCCCTACCTGACCTTAGCGGCAAAGTCGCCCTCGCGCAAAGACCGTTGACCGCCGCATCCCGACCGGCTTGGATGCGCTCGATGACTGACATTTTCTTCTACCACCTCGAACGCCATCCCCTCGAAAGGGTCCTGCCACAGCTCCTCGAACGCACGCTGGAACGTGGCTGGCGCGCCGTCATCGAGACCGATTCGGACGAGCGGGTCGAGGCGCTGTCGGCCATGCTCTGGACCTATTCGGAAGAAGGCTTCCTTCCGCATGGTACGGCGCGGGATGGAGAGGCCCAGGACCAGCCGGTCTGGATCACCGCCTCGAGCGACAATCCCAACCAGGCCTCGGTGCGTTTCTTCATCGGCGGCGCCGAGCCAGCGGGCTATCACGGGCTGGAGCGGGCGGTGCTGCTGTTCGACGGCGCCGATCTGGAGGCTGTCGAGCGCGCCCGCCGCATCTGGAAGGACGCCCGCGGCCAGGGTCACGACGTCAGCTACTGGCAACAGGACGAGCAGGGGCGCTGGCAGAACAGGGCCAAGAGTTCCAACGGGTCCTGATCAGAATCGTAGGATCCTGATCCAGCGGGCAACATCGATCAGGCTGACGAGGGCCGAAGCGACATAGGTGAAGGCTGCCGCGCGCAACACCTGGCGTGCGCCCTTCATGTCCTCGGGGCGGACATAGTCCTTGAGGATCGGCAAAGCGCGCTTGAAGCTCGCATCGAATTCGGTGGGCAGCGTCAGCACATGCAGGATAATCGTCGAAGCGAGGATGGCGAGGCCGGCGGCCAGTTCGAACACAAGCACCAGAGGCGAGCGGACCAGGGCGAAGATCAAGGGTGTCGCGAGAAGGAGGGCGCTGCCGACCCGCTCGATGACAATGCCGTAGCCCATGAGCTTCTGGCGCAGGCGCAACGGCGCATAGCCTTCGGCGTCCTGCAGCGCATGTGATGCTTCATGCGCGGCGACGGCAATGGCGGTGACGGATCTGCCCGTGAAATTGGTTTTCGCGAGGCGGACGGCCTTGTCGACGGGGCTGTAGTGGTCTCCGCTGTCGACCATCTCGACCTTGACGCTCGCCAGTCCCGCCTCGTCGAGCAGGTGCCGGGCCAGTTCGCCGCCAGTGCCCGGAAAATCGGCGCGCTCGCCCGCATGACGCGCCATGGTCCGCCGGATCCACCATTGCGGCCCGAAGATGAAGCCGAGCAGGACGACGATGCCGAGGGCGATGAGGGTCATTTGTCTTATGTTACATTATTCATTCTTGGCAGAGGGCGGTTGGCCTGCGTAGCATGATGTTCCTTACCTGACACATCATCGAATTCCTGACCCAAGACATAACCAAACAGCGGAGGAGAGAGAAATGTGCGTACCAGGATGCATGGCGACAGTCGCCCAGACGGTTTCGCGCCGGGGACTGTTCAGGGCGGCGGGAACGACAGCGGTTGCCGGCGCCGTTTCGGCTTTCAGCCCCTTTGCGGCGCAGGCGGCGACGATGAGTTTTTCCAAGGTCGTTGACCTGACACATGTCCTGTCGCCCGAGTTCCCCACCTTCACGGGCAAGCCGCAGCTCAAGCTGGAGGTCTTGTACGTGTTTGAGAAGGATGGCTGGAACGAAAACCAGTGGCATCTGATCGAGCACACGGGCACGCATATGGATGCGCCGCTGCATTTTTCGGGCCAGGGCAAGGGGATCGACGCTTCCGCCATCCCGGCCGAGACGCTGGTCGCGCCGCTCTGCATCGTGAACATCGCCGAACGGGCGGCCAAGGATCCGGACACGCAGGTTACCCCCGATGACATCAAGGCCTGGGAAGCCAAGAACGGCGCTTTGCCCGATGGCGCTGCCATCGCGATGAATTCGGGCTGGGACCAGCATGTCAAGACCGACAAGTTCCGCAATGCCGACGCAGCGGGGGTCATGCATTTTCCCGGGTTTCACCCGGACGCCACCGCTCTCTTGCTCGAGCGCAAGGTGGTCGGCATGGTCGTCGATACGCTGTCGCTGGATCATGGCGCGTCGAAGGATTTCGCCACCCATTACCGCTGGCTGCCGGCCGGACGCTGGGGCCTCGAATGCACCGCCAATCTGGGGCAATTGCCGGAGAAGGGGGCCGCCATCGTGGTCGGCGGTCCGAAGATCCTCGGCGCGACGGGGGGCATGACCAGAGCCTTCGC
>CAZICN010000026.1:0-27022 GCA_964537655.1 uncultured Aestuariivirga sp.
TTCTCTTCAGTCCCGTCGATCATCCGGCGCCTACCCCAGTTTGCGCACCGATTTTTTCCACACTCCCTATGCCCTTGTACGGGGTTCGACAAGACCCCAAGTCTGTGTCACACTCATATGGTCAATCACAGGAGGCTTTGATGAGCGTTCAGGCGCATCTCGGTGAACTGGCGGCAAAACATAAGGCTCTGGAAGCGGAGCTCGAGGACGTGATGTCCCACCCAGCTTCGTCAGACGCCGAGATAGCCGAGCTGAAGCGCAAGAAACTCCGAATCAAGGACGAAATGACCAAACTCGAAGTGCAGATGAAGCACTAGCCTTTCTGACGCTGCCGGTCGGGCAGGCCGTCATGCGGTCCCAGGGGCCGCGAGGGTTTGATTTTCCAGTGGCGCGCGCCGATTTCGGCGTTGCGATGTGGGTGGAGTGGGTAATGTATCCGGCTCCTCTCACGTGACGCCTCGCCAATCACCAGAAATCTCACATCGTCGTCCGTGTTGTTGAGGATCGTATGGGCAAGGCCGGTGCCGGCCGGGAATGAGACGCCCTCGCCTGGCGTCAGTCGCCGCAGATAGCCGTCGGCCCACAGATCCGGCTCGCCTTCGAGAACGAAGACGAACTCTTCCTCATCCGCTTCGGCATGCGGCCAGGAGACGCGCCGGCCGGGCTTCAGCCTCTCATGGTGGATGCCAAGGCGCATCAGGCCGAATTTCTCGCCAAAGGAGGCGCTGATCGAATGGAGCTCGTCGGAGCCCCGGTACTGATTGTCGTCCGCGCCCTCGATATCGCGCCAATGGGCAACCAGCGTGGAGAAGTCGATGGAGCCGGGCGTGGTTGTCATCTTCGCAGCCGAACTAAGGCCAGCAGGAAGGCCGTCATGCGGCCCAAGCGGCCGTGGAGGATCGAGCTTCCAATGACGATCGCCGATCTCGTCATTGCGGCGCGGGTCGAGAGGGAAGTGAATGCGACTCCTCAGGCGCGACGCCTCGCCGATCACCAACAGTCTGATTTCCCGCTCGGAGTTGTTGAGGAAAGTGTGCGCCAGTCCAGTACCGGCGGGAAAGGAGACGCCGTCACCCGGCTCGAGGCGCTTGAGATAGCCGTCGGCCCAAAGATGCGGCTCGCCTTCGAGAACGAAGACGAATTCCTCCTCATCGGCCTCGGCATGCGGCCAGGAGAGGCGCCGCCCGGGCGGCAGTCTCTGGTGATGAGCGCCGAGGCGCATCAGGCCGAATGTCTCGCAGAAGGAAGCGTTGAAGGCCTGACGTTCGGTGGAGCCGGAATAATGCTGGTCGTCGCTGTCCTCGATGTCGCGCCAATGCGCAACGAGGGTTGCAAAATCGATGGGGCCGGTCATGCGGTGATCTCCCATGGGGATACTCACCGCACTATACCGGCCCCGAAGGTTGGCAACAGTCAGCAGCGTAAGGTCAAGCGGCCTTTTCCAGCTTCTGCGACCACTTGCCGGAAGCAGCGAGCGCATTCATCTCGGCGCGGTGGTTGAAGGCCTTCTGGGCGGCGGCGACATTCTCCGCCTTGCCTTTCCAGGTCTTGAGCGCCGCCGCCTGCAGCGCGCGGCCATAGGAGAAGGTGAGTTTCCAGGGCAGGTTGCCGATGGCGTTCATGTAGTGGAGATGCGCGGTCGCATCCTCATCCGACTGGCCGCCCGACAGGAAGGCGATGCCCGGCACGGCCGAAGGGACGCAGCGCTTGAGCACGGTGACAGTCTTCTCGGCGACTTCCTCGCGCGAGGCCTGCTTCGGACAATCCTTGCCCGAAACGACCATGTTCGGCTTCAGGATCGTGCCTTCGAGCACAACGCCGGCATAATAAAGCTCGCGATAGAGTTCGTTGAGCGCCCATTCGCTGGCCCTCATGCAGGCATCGATGTCGTGGCTGCCCTCCATCAGGACCTCCGGCTCGACGATGGGGACGAGGCCGCCTTCCTGGCAGAGTGCGGCATAGCGCGCCAGCGCATGGGCGTTGGCGTGGATGGAATTGTGACTCGGCAGGCCCGGCCCGATATCGATGACCGCGCGCCATTTGGCGAATTGGGCGCCTAGCGCCACATAGTCCTTGATCCGCTCGCGCAGGCCGTCGAGGCCTTCCGTCACCGTTTCCTTGGGTGAGAGGGCAAGGGGCTTGGCGCCGGCGTCGAGCTTGATGCCCGGAATGGCGCCCGACGATTTGATGAGGTCGACCAGCGGCTTGCCGTTCTTCGCTTTCTGGCGGATCGTCTCGTCGAACAGGATGACACCCGAGATATGCTTCGACATGCCGTCCTTGGCCGAGAACAGCATCTCTCGGTAGTCGCGGCGGTTCTCTTCCGTAGACGGAAGATTGATCGAGTCGAAGCGCTTCTTGATCGATCCGGTGCTCTCATCGGCGGCAAGGATGCCCTTGCCCGGAGTCACCATCGCTTCGGCGACCTTCGCGAGTTTGTCTGTCATGTCTTAGCTCCTCTCAAAGCCATCACGCCTGGCAGCGGTTTGCCTTCCAGCCATTCGAGGAAGGCGCCTCCTGCCGTTGAAATATAACTGAAGTCGTCGGCGGCACCCGCCTGGTTGAGGGCGGCGACCGTGTCGCCGCCGCCGGCAATCGAGACGAGCCTGCCTTTCCTCGTGAGTTCGGCCGCATAGCGCGCCGCTTCATTGGTCGCCTTGTCGAAAGGTTCTATCTCGAAAGCGCCCAGAGGTCCGTTCCACACCACCGTGCCGGCCCTGTCGAATGCGGCCTTTATGGCGGCGACGCTGCGCGGCCCGGTATCGAGGATCATGTCGCCGGCCGCGACATCGCTGACGGCGACGACGCGGCTCGGGCTCCCGGCCTTGAATTCCCGGGCGACGACGGCATCGACAGGCAAAAGAATCTCGCAGGATTTCGCCTTCGCGGTAGCGATGATGTCCTTGGCGGTCTGGGCGAGGTCATGCTCGCACAGCGATTTGCCGACCGGGTATCCCAGAGCCGCGAGGAAGGTATTGGCCATGCCGCCGCCGATCACGATCACATTGGCGACGCCCGACAGGTTGCCGAGCAGCTCGAGCTTGGTCGAAACCTTGGCGCCGCCGACGACGGCGACAAGCGGCCGTTTCGGCTTCTCGAGTGCCGCGGCGAGGGCGGTGAGCTCAGCCTCCATCGCGCGCCCGGCAAAAGACGGGATCAGATGGGCGATGCCTTCGGTCGAGGCGTGGGCGCGATGCGCCGCCGAGAAGGCGTCATTCACAAAGGCATCTCCGAGGCGCGCAAACTGCCTGGAGAGGCCCGCGTCGTTCCTTTCCTCGCCCGCATGGTAGCGGGTGTTCTCCATGAGGAGACATTGGCCGGGCTTCGCGGCCATGGCCGCCTCGGCAGCCTTGCCGTCCTGCCAGTCGGTGAAGACGAAAGTGACCGGCCGGCCGAGCGCCTGCTGGAGCGCGGGCGCGACGGGCTTCAGCGACATCTCCGGCACGACCCTGCCCTTGGGACGATCGAAATGAGCGAGCAGGATAACGGCGGCGTCCTTGTCGAGCAGTTCGCGAATGGTCGGCACGATGCGCTCGATGCGGGTCGCGTCGCGCACCACGCCGTTCTCGATCGGCACGTTGAGATCGACGCGGACAATGACGCGCTTGCCCGAAGCGTCGAGCTGATCGAGTGTCTTGAAAGCGGCCATCAGCGCTTCTTCTTCTTGACCGCCTGGAGGACGGCCTTGGCCGTGATGCCGAAATGCGGATAGAGTTTTTCAATGGGGCCGGAAGCGCCGAAGCCGGTCATGCCGACGAATATCCCGTCATGGCCGATGAACCGGTCCCAGTTGTTGCGCAAGGCGGCTTCGATGCCGATGCGGATCTTCTCCGTGCCCAGGACCTTATCCTTGTAGGACTTGCTCTGCTTCTCGAAGAGATCCATCGAGGGCACCGAGACGACACGGGTCGGGACGCCGGCCTTGTCGAGCAGAGCCTTGGCGTCGATGGCGATCTCGACCTCGGAACCCGACGCGAAGATGACGGCTTTGGATTTCTTCGGCGACGCGGCGATCTCATAGGCGCCCTGGGCCGAGAGATTCTTCGCCGAGTAAGCCAGCCGCGCCGGCTTCAGCTTCTGGCGCGTCAAAGCGAGGATGCTCGGCGTCTTCGCGGCGTGAAGCGCCAGTTGCCAGCACTCCGCCGTCTCGACCGCATCGCAGGGCCGGAAGACATGGAGATTGGGGATGGCGCGCAAGGCGGCCAGATGCTCGACCGGCTGGTGCGTCGGCCCGTCCTCACCGAGTCCGATCGAGTCGTGAGTCATCACATAGATGACGCGCACGCCCATCAGTGCCGAGAGACGGATCGAGGGCCGGCAATAGTCGGTGAAGACAAGGAAAGTGCCGCCATAGGGAATGACGCCGCCATGCAGCGCCATGCCGTTCATGGCCGCCGCCATGCCGTGCTCGCGAATGCCGTAATAGACATAGCGCCCGCCATAGTCGGCGGCGTTCAGGGTTTTGAGATCCTTGGACTTGGTGTTGTTGGAGCCGGTGAGGTCGGCCGAGCCGCCAATGGTCTCCGGCACCGCGGCGTTGATGATGTCGAGCGCATTCTGGGAGGCATTGCGGGTGGCGAGAGCCGGCGGCGACTTAGCCAGCTCTTTCTTGTAGCTGGCGATGGCCTCGTCGAAACTGGATGGTAGCGCCCCGGATTGGGTGCGCCTGAATTCGCTCCTGGCGGAACTGCCGGCAAGCCGCGCCTCCCAGGCCTCGCGCTCAAATCTCCCGCGCTCTCCAGCCTGACGCCAGAAGTCCAGAATGTCGGCCGGTATCACGAAGGCGGGATGATCCCAGCCCAGGGTCTTGCGGGCGAGCGCCACCTCATCGGCGCCCAGTGGCGCGCCATGGGTCGCGGCGGTGCCCTGCTTGTTGGGGGCGCCATAGCCGATGATCGTCTTGCAGGCGATGAGCGAGGGCCTGTCGCTCGTCTGCGCGGCATCGAGGGCCGCGGCGATGGCGTTCGTGTTGTGGCCGTCGATATGGGTCACGTTCCAGCCCGAGGCCTTGAAGCGCGCGAGCTGGTCGGTCGAGTCCGCCATGCTCACCTTGCCGTCGATCGAGATTCCGTTGTCATCCCACAGCACGATGAGGTGATTGAGCTTGAGATGGCCCGCGAGAGTGATCGCCTCTTGCGAAATGCCTTCCATGAGGCAGCCGTCGCCGGCCAGTGCGTAGATGCGATGGTTGACGAGGTCACTCCCGAAGCGGGCATTGAGATGGCGTTCCGCGATCGCCATGCCGACGGCATTGGCGATGCCCTGGCCCAGGGGTCCTGTGGTGGTCTCGATGCCTTCGGCATGGCCATATTCCGGATGTCCGGCGGTCTTCGAACCGAGCTGGCGGAAATTCTTCAGCTGGTCGAGCGTCATGTCCTTGTAGCCAAGGAGGAAGAGCAGCGAATAGAGCAGCATCGAGCCGTGGCCGGCAGACAGCACGAAGCGGTCGCGATCGGGCCAATGCGGATCGGTGGCATCGAATTTGAGGAAGCGCGAGAACAGCACGGTCGCGATGTCGGCCGCCCCCATGGGCAGGCCCGGGTGGCCGGAATTCGCCTTCTGCACGGCATCCATGCTGAGCGCCCGGATCGCATTGGCATAGGTCCTGAGTTTCAAGCGCTCTTCATCCGAGGTAAGGGTGGCGCTGAGGGGGATCGCGGCTGGCGCGGCCGTGTCGGATGTCATGGGCTGCTCGCTTTCGGTGATGCGGGGGGCCAGAGATAGCATCCGAGCCCCTTGAGTCAACCTCCCGGGGCGACATGCGAGGCGGTTGCGCGGATGCGCCGCTGCGCCTAACTTACGGGTTGCGCCGGAAGGGATTCGCAGAGGCCGGCCAGCAGTTGGGATGAAATGGCGGATACGCGCAAGCTCGACGAGGCATTCAACCGGTTCGACGCAGCGCTCAGGCAGTTCGAAGCCGCTGTCGAGCGGCAGAATGAGCGCAAGTCGCATGATGAGTCGCTCGAAGCGGCAGCTGAGGCTTTGCGGCTCGACCGCTCGCGCCTGGCGCAGGAGCTCGACGGCGTACGCGCCAAGGCGGGCGATCTCGTCTCCACCAATCAGAAAGCCGTCGGCAAGATCGATGCGGCCATGTCGCGCATCCGTGCCGTCCTCCACAGCAACAGCGGAGGTTCGTAAGTCAGGCCGATGTCGCAGGTGATCGTCCAGGTCAATGACCGTCCCTATACGATGCAGTGCCCGGATGGCGAGGAAGACCATTTGCGCGAACTGGCGAAGCTGCTCGATACCGAGGTGTCGCGGATCAAGAGCAATGTCGGCGCGGTGGGCGACATCAGGCTCCTGGTGATGGCCGGACTCATGGTGGCCGACCGCCTGTCGGAATCGGTCAGGCGTCTCGAGGAGCTCGAGGACCAGTTGCGCGGGGCACGCGAGGCGCGCAACGCCACCAGCCAGCAGGCCCGCGAAATGGAGGCGAAATTCGCCGAGCGGCTCGATCTAGCCGCCCAGCGTCTTTCGGGCCTTGCGGGCAAGCTCGGTTAGAGAGCGTCGGATGTTCCTCGGGTTTCCGACCCGGCATGTGACTAATCCGGGCCGCGCGCGCCCTGGACGATGAACTCGATATGCTGCCTCTGCTGGGCAAGATATCGGTCGAGATTGGGTTCGGCCTCGCCGATCATCTCGACAAACAACGTGTGCTGGATCTTGTAGATGACGCTGGCCATCGTCAGCGAGTCCATATCCCGGTCAAGCTTTCCGCGTTCTTGCAGAAACTTGATGACGCCCTGATAGCTCTCGATGAATTTGCTGTGACTGGCCGAAAAGCCGGTGCCGTATTCCGGTTCCTCGCGCGTGATGCTGATGGCGATGGCGTGCCGCCAGACCTTGTGATTGAGATAGGCGAGCGAGTGGCGCGTCGTCTTCTCCACCACGTCGTTGAGCGTGGCGGTCGCATCGCCCGGGAGCTGCCGAGCGGCGGTGAGCGCGTAATGATGGATGTCTTCATCCCCCCGCTCGACGATCGCGAGCAGAAGCTGGCCCTTTGAGGGGTAGTAGTTCCTGACGGTGGCAGCCGATACTTCGGCACGCACGCCGATCTCCTCGATGGTCGCTTCGAGATAGCCCAGCTCATTGAAAAGCTCAGCGGCGGCGAAGAGGATGCGCTCCCGCCTCTGGACCTTCTGCCTTTCCCTAAGTCCCATTCCTGTCACCACAAGCTTCCGCAGGGCCCGTGTCGAGGCCAGAGGCTCGCTTGTAGCCGAGCTGCCGCGCGCCGACGATACGGGTTGGGTCAATGTGGATTTGATGTCTTCCATGGTCGCGATTCGACGGCTCCGAACTTCTGCCTAAATACCGGGCTTGAATTTTGACTTCAATAATAAAATTACTGGCAGATAATAAATTATATCTTGACATAAAAGTAATGTTGACTGCAAATTTATGTTCAATGGTGTCCGAGCCAGTGACGCAAGCCCGCTGAAGCGGCTCCGGATATCTGCAGGGTGATTGCATGAAGCTCGAAAGGGTACTTTCCGGCTCACCGGCTTCGGAGTTCGCCCTGCCAAGCAATTCGGCGGTCCCGCCGCCCATTCTCCTCGCCGACCGCATTTCCAAAGCCTATGGCGGCAACCTCGCTCTCAAGCCGACATCGTTTGCCGTAAGGGCAGGGGAGTTCCTGGCGCTTGTCGGACCCTCGGGCTCTGGAAAGTCGACGTTCCTCAAGATCATTGGCGGTTTCGAGAAGCCCAGTTCCGGAAGACTCCTCATCGATGGGATGGATGTCACGGCGGCGGCGCCCGCCCAACGGCCGACGAGCATGGTCTTCCAGCGGCTCGCGCTTTTCCCGCACATGACGGTCAGCGAGAATATCGGATTTGCCCTCAAGCTGCGCGGCGTTCCGGCCGCTGAGCGCGCCAACCGGGTCGAACAGATGATGGCGCTCATGCATCTGAGGCCGGAATACGCAAAGCGTTATCCGGCGCACTTGTCGGGTGGCGAGCAGCAGCGTGTGGCATTGGCGCGCTCGATGATCTCGTCGCCTCGCATTCTGCTCCTGGACGAGCCGCTAAGCGCGCTCGATGTGAAACTGCGAAAGAATCTGCAGGCGGAGCTTCGCGCGTTGCATCGCCAGGTCGGCGTGACCTTCGTCCATGTCACGCATGATCTCGAGGAAGCGATGATCCTGGCCGACCGCATCTGCGTCATGCGTAACGGGCAGATCATCCAGCTCGGTACGCCGGAGGATATCTATTATCGTCCGGAAACCGCCTTCGTCGCGGGTTTCATCGGTGAGACCAATCTCATTCCGGTCGAAGTGATGAGAGTAGCCGGCGATGGCGTCGCCTATCGCTGTGAATGCCTTGAGGAGGGCGCTGCTTCGCTACCGCGAGATCAGGCGGTCGAGGCGGTGGGCACGGGCAAGGCGCTCCTCATGGTGCGGCCCGAGCATCTGAGACCCGGCAAAGCCAAGGGGCACCCGGCGCTCCGCGTCAAGGTGACGGAGATCTTTCTCAAAGGCTCGATGATCCAGTATCGCGCGGTTTCCGTAAAAGGCGGCGTGTCGCTGGTCTTCGAGGTGCAGGGTGCGCGCCGCAACGATCTGATGGCGGGCGTGGAACTCGATCTCTCCTTCGCTTCCGATCGCGCCTTCCTGATTCAGGCGGACGACCGATGATGGGCGGCGCGACAGCGAAATTCTGGCGCGACCGCGAGCTTCTCGCCGCGGTAACCCCTTCGACCCTCATCCAGGGCCTCCTGTTCCTGGCGCCGCTCCTTTTGATGGTCCTCCTGACCTTCCAGACAAGCAAACAGTTCCTGCTGCATTGGACCTGGGACCTCACGACCTGGTCGGTGGCGCTTGGCCGGCCGCATTACTGGTGGACGCTGGCGCGCACGCTCATCATGGCGTTTGCCAGCGTGGGCCTCTGTCTCCTCATCGCCTTCCCCGTTGCCTACTGCATGGTCACGCGGCTCAGGCAGTGGGACACGCATATCAAGCTCCTTATCGTCTTCGCCTTTCTCACCGATCTCGTGCTCAAGACCTATGGCTGGGTGCTCGTGCTCGACCAGGAAGGCGTGCTGAACTGGCTCCTGCGCGCGATGGGGCTCGTGGCTGCGGATTTCGATCACGGCTTCATCTTCACGCCGGCTGCGGCCCTGCTCGGCATGGTGGCGAACCTGCTGCCCTTCATGATCTTTACGCTCTACCTCGCGATCGAATCGATCAACCGAGATCTCATTCTCGCCGCCTATGACGCCGGCGCTTCCCGGCTACGCACCTTTTGGGAGGTGACCGTGCCACTCTCGATGCCAGGCATCGCGGCCGGATCGGCCTTCGTCTTCATCCTGAGCATGGGCTCGCTCCTTGAGGAACGCGTGCTGGGCGGCGGCAAGGCGCCGATGATGGGCTCGCTCATTCGCCAGACTTTCGAAACGCGTGTGAACTGGCCGCTCGGCGCGGCGCTCACGACGATTTTGGTCGCGGCGACGCTCGCGGTCATCGGCCTTGCGCGCCTGGCACTCATCCGTGGAAGGGCAAGATCATGATCCGCGACATTTGGGAGCGCCGATTATCCTCGGCGGCCCTCTACGGCTCCGTCGCCGCCGTCCTCCTTCTCTTCTACATCCCGATCATCACGCTGATGGTGTTCTCCTTCAGGCTCGGGCGGCACCTCGTTCTTCCTTTCGATGGCCTGACGCTCGACTGGTATCGCAGCCTTCTAGGGAACGCGGACTTCCAGGAATCCGCCTGGAACTCGTTTCTCATTGCCTCCACGGCGACGGCCATCGCGACAGTGTGCGGCACGCTGCTGGCGATTGGCCTCATGCGCTTTCGCTTTCGTTTCCGCGGCGCGCTCGCGACCCTCAATCTTACGCCCGTGCTCTTTCCGCAGCTGCTTCTCGGCATCGTTCTGCTGCTGTGGTTCGTCGTGCTCGGCAACTGGCTCGATTTCTCGCTGGGCTTCTACACGACCGTCGCCGGGCATGTCGTTTATGTGACGCCTTTCGCCGCCGTCGTAGTGGCGGTCCGCCTCGCCGCGCTCGACCGCCAGCTCGACGATGCGGCTCGCGACTGCGGCGCCTCGACCTGGGAGGTCTACCGTTATGTTACGCTGCCGCTGCTGTGGCCTGGCATCTTCTCGGCGGCGATCTTCTGCTTCCTCCTTTCGTGGAGCAATTTCTACCTCTCCTTCAACCTCGCCGGCACGACCAGCATGCTGCCGACCTTCGTCTATGCCGGCCTCGCCTTCAATTCCTCGCCGGCCTATCCCGCCATCGCCACCATATTCTTCGTGCCGATGGTGATCCTTGTCATCCTTGCCGAGACGTTGCGCCGGCGCCAGTTGCGGCCCATCGCGACCGAATCCGTCGCCACGGAGGCCTACGCATGAGAACCTTCCGTGCCGCCAGACGGCCGCGGCCGCGCACGACACCCGGCCTCATCGCCAACCCCATCACTTGGCCCCATGGCGCCAGATGCGCGCTCGCCATTACCTTCGACATCGATACGGACAGCCTCATCCACATCACGCACCGCGAAAAGGCGATCGATTATCTGGCTTCGATCTCCTGGCTCAAATACGACGAGGTCGCGATGCCGCGCATCCTGGCGCTCTACCGGCGCTTCGGGCTCAAGCAGACCTTCTTCTATCCGGCCTGGTGTATGGAGCGCTATCCGCAGATCGTCGAGATGATCCTGAAAGACGGACACGAGATCGCCGCCCACGGTTATCTGCACGAGGCCGCGAACGCGATGCCGGGCGAGCGCGAAGCCTATTGGCTCGATCGTCAGGTGGAAGTGATCTCCCGCATGACCGGCGCCAGGCCGCGCGGCTGGCGCGGCCCGCTCTATTCGGCTTCCCGCCAATCGCCAGTGCTCCTGGCCGAAAGGGGTTTTGCGTACGACGCAACGCTCATGGGAGACGACCTTCCTTATTTCCTCGACACGCCCGCGGGCGAGCTTGCGGTGCTCCCCACCCATCACGCCATGGATGACTGGGCCCATTTCACCCATGCGCATGAGTTCAACTACGTGATGCCGATCCGCTCGCCTGCGGAAGCCTTCGCTGTCTATGACGCCGAGCTCGCGGCGGCACAGCGCCATGGCGGGCTGGTGGTGACAGTCTGGCATCCCTTCGTGACCGGTCGGCTTTCACGTCTCGAGTATTTCTCGCTGTGGCTCGAGCGCATTCTCAAATCCGGCAAGGTCTGGGTTGCCTCGCTCGAGGAGATTGCCCGGCATGCGAGGACCGAAGCCGCATCCGGCGGCTGGAAGCCGCGCCGGCATGCCTATCCCTATTACGACAAACCCATCCCCGAACTGGCGCAATTTCCGTGATGGGCTGGGAGCTGAGGAGAAGGAAAGATCGATGACGGGTTTTCCGAAAGGTCGCCATGAGTTCGCGGTGGTCGAGACCATCAACGCACCCGGCGACAGGGTCTGGGCGATCGTCGGCGGCTTCAACAACCTGCCGGAGTTCGATCCAACGAGCCGCTGGAGCATGCTGGAGGCCGGCGGCAAGGACCGGCGCGTCGGCGTGACGGGCGGCGGCGAGATCGTCGAGCGGCTCGTTCATTTCGACGAAGCCCGGCGCACGCTGAGCTACATCATCACCGAGCTCGTGGGCCTCGATCCGCCCTTCGAGAACTACTACTCGACCATCGTCGTGAAGGAGGGGCGCGATCCAGGAAGCTGCGTGCTGGACTGGCGCGGCTGGGCCGATGTGCGGCAGGGCCGCACGTTCGCCGACGTCGATATTGAGCTCATGGGTATCTATCGCGGCATCGCCGACACGCTCAAGCGCAGGTTCAACTGAGCGGCGGCGGGCTGCGCCATTTGCAGCAAGGGAAGGGAGAGACCAACATGCTGACACGAGACATCGGACGACAGACCTATCGCTTGTCGAGCGTTCCCTGGCGGGCCGGACCCGTATCGCGGCGCGCCGTGCTGAAGGGTGGCGCCGCGGCCGCCGCGGCCGCGCTTCTGCCGCGCGGCGCGCAGGCCGCGACCGAACTCCAGTGGATCGGCTGGGACGGGTATCAGGAGGATGCTGTCATTGGCTCCTTCAAGAAGGCGCATGACGTCACCGTGAAATTCGAGTCGCTGACCGACTCGGGCGGCACATTCACCAAGCTCGCCGCCGGCGCCTACCGGGACTACGATCTGGTCGTCAACGACGTGCCCTGGGTGCAGCGCATGGGCGCCGCCGGCATCTGTGAGTTCCTTGATCCCGCCGAATTCAAGGACACCTTCGACAATTTCTACCCACAGTTCCAGCAGCCCTTCGAACCCTTGCTGTGGGAGGGCAAGATCACCGGCCTGCCGACACGCTGGGGCTGGGTCGGCGTCAATATCAACAAGAAGTTCTCCGACCCCGACGACTGGAAGAGCTACGCGCCGGTTTTCGATTCGAAGAACAAGGACAAGATCGGCATTCTCGATTTCGGTGACTGGGCGACATTCCAGGTCATCCTCTATGCCGGCATCAACCCGTTCAAGGAGATGGGGGAGGCGGAACTCACCGAAGTGCGCAAGGTCTTCCGCGCACTCTTCAAGAACACCCGCCTCATCACCGCCGATCTCGTGCAGGCGCAGCGCGCGCTGCTCGACGGCTCGGCGCTGATCTTCCTGGCGGGCGGCAACTATATCGCCTCGGGCCTGCGCAAGGCCGGTCACATGGACGTGACGAGCTTCGTGCCGGAGCCAATCAACGGGCTCCAGCAGGGCGTGATCTGGCTCGAAGCGGCCGCCGTTACCAAGGGCGCCACCCACATGGACCTGGCGAAGGGCATGATCAGGCAGATCGTCTCCGAGGAGGCCGGCAAGGCTTTGACATGGACCGAGTGGTCTGCCTGTCCTGTTCCCAACAAGCGCGTCGCCGAGCAACTGACACCGGAACAGCGCGCGGTCATCGAGGTCGAGAACATGTGGACCTACTTTGATCGCAGCCTCGTTTACCAGGTTGCGCCCAACATCGATAGCATCCTCGCCATCTGGCAGGAGGAACTCAGCGCCGGATAGGCCTTCCGCTCGGCAGGCGGGCACGAGTTTCGCCCTCCATGACCACGCAGACTTGCGGGGTGGCGATGAATATTTGTTCAAAAGAGGAGAACGATCATGAATGCAGTTGCCAAGCCGGTGCATGAGCATATCTGTCCAGCCAGCTACGGCTATGCTTTCGGCGTCGAAAAGGGCCAGCGCTTTCGCCTGACGGACCTTGAAGGACAGCAGCCGATAGACTTCTGGGCGTTCTGCAAGGGCGATCCGAGCGAGCATCTCTCGGTGTCGCATACACGCGTCGCCAACATGAGCATGGTGGTCAGGCGGGGACAGTCGGCCTACACCAATAGGCGCCGACCGATCGTCACCATCGTCGAGGACAATTCGCCGGGCCAGCACGACATGCTGCTGGCGGCGTGCGACAAGACACGATTCGAGACCCTGGGACACAAGGGGTATCACCGCAACTGCCAGGACAATCTGCATGAGGCCCTCGCCGCGGCGGGTATCACCGTTCCCTTCTCGCCGCAGCCGTGGAATCTGTTCACGCATTTCCCGTGGACGTCCGACTTGCGGATCGAAATGCTCTCTCCCGATACCAAGCCTGGCGACAACATCATCTTTGAGGCCGAAATGGATGCGGTGGTGGCGATTTCGGCATGCCCGCAGGACATCGTGCGCATCTGCGGCGACAAGAATACCCCGGTTCGCGTCGAAGTCCTTGGCTGAGCTCGACGCGATCATTCGAGGTATTGGCTGAGATGAATGGCGATGGCCGGTCTGCTCTGGTCAATGGCGAGCGACTATGGCGGGCGCTCGCCGAGATGGGAGAGGCCGGCGGCCGCCCCGATGGGGGCTGCGACAGGCTGGCCCTGACAAACGCGGATCGCACCGGGCGGCTGCTGTTCGAAGGGTGGGCGCGCGAAGCGGGATGCCGTGTCGAATGTGATCGCTTCGGCAACATGTTCGCGATTCGCGATGGCACCGACAGGCGGGAGCCCTGGGTGCTGATCGGCAGCCACCTCGATACGCAACCCGCCGGCGGACGGTTCGACGGCGTCGTCGGGGTGCTTGCCGGGCTTGAAGTCGTCAGGGTTCTTCATGAATCGGAGATCGCTACGAGCCGTACGCTGGCCGTCGTCAACTGGACAAACGAGGAGGGGCCCCGGTTCGGCTGCAGTCTTTCGGGGTCAAAGGGATATAGCGGCTATCTTTCGCCCGAAGCAGTCCTGAGCCTGCGCGCCACAGACGGCCCCACCTTTGCCAAAGAGCTTGAGAGATTGGGTTTCGGCGGCGGTTTCGAGTTGCCGCATGAGATGATCAGCTCTTATGTCGAGCTGCATATCGAGCAGGGGCCGGTTCTCGAGTGCAGCGGCCGCGCCTTGGGGGTTGTCAGCGGCGCCCAGGGGGCCCGGTGGTTGTCAATCGAAATCGCCGGCGAATGCAGACATGCGGGATCGACGCCGAACGACATGCGCAAGGATGCGTTCATGGGCGCGGCGCGATTTGCCCTCGATGCTCGCTTCCTGGCACGCAAGCTCGATCCGGAGTTGCGCCTCACGATCGGCAAAATCACCTTGAGCCCGGGCTCGACCAACACCATCGCCGGCCATGCGGCACTTGCCGTCGATCTTCGGCATATGGACGAGATCCTTCTCGATGACGCGCAGAGAAAATTGTCCGAGCTGCTTTCGCGGGTTGATCGGGAGGAAGGAACTAAGTCGAGCATTTCGGTGGTCTCGACAACGCCGCCCGTGACCTTCGACGCCGATCTGGTGAATCTGCTGCGATCGCTGGCGCCGCCCGGGACACCCGTGCTTGCAAGCGGCGCCATGCATGATGCCTGCATGCTGTCGCGAATCGCACCGGCAGCGATGATCTTCGTGCCCTGCCGCGACGGCGTAAGTCACGATCCGTCGGAATGGGCCAACCCCGATGACATCGCGGCAGGATGCCAGTTGCTTCTCGACGCGACCGTAGTACTCACCAATGCGGGGGTCGTTCGGCGCGAGCGAGCATCGAAGAGCTCGATGAACGACCGCGCGGAGTGCGCAACGCCACCAGCCGGCAAGCCAAGGTAACCTAGTTTCGGTGCCTCCCGATCACCGGGATGGCATCGAGCAGCCGCTGCGTATACGGATGATGCGGCGGCCTGAACACCTCTTCGGTGGGGCCGCAGGCCACAAGCTCGCCCTTGAAGAGGACGCCGACACGGTCGGCGATCGAGCGAACGATCGCCAGGTCATGCGAGATGAACAACATCGCAAGGCCCCGCTGACGCTGAAGCTTGCGCAACTGCTCGAGGACGACCGCCTGGACCGAGACGTCGAGCGCGGAGAGGATTTCATCGCAGACGAGCAGGTCCGGGTCGGCGACGAGGGCGCGCGCGATGGCGACGCGCTGGCGCTCGCCGCCCGACAGTTCCGCCGGGTAGCGGGTGGCGTAGTTCGGATCGAGGCTGACGTCCTGCAGGGCGCCGGCAATGCGCTTTTCGGTCTCGGCCGCCGTCAGACGGAAGAAGCGCTCCACCGGCTGGCGCAGAATCTCGGCGATCCGGCGCCGGGGATTGAGCGATTCATCGGGATTCTGGAACACGAACTGGATCCGCCGTCTCAGTTCCGGCGAGCGCGCCGCGATCGAATCCCCGAGCGGCCTGCCCTCGAAACGCGCTTCACCGGAAAGTGGCGCCAGAAGCCCGCTGATGGCGCGCGCGATGGTGGATTTGCCGCTTCCCGACTCGCCCACCAGCGCGAAGGCCTCACCGCGCTCGATCGCGAGGTCGAGGCCCGGCACGATGGTGACCGGCTTGCCGCCCATGAGCTTCTGAAGGAGGCCGGGCCTGCCGTAGCCGAGTGTCAGGCCGTTGAGGCTGACCAACGGCTTGTCCGTGCCGGCGGCGACAGGTCGCGGCACCTCGGGGGCGGAAGTTGCCCGCCTGTCCCTGGCGGCTTCGCGCCAGCGTTCGCAGGCGACGGATCGCAGCGGATCGACGGGCGTCAGGACCTGCCTAGTGCTGGAGCAGGTCTCGACCGCAAAGGCGCAGCGTGGTGCAAGCGGGCAGCCCGCCGGAATCTCCTCGCGCCGAAGTAGACCTTTGAGTTCGGTGACGGGCAAGCGGGCGGTGAGGATGTCGGGGATCGCCGAAATGAGACCTCTCGTATAGGGATGAATGGGCTTCTGCAGCACGTCGGCGGTCGGGCCCACTTCGACGAGATGGCCGGCATACATCACGCCGACTCGATCGGCGATCGTGGAGAGCAGCGCCAGATCGTGGGTGACATAGAGCATGGCCGTCCCGAGGCGCTGGCGCAGTGAGCGCAGCAGATCGATGATCTGGCGCTGCGTCGTCACATCGAGGCCAGTGGTCGGCTCGTCGAGGACCAGGACGGAAGGGTCGCAGGCGACCGCCATGGCGATGCAGACACGCTGCTGCTGACCCCCCGACAACTGGTGCGGGAAGCGGCGGCCGATACGATCAGGCTCGGGCAGACCCACCAGACGGAAGAGTTCGGCGCGTCGCTCCGCTGCCGCCTGGCGGTTGGCGGCAAGGCGGTGCTTGAGCAATATCTCGTCGAGCTGCCCGCCGATCCGCAAGGCGGGGTTGAGAGCGGTCGATGGATTTTGCGGAACGAGTGCTATGCCGGCGCCGCGCAGCTCGTCAAGCTCGGCGCGGCTGCGGGCCAGCAGGTCCTTTCCGGCGAAGTCGATCCGCCCCGACAGGACGCGGCTGTTGGCGCGGCGGTAGCCGAGAAGATGATAGGCGACGCTGGACTTGCCGCAGCCCGATTCACCGACCAGCCCGAGGACCTCGCCCGGCGCGACCGACAATGAAATCTCGTGGAGGATTTGGAGCCATTGTCCGGCCTGCCAGTAGGCAAGGCTGAGACCATCGACCGATATGACGGGAGACGTGCTCATAGCCGGCTGATCGCCTCGGTGCGGCCCAGCATGCGCGCCAGACCTTCGGTGAAGAGATTGAGGCCGACGACGAGCGAGGCCAGCACGGCGCCGGGGCCGAGGACCGCCAGGGGACTGACGAAGAGAAGCGAACGATTCTCGCTGATCATGAGCCCCCATTCGGGTGTGGGAGGGCGAAGGCCGAAGCCGAGGAAGCCGAGCGAGCCCACCAGCACCGGAGCATAGCCGGCGCGCAAGGAGAACTCGACGAACAGGCTTCCCATCGCATTGGGCAGTATTTCGCGCCACACGACGAGCCAGGCGGGATCGCCGCGCAGGCGCGCCACCGCCACATAGTCGCGCACGACGATATCGAGCGCCGCGGCACGCGCCAGGCGGGCGGTGCGCGGCGCGTAGACGAGTGCGATGACCAGGATGATCAGCATCGGCTGGCCGGAAAGCTCAGGACCGGCGGCGGCGATGGCCATCAAAGCGAGGACGAGGAAGGGAATGCTGATGAAGGCCTCGGTGAGCCGCTGGACGATCTCGTCGACCCAGTTGCGCAGATAGCCGCAGACGAGGCCGATCGAGGTGCCCGCGACGAAACCCAGAGCGGTGCCGGAAAAGGCGAGAGAAAGAACGATCGGCGCGCCATACATCACGCGGCTCAGGACATCGCGGCCGAGCGCGTCGGTGCCGAAGGGATGTGCGAGGCTGAAGCCGGAGAGCGGCGGGCCGGCATTCATCTGGGCTGCGCCATAGGGGGCAAGATAGGGACCGAACAATCCGAGCAGGAGATGCAGGAGCATCAGGATGGCGCCGACCTTGAAGCTCAGGGGCGCCGTGCGCCAGCGGTGGCCGATCCGCGCCGCGGCAGACTTCCGGGAAGGGGCTTGCGTCGTCATCGGTGGCTCAGCCTCGGATTGAGCAGGATTGCGCCGATATCGGCGATGAGATTGGCCGCGATATAGGCCGCCGCGGCGATGAGGACCGTCGCCTCGATGAGCGGGATGTCGCGCAATTGCAGTGCGTCGACCAGCAGGCTTCCGAAGCCCTGGAAGGCAAACAGGCGCTCGACGATCACGACGCCGCCGATCAGATAGGCGAGATTGAGCGCCGTGATGTTGAGCGTCGGGACGAGCGCATTCGGCAGCGCATGGCGGACGAGCACATAGCGGCTGGAAAGTCCCTTGAGCTCGGCCATCCGCACATAATCGGAATCGAGCACCTCGATCAGATTGTCGCGCAGCATGCGCACCGCGTAACTCGCCATGACGATGGCGAGCGTGATCGCCGGCAAGGCCAGTGCGCGAAGCGTGTCGAGAAAGCCCATGCTGACATAGAGGGCGGATTTGGCCGGGAACCAGGGAACCCAGACCACGAAGGCGACGAGAAGCAAGGCGGCGATGAGGAAATCGGGCAGCGACAACAGCACCAGGGTCACCACCGAGAGAGCGCTGTCGGCGGCGCGGTCCCGGTAGAGCGCCTGGACCATCGCGGGTATCAAGGCGAGCGGCAAGTACAGAAGGAATGCGAAGAGCGAGAGCAGCAGCGTGTTGGCGATACGCGGCGCCAGGATATCGTTGATCTTGCGGCCGCTGGTCAGGGAGGTGCCGAGATCGCCGGTAACGGCACCCTTCAGCCATTGGGCGTAACGTAGGGGCGCCGGCTGGTCGAGGTTCAGCTTCTCGCGCATGATCGCCAGGGTCTCGGGTGTCGCGTCTCGCCCGAGGATGCGTGTGGCGGCGTCTCCCGGCAGAAGCTCGACCATCGAGAAGATGATGGCCGAGACGAGCAGCAACGTCACGAGAGACGTGGCGATCCGCTTGATGACCAGGAGAACGACGGTCATGCGACGCGGAATTTGGCCAGGGCCGCGGGGTCAAGCGAGACGCCGAGGCCTGGCCCCTTCGGCACCGCGATCCTTCCGTCACTGCCGATCGGGAAGCGTTCACGCGTGAGCTCCCAACGCAACGGCGACACGCTGGTGGAATACTCGCACATCTCGTCTGCGAAATGCTGGGCCAGGAAGTGCAGGTTGGTCGCGACCAGCAGGTTGGTCTTGTAGCCGTGCGGCACGATGCGCTTGCCGCGCTGTCGCACCATGCCGGCGACCTTGAGCATTTCGGAATAACCCCCGACGACCGTGATGTCTGGCTGAGCTATATCGCATTTGCCGCGATCGAGGATCGACTCATATTCATGATGCGTGGTGAGGCCGAGATCGCCGCCGCCGATCGGTATGCCCCAACCCTGGAAACGGGCATGGCCGTCAATATCGTCGAGCTCGAGCGGCGCTTCCAGCCAGCCGATGCGGCATTCGCGGAAGATATCCATGAGCGGAAGGCCGTCCTCGGCCTTTGACCAGGCGGTGGCGGCATCGACGAGGAGATCGATGTCAGGGCCGACATGCGCGCGCGCGGCACGAATGAGACGGCCGGTCAGCGCGATGTCATCCTTCCAGAATTCACTGGCGGCCAGTTTGATGGCGCGCAGGCCGGCGGCGAGGCCGCGGTCGATATTGCGGCGGACCTCGTCCTCGGTCATGCCCAGGGGATAGACGGTGCCATAGGCCTTGATGCGCTCGCGCCGCGCCACGCCGCCAAGAAGTTCGGATACCGGCTTGCCTTCGACCTTGCCCCTGATGTCCCAGAGCGCGATGTCGATGCCGGACATTGCGTGGATGACGGCGCCGCGCCGGCCGACATAGCGCGTGGCGTAGTACATGCGCTCCCAGAGCCCGGCGATGTCGAGAGGGTCACGTCCGACGATGCATTCCTTGAGGCCCATGGAGCCGGTATGGGACGATGGCGCGTCGACGATGGCGCGGATCACCTCGGGGACACTGTCGACCTCGGCGATGCCGCTCACGCCTTCATCCGTATGCACGACGAGCACGACGTCGTCATAAGATCCATCGAAGGTGGCCGCGTCCCATCCCGGCACCCTGAGCTTGATCACTTCGATATCCGTTATCTTCATGCGTTCCTCCGTAGTCTTCTTCTTGTCATGATCCCATGAGCGTCACTGCGTGGCGCGGGATCGCTCCGCGATGAGGCGCAAAGCGGCGCCCTGGCCCCAGACGTTGATCTCGGTCGGCATCGACTTGTAAAGGACAAGTTCCTCGGTTTGCGAGTTGGCGGCCCAGGTCACGCCCGAAACGCCGAAGAAACCGCCTTCGTCGTCGATCCGCGAAAGCGATGCTGTCCACGCGGCTTCGGCCGACGCCCGATAGGAAGCATCGAGAAGGCCGAGCCTGACGCCGCGCGCGAAAATCGCACCATAGAAAGCGGCGGTGGAGGATTCGAGATAGGCCTCGCGATCATGCAGCAGCGTGCGCCAGAAACCCGTCTGATCCTGAAGCTTCCGGATTTCGGCGGACAGGGCGACAAACTGGCGATGGCAACCCTGCCAGGCCGGATGATCTTTCGGCGCAAGCTCCAGAAGCTCAAGAAGAGCAAAGAGCGCCCAGCCGTTTCCGCGGCCCCAGCCATAGCCGCGATGGCGGCCGGTCGCGACATCGAAATTGTGCGAAAGCAAGGGACCGCGATCGCTGGCGAGCAGACTTGCGTGGCTCGTCCAGGTCTCGAAGGCTTCGTCCATAAAACATCTGTCCCCGGTGGTGCGGGCCAGCAGGGCATAGAAGGGGACCACATGATAGAGCGAATCGATGATGACCATCGTGCGATATTGCGGGATGTCGGGACGAAAATAATGAACGCCATCCGGGCCGCGTGGCACTGTCTCGCCATACCAACGGGCCAGGCGAAGCGCATCGTCGAGATACTCCTTCCTGCCGGTGCGCTCATGGAGCCGCAGCAAGGTCGGTCCGGGCGTCAGGTAGTCAGTCCAGGCCGGTGATGCCCGGCGCCATCTCTCGATGAAGCCGACGCAGAAACGCTCGACCGCAGGGTCGGGCAGCAGGGCTGCGGCCTCCAGCAGGCCGTCAAAGGCAATCGCATCCCCCCAGAACCAGACGCTGAAATCGAACCGCAGGGTTCGCTCCGCCGTGCGGCGCAAGAGGTCGCGCAGGTCGGTGCGGGGCGGAGCATTCGTGGAATTCGTCATCGTTCAGTCTCCATCGGGATTGACGGGAATTAACAGTGCCGATAGGGTATGTCCAGATAGAAAGATATATGTCCAGTATATTGGACATATTGATGCGGATGATCCGCGGAACACAAGGGAGAAAACAATGCGACATGAACTGCGCCGAGCGGCTCTAAGCGTTTTCCTGCTGGCGTCTGTTTCGACGGCGGCTCTGGCGAGCGAGAATTGCGTGCGCGTGATCGGTGACGAGCAGAGCGGCGAGAAGGCGTCGATGGATCCCGCTCTTCAGCCGACGAATGACGACGCCTATCATCTGTTTGGCGTCTACAACCGCTTTCTCGACGTCGACGACAAGTTCAATCCGGTGCCGGAACTCGCGCGCAGCTGGGAGACCTCGGCCGACGGCAAGCAATGGACGTTCAAGCTGCAGCCGGGAGTCAAGTTCCACGACGGCCGCGATTTCGGCGCCAAGGACGTGGTCTACACCTTCCGCCGGCTGATCGACCCGGCAACGGCCTCGCCCGCGGCGACCGTGCTGACCTTCCTCAAGGCTGAGGGCATCGAGGCACTCGATCCGTTGACCGTGCGTTTCACCACCGAGAAGCCGATTGCCGAACTGCCGCTGCTGCTCACGCTCAAGTTCAATCTCATCATTCCGGAAGGTGCGACCACGGAAGAACTGAAGGTCAAGGGCATTGGCACCGGCCCGTTCATGCAGGAGCAGTTCACGGTGGGCAATCCGGAGCGCATCCTGCGGAAGAACCCCAATTACTGGCGGGCCGGGCTGCCCAAGGCCGACTGCATCCAGATCAGCACGCTGTCGGAAGCAGTGACGGCACTTGCGGCGATCAAATCTGATCAGGCCGACATGCTGATCAATGTCGGCGCCGCGTCGGTGCCGGCCCTCAAGGACGACGCCAACATCCAGCTTCTGTCAACCGGCGCAGGCACTTCCTATACGCTCTCCATGCAGACGGACGTGGCGCCTTTCGACAATGTCCTGGTGCGCCGGGCGCTCAAGGCGGTGGTTGACCGGCAGATGATGGTCGACACGGTGATGCTGGGCTTCGCCGAGCCCGGCAACGACAATCCCGTACCGCCAAGCTGGGATACGGCGTTCACGCAGGAAATCCCCAAGCCCGATGTCGAGAAGGCAAAGAAGCTCCTCGCCGAGGCCGGCTATGCGAATGGCATAGATATCGACCTGTTCACTGCCGAGGGCATTCCCGGCATGCTGAAATTCACCGAGGTGTTCCAGCAGATGGCGGCGCCGGCCGGCATCCGCATCAACCTCATCAACAATCCGCCCGACAGTTATTGGGACCAGATCTGGCTGAAGCGTCCATTCTTTGCCTCCGGGTGGTCGATCCGCCCGCAGGCCGAAGGCCTGGCGATAGCCTATACGAAGGACGCGCAGTGGAACGAGACGCATTGGAAGCGTGACGACTACGACGGTTTGCTCAATCAGGCGAAGGAGGAGATCGACGAGAGCAAGCGCAAGGATCTCTACAAGAAGGCCCAGCAGATGCTGACCGACGAAGGCGGCGTCATCATTCCGTTCTTCCAGCATCAGGTCGCGGCGCTGCGCAAGGAATGCTCCGGCTATCAACCGCACGCCCAGAACTTCAACATCAGCTACGAGACGATCGAATGTAAGCCTTGAGCGGGTGCATGTTCATCGCGGGACCGGGAAGCGAGCGCGCTTCCCGGTTCCGTCGTCGTCAACGCCGATCATCGAGGCCGTATATTTGTCCAAGCCTTCCTCCACGATCTCCGGAATCTATCCGATGCTCTACGCCTTCTTCGATCGCGCCGGGAACCTGGACCAGCAGGCAATGCGCAGACAGGCCGAGGCCTGTGTCGCTGCGGGCGCCGATGGTCTTGCCGTTCTCGGCCTCGCGACCGAAGTGCAGAAGCTGTCGGAGATGGAACGCCTCAGTCTCGTCGCAACGGTCGTCGAGGCGGTTAGGGGCCGCGCGCCCCTCGCGGTGACGGTGGCCGGAGAGACCCCCGCGGCACAGGCTCTGTTCG
This sequence comes from uncultured Aestuariivirga sp., assembly GCA_964537655.1. GTDB lineage: Bacteria > Pseudomonadota > Alphaproteobacteria > Rhizobiales > Aestuariivirgaceae > Taklimakanibacter. The sequence continues at coordinate 22,937 of CAZICN010000026.1, forward strand.
CCCGCCAGGCGCTGGATCTCGGCGCTTCCTGGCTCGTGCTCCAGCCGCCGGTCGAACGCGTCCTCGCCGAGCCGGAACTTCTCGACTTCTTCACCCGGGTGGCTTCCGGCATCGATTCGGCTGTCGGCATCCAGAACGCGCCGGCCTATATCGGCTCGGGCCTGTCCAATGCCGGCTTCGCCGAACTGGCGCGGCGCGCCCACAATGTCTCGGTTCTGAAATGGGAGGGACCGGCCCTCAATATTCCGCAGGTCATTGCGGAGACCGGCGGCAAGCTCGCCATATTCAATGGGCGCGGTGGCCTGGAATTCATCGACAATTTCCGCGCCGGCTGCGCCGGTCTGATGCCGGCCTCGGAGGTGATCGATATCCAGACCCGCATCTATCGGTTGATGCAAGCGGCGGAAACCGAAAGCGAGGCGGAGCGCCTCTATGCCGAGATGCTGCCGCTCACGGTGTTCTTGATGCAGTCGCTCGATATATTGATCTGCTACGGCAAGCGCCTCGCGGCCCGGCGGCTGGGCCTGGGCGAAGTCCATGACAGGGCGCCTGGGCTGGCGCCGTCGCCACTTGGTCTTTCACTGCTTGCGCGCTATGCCAATACGCTGGGGCAGTTGGCAGCTTGATGACGTGAGCGGTAAGAGCGTGAAGGAAACTGGCAGCATGACCGCGCCGGCGCAGCCCGACAAACCGGGAAGCGGCAGCTTTGGCGTCAGCCTCAGGCGCGGTCTCGAAATCCTGGAGCTCCTGCGAAAGGAGGAGCGGCCGCTGCGGGTCAGCGAGATGGTGCGGTTTCTCGATATTCCACGGTCGTCCGCCTATGAGATCATCCGGATTCTCGAAGAATCCGACTATATCTCGCGCAGCCATGACAACATGACCTACGGCCTCGGCCGCCAGCTTCATATGCTCGGCATGGCCTATCGCGAGAGGGTCGATCTTGTCAAAGAAGGATCGATCATCACCGAGGCCTTGCGCGACGAAACCGAAGATACGGTGCAGCTCTGCGTCCTGGACAACGAATACATCCTCATCCTGCTCAAGCAGGATGGCCGCCAGCCGGTCAGGATCATCTCGAAGGTAGGTACGCGTGTGCCGCTCAATTGGGCGGCGTCGGGCCGGCTTCTCGTTTCCGACCTCGCGGACGACGAGCTCGCAGGCCTCATCGGAAGGACCTCAAAGCCGTCACCGATCAGCCAGGAACCCGTCGATGTTCCGGCCCTCATCCGTCAGATCCGGCAGTTCCGCGCCCGCGGATGGGCTTTCGAACTGAATGAAACCAATGAGCATGCGGGCTGCGTGGCAGCGCCGGTGCTCGATGCGAACGGGCGCTGCATCGCGACGCTCAGCATTGTCGCGCCGGAGCATCGTCTGAAGGAGGAAATGCTGCCGCCCCTGGTGAAGGCCGTGCAGACCGCGGCGACCCAGCTTTCGGCGCGATTGGGCATGGCAATCGATCAGCCCCGTCAGCGCAAGCGGTAGACGGTCAGGGCCGGCGGCGCCTGCGATAGGCCGCCTTCTTCACCTTGTTGCCGCAGCCATTCATCGAGCACCAGCGGCGCTTGCCGGGGCGCGATGTATCGAGGAACAGGATCGAACAATGTCCGTCGGCACATTTGCGGACGCGCCGCAACAGGGTGCCGGACAACAGATCGATGGCGTCGCGGGCGATCGTGGCGAGGATCGCGTCATGGGGATTCGCGGCGGACCAGACGCTCGGCCGGCCAATGGTGGTGAGCCTGGGGATCAGCGGCGGCCTTCGGGCTGCTTCATTCAGGAGGCCGAGATCGGCCGGGTCGGGTGCATCGTGCGCTAGAGCGGCCGTGACGAGGCGGAAGAGCGTTTCGCGCAGGCGCCGCGCCGCCGCCATCTGAGGGGCCGCGATGTCGATCACGTTGCCAATCAGCCCGGCTTCGACACACCAGCGTGCGAGATCGCCGTTCTCGCGCCAGCGGTCGAATGCCAGATGGTCCCGGTCGCCGATGGTGGCGATGAAATCGAGGCACAGGCGACCGGAACGGAAGCGGAAGTCCCATTCCGAGGGGTGGATGACGGCATTCCGATCTGTACCAATCATGGGTACTTGTATAACCGGTTCCATCTTGCTAGGCTAGGCACCAGTTTAACCGGTTCCTTTGGGCTGTCATGCTGCAGGCCTGCCTCAATGGCGCACGCACCCGCCAGGATCATCCGAAGGTCCCCGTGACCCCGGACGAACTTGCCGATGATGCCTTGCGCGTCGTTGCCGCGGGCGTGGCGGAACTCCATGTCCATCCCCGTGACGCCCAGGGGGTGGAGACGCTCGACGCGCGGGATATTGCAGCCACCCTCTTGGCAGTCCGGGCGAAGGTGCCTGGTGTTCCGGTCGGGATCTCGACCCGCGAGGGGATCAGAGCCGGCACATCCCGGGGCTTCGACAAGATGAAGCGCTGGAGCGTGTTGCCCGACTATGTGTCGGTCAATCTGAGCGAGACGGATGCCGACACCGTCATCGGCCTCATGATCGAAAGAGGCATCGGCGTCGAAGCCGGGCTTGCGACGATCGCGGATGCGAAACGGTTCGCGGCGCTCGCGACAGCGAAGAAATGCCTGCGTGTGCTGGTCGAGCTCGATTTCGAAGAGGATGTCGCCAATGCGCTGAGCCTTGCCGAGGCGATCATTCGCAGCCTGGGAGAAAGTCGCATCGATCTTCCTATCCTCCTGCATGGCTTCGACGAGACGGCATGGCCGCTCTATCGCAGGTCCCTGGTGCTCGGCGTCGATGCGCGCCTCGGGCTCGAGGACGGCCTGCTGCTTCCCGACGGCAGGGTTGCCGCCGGCAATCTCGACCTCATCGCCGCCGCAACCCGGACTTGACTCGACAGACGATCAAGAAAACTTGCGTGTGGACTCTTTGTCTCGCCTTCTGGATTTCAGGGCCGCTTGCGCCTAAATAGGGATCGGCGAGCTGCCCGGTATGTGAGGAGATTTTTTCCCTGGGGCCTATACGATTCTCGCGGGAGCTGTCCCTAGGCTTGGCCGTGGCCTTGCCCACATGGCGCCCACCTACACTTGTAGGTACCCGGGATCGTCATTCTCCCACGGCCATGGCGGCCCGCCACTCGCACATCGAAGCCCATGGCACGATGTGCATCACAAGAAGAATGCGAAGCGAGGGTTGACATGCAAGTTGCAAAACGTTCCGGCGATCTTCTGGACCAAAAGCGCCGGGCGCGGACCGCCGCCAATGCGGCGCGTACACAAGCCCACAAAACCCTCGGTGAGCGCGCCGGCCTGATGCTGGCGCAGCATGAGCTGCCGATCGCCCGCAAGAACAACCAGATATCAGTTTCGGGCTTCTATCCCTATCAGGCTGAAATCAACGTCCTGCCGCTTCTCGCCCGCCTGGTCAGCGAGGGCTGGCAGACAGCGCTGCCGGTCGTCATGGCGAAGGGTGAGCCTTTGACCTTCCGCGCCTGGGCGCCGGGCGAGCCCACCGGGCGCGGCATATGGGACATCCACGTCCCTCTCGAAACGGCCGCGGAGGTCGAGCCCGACGTGCTCCTGGTGCCGATGCTGGCTTTCGACCGGCGCGGCTACAGGCTCGGCTATGGCGGCGGCTTCTATGACCGTACCCTGGCCGAACTGCGCAAGCTCAAGCCGGTGGTGGCGATCGGCGTCGCCTATGCCGAACAGGAAATAGACGAAGTTCCGGTGGCGTCCTACGACGAGCCGCTCGACTGGATCCTGACCGAACGCGGTGTCATCGAGCCCAAGCGCTGATGCGCCTTCTGTTCCTTGGCGACGTCGTCGGCCGGACGGGCCGCGAGGCCGTGGCGCGCGTACTGCCGCAGCTGCGCCAGCGCCACGCGCCCGATCTCGTCGTCATCAATGGCGAGAATGCGGCGCATGGCTTCGGCATCACCGAGGATATCTATCAGGGCCTTGTCGATGCCGGCGCCGATGTGGTGACGCTCGGCAACCATTCCTTCGACCAGCGCGAGGCGCTCGTCTTCATCGAGCGCGTGCCCAATATGCTCCGCCCACTGAATTATCCGCCGGGAGCGCCGGGCAAGGGGGTGGGCCTGTTCGCCACCCGGACCGGCC
>CAZICN010000027.1:0-26657 GCA_964537655.1 uncultured Aestuariivirga sp.
GCCCTCGAAATCCGCATGCACGCCGGCGATGATCTTCATCAAGGTCGATTTGCCGGCGCCGTTCTCGCCGACCAGCGCATGGATCTCGCCGCGGCGCAGGGTGAAATCCACACCCCGAAGCGCTTCGACACCGCCGAAGGACTTCGAGATGTGCGACATTTTCAGCCGTATGGCGGCCTCAGTCATTTCTGATCGAACCTGGATCAGGCCGTCAGATCAGGAACTGCTCCTCCATCCAAGCCATGCCGGGCGCATTGGCCTTGGTGACGACCGGGCCGTCGGTGATGATGTGCTTCGGGATGCCTTCGCCCGTTTTGGTGCCATGCACGACGGCGGCGACGCCGGCGATGATGGCGCCGCCATGGATGCGGCTGGACGGGTTGCGCACCGTCGCGAACATGCGTCCGTCGGTGACGGCGGCGATGGCCGGCGGCATGGCATCGACGCCGCCAATGAGGATGCCCTCGCGGCCCTTGGCCTTCATCACGTTGTGCGCGGCGAGCGCCATGTCGTCATTGTGGAAGAAGGCGGCGTCGATCTGCGGATGCTTGGTCAGGAGCGTTTCCCAGATGCGCGCGACCTTGGTGACGTCCCAGTCGGCCGGCTGCTCGTCGAGCACCTCGATGCCGGGGAACTTCTCGACCACCGACTTGAAGCCCTTGGCGCGGCCTTGCGCGCCGGTATGGCCGAGAGCGCCCTGCGTCATGATGATCTTGCCCTTGCCGCCCAGCTGGTTGACGAGCGCCTGGGTCACCGAGGCGCCCATGAACTCGTTGTCGGGGGCGAGGAAGGTGTGGACATTGATGGTGTCGAGCGGAGCTATCAGCGTGTCCATATCCATGACCGGGATGCCGGCATCGATCATCTTGTTGACGGGGGCCGTCAGCGTGCCGATACCGAAAGCCTGGATGGCGACGAAGTCCCATTGCTGCGAGGCCATGTTGTCGATGGCGGCACGTTGCTTCACCGCATCGAGCTGGCCGTCGAACCAGGTCACTTCCACATTGAAGAGCTTGCCCCAGTATTCGGCGGCCTGCTTGCCCTGGGCGCACCAGGTGGCTTGCAGGCCGGCATTGGAGAAGGCGGCCTTCAGCGGCTTCTCCGACTTGCCGGCTTCCTGGGCGAGCGCGGCAAGCGACGGCGAAAGCAGGCTGGCGGCGCCTGCCACCGAAGCAAGCTTCAGGAGATCACGACGTGACTGCACTGTTGTGTCCGACATGGGGTTCCTCCGTTTGGCGTCAGGGACATATTTGTCATACTTATTGTTTTGGTGATTTTATAAAGTGACTTTTTGCGTTTGCCTAGTGCCCTTCCGGGGTTGACCGCATCGGATCGATTTCGATCCAGTTCGCGCTGGTGCTGCCGGCCGCTGAAAAAATCTCTTGAAAAAGCTGACGCGCGGGTCTATCTCTTCTGTAACTCTGCTTGTTACAAATTGGAGACTCTGGTGACTGCGACAGGATCGACGCCCATAGCGGCGGGCACGCGCATTGGTCATGTCCATCTGAAGGTCGCGAATATCGATCGCGCATTGCAGTTCTATTGCGGCGTGCTCGGTTTCGAACTGATCCAGAAGATGGGCAATCAGGCAGCCTTCATCTCGGCCGGCGGCTACCACCATCATATCGGCCTCAACACCTGGGAGAGTGCCGGCGGATCGCCGCCGCCGCCCGGCACGACCGGGCTCTATCATCTGGCCATCCTCTATCCGAGCCGGGCCGATCTCGCCGATGCGCTGAAGCGCCTCGCCGCCAACGGCATCGCGCTCGACGGGGCATCGGATCACGGCGTCAGCGAAGCGCTCTATCTGCGCGATCCTGACCAGAATGGCGTCGAGCTCTATGTCGACCGGCCGCCTGACCAATGGCCGCGCAACGCCGACGGGTCGCTCGCCATGGTGACGCGGCGGCTCGACCTCGAAGACCTGCTGCGTTCTGGCGCGTTTTCAAGCGAAGTGGAGGCCGGTTCGCGTTAAGAAAACGCGCCAACTTTTAATGGAGCAAAATTCGGACGCAAAACCGGTCTCCACTTTTGCTGAATTTCGCTCGCAAAATCCTAAACTTCAAACTCAAGGGGGTCGTGATGACCAAAGTCCTCGTGCTCTATTATTCCGCCTATGGCCATATCGAGCAAATGGCCTATGCCGTCGCCGAGGGCGCCAAGTCGGCGGGCGCTGAAGTCGACGTCAAGCGCGTTCCGGAACTGGTGCCGGAAGATGTCGCCAGGAAGTCGGGCTTCAAGCTCGACCAGAAGGCGCCGATCGCCACAGTGGACGATCTGCCTAAATATGATGCAGTCATCTTCGGATCGGGAACCCGGTTTGGCAACGTCACCGCGCAACTGCGCAACTTCATGGACCAGACCGGCGGCCTGTGGATGAAGGGCGCTCTCGTCGGCAAGGTTGGATCGGTCTTCACCTCGTCGGCCACCCAGCATGGCGGCCAGGAATCGACGATCCTGACCTTCATCCCCACGCTCCTGCATCAGGGCATGGTGGTGGCCGGACTGCCCTATGCCTTCCAGGGCCAGATGGGTGTGGACGAGATCAAGGGCGGATCGCCCTATGGCGCCTCGACCATCACCAATGGCGATGGCAGCCGCCAACCCTCCGCCGTCGAGCTCGAAGGCGCGCGCTATCAGGGCCGCTATGTCGCGGGAATCGCCGCCAAGCTCGCGAAGTAACCAACGAGGTTGACCTTCCGGGGCATCCTCACGAAACTCCCCTGTAAAAGGGGAGTTTCTTCATGGCGCCTTACCTACTTGCCGTCGACCAGGGCACGACGTCGACGCGCAGCATCCTGTTCCGGCCCGACCTCTCGGTCGCGGCCGCCGCCCAGCAGGAATTCGCCCAGCACTTTCCGTCCTCGGGCTGGGTCGAGCATGAGCCCGAGGATCTGTGGCGGACCACCGTCGACACGATCAGGGTGGCGATCGCCAAGGCATCCGCCACGGCGAGTGAGGTGGCCGCGATCGGCATCACCAATCAGCGCGAGACGACCCTGATCTGGGACAGGAAGACCGGCAAACCGATCCACAAGGCGATCGTATGGCAGGACCGTCGCACCGCCGACTTCTGCGCCGGCCTGAAAGAGGCCGGCCATGAAGCGGCCTTCACCGCCAAGACCGGTCTTCTGCTCGATCCCTATTTCTCCGGCACCAAGATCGCCTGGCTCCTCGACAATGTGCCCGACGCGCGAAAGAAAGCCGAGGCCGGCGAGCTCGCTTTCGGGACCGTCGACAGCTTTCTCCTCTGGCGCCTGACCAGCGGGCGCGTGCATGCGACGGATGCGACCAATGCCTCGCGCACGCTGCTCTTCGACATCCATCGCGGCCAATGGGACGACGAGTTGTGCCGGATCCTGCGTGTGCCCCGATCGCTGCTGCCGGATGTGCGTGATTCATCCGGCGACTTCGGCTCGACCGGCGCCCCGCTCTTCGGCCGCGCGATCCCGATCATGGGGATCGCCGGCGACCAGCAGGCGGCGACCGTCGGCCAGGCGTGCTTTGCGCCCGGCATGATGAAGTCGACCTATGGCACCGGCTGCTTCGCGCTGCTCAATACCGGCGCATCACCCGTCACCTCGCGCAACCGGCTCCTGACCACCATTGCCTATCAGCTGAACGGCAAGCGCACCTATGCGCTGGAAGGCGCCATCTTCATCGCGGGTGCTGCGGTGCAGTGGCTGCGCGACGGTCTCAAGGTCATCGACAGCGCGCAGCGCACCGGCGCCCTGGCCGAGGCGGCCGATCCCGAGCAGCAGGTCTATCTCGTGCCGGCCTTTGTCGGGCTGGGCGCCCCCTATTGGAAGCCCGAGGCCAGGGGTGCGCTGTTCGGCCTGACGCGCGCCACGGGGCCCGCGGAACTGGCGCGCGCCGCGCTCGAGGCGGTGTGCTACCAGACGCGTGATCTGCTCGAGGCGATGCGAGGCGACTGGGGCGGCAAGGCGAGCACGATCCTCAGGGTCGATGGCGGCATGGTCGCCTCCGACTGGACCATGCAGTACCTCGCCGACATGCTCGATGCGCCAGTCGACCGGCCGCGGGTGCTGGAAACGACCGCGGTCGGGGCGGCCTATCTCGCCGGGCTGGCGCAGGGCCTGTGCCCGCCGCCGGATGAATTCGCCAAGGGCTGGAAGCTCGAAAGGCGCTTCGCGCCCAAAATGGTAGCGGACCTTCGCGCGCGCAAATATGCCGGGTGGCAGGACGCGGTGCGGAAGCTGCTGAGCTGATTGCGCTCGTCCCTTCGAGGGGCGAGGGTGACGCTCCCCTGTCACATGGCAGTCATGGAAACGCAGCATAGGCTTTGCGAAATTGAAGCCATGACGGAGAGAATCACCGATGACTGCCATCACTGCCGACAGTGAGCTTTCTTCCGCCGACGCCCTCAAGGCGGCAGTCCATCAGCACCGCGTGGTTTCCTTCAACGGCCTGCTCGAGCGGCTGTTCACCATGGCCTTTGGCGGGCTCGTCTATCCGCAGATCTGGGAAGACCCGGTCGTCGATCTCGACGCCATGGAGCTCACGAGCGACCATCGCGTGATCACTATCGCATCGGGCGGCTGCAATGCGCTCTCCTACATGACGGCGTCCCCCGCGAGCCTCATCGCCGTCGATCTCAACCCGGCCCATATCGCGCTCACCCGGCTCAAGCTCGCGGCGGCCCGGCATCTGCCCGTCTATGAGCAGTTCCGCCGCTTCTTCGCCGACGCCGACAGTCATGCCAACACCGCCGCCTATCGCGCCTGGCTCAGGCCGCATCTCGATGAGGACACGCAGCGCTATTGGGACAAGAGGGCGCTCAATGGCAGGCGGCGGATCGACATGTTCGCCCGACGCTTCTATCGCCACGGGCTGCTCGGACGCTTCATCGGCGTCGCCCACCTGGTGGCGCGCATCTATGGCGTCAGGCCGGAGACGATCATCAACATGTCCGATCTCGCCGAGCAGCGGATATTCTTCGACGACCACATCGCGCCCATCTTCGACAAGCGTTTGGTGCGCTGGCTCACCGGGCGCAGGCTTTCGCTCTACGGTCTCGGCATTCCGCCGGCCCAGTATGAGAAGCTTGCCGGCGGCCGCTCGATGGCCGAAGTGCTGATCGAGCGTCTGCGCAAGCTCGCCTGCGACTTCCCGCTCAACGAGAACTACTTCGCCTGGCAGGCTTTTGCCCGGCGCTACGACACGGGAGAGACGGCCGCACTGCCGCCCTATCTGCAGCGCGGGCATTTCTCGGTCATCAAGCGGGGCGCTGAACGGATCACGCCGTTCCTCGGGTCGTTCACGGCTTGCCTTCGGGCACATCGCGAGGAGAGCCTTGACCGTTATGTGCTGCTCGACGCACAAGACTGGATGACCGACGAGCAGCTCAACGATCTGTGGAGCGAGATCACCCGCACGGCGCGCCCCGGCGCGCGGGTCATTTTCCGCACCGCCGGCGAAGCCACGATCCTGCCCGGCCGGGTGAAGGCGGATATCCTCGAGCGCTGGAGCTACGGGGCGGAGCGTTCGCGTATCCTGGGCTTCATGGACCGCTCGGCCATTTATGGCGGCTTCCATCTCTATCAGCTGAAGGCGCAAGCCTGATCATGGATGCCCGCCACGGCGATCTGATGGATCGCATGTATCGCCACCAGCGGCATTTCTATGACCTGACGCGCAAATATTATCTCCTGGGGCGCGACCAGCTGATCGAAACGCTCGATCCGCCGCTGCAGGGAGCGGTGCTGGAGATCGGCTGCGGCACCGGGCGCAATCTCCTCGCGGTGCGCAAGCGCTACGGCCAGGCACGGCTCTACGGTCTCGATATTTCCGAAGAGATGCTGATCACGGCGCGGCGGAACTCGCACGGCAAGGCCATTGCCTATGCCAGGGCCGATGCCGCCGATTTCGACCTGCGCACGCTCTTCGGCCGGGATGATTTCGATCGCATCTTCATTTCTTATGCCCTGTCGATGATTCCGTCCTGGCAGGCGGTGCTGGCCTCGGCCATGCGGATGCTGGCGCCAGGCGGCGAACTGCATGTCGTCGATTTCGGCCAGCAGGAGCGTTTGCCGAGAGTTTTCCGTTCAGTTTTGCGGGCCTGGCTCGCCCGCTTCCATGTCACGCCGCGGGCGCATCTGCGCGAAGCCCTCGAACAGTTGGCCGGACAGAGTGGCGGCTCCCTCGATTTCACCGCGATCAAGGGCGGCTATGCCTGGCGGCTCACGCTGAAGAAGCCCGACCCGCGGCAGGTGCGCAACGCCGCCTGAACCCCGCCCTTGTAACTCACCGCGAATTCATCTCTATTTGCCCCCGCATGTGGGTTTTCAGCGGCACGATCGAGAGCTTCCTCATCGCCTTTCCGGCGCTGTTCTCGATCGTCAATCCGCTCGCCATCGCGCTCATCTTCAACCAGGTGACCGCCGCGACCAGCCGGTCGGAGCGCAGCGCGCTGGCCTGGCGGGTGGCGGCCTATTCGCTGGGCGTCATGCTCGCCTCGCTCTGGGCCGGGGCGACGATCATCGGCTTCTTCGGCGTGTCGCTGAGCGCGCTTCGCGTGGCGGGCGGCCTTGTCGTGGCGGTGAGGGCCTGGGAAATGCTCTCGGCGCCCGAGCAGAATGAAGGCCGCAAGCAGGAGCAGGCGGCAAACGCGCGCGGCACCAGCGATGACGCCTTCTTCCCCTTGACCATGCCGCTCACCACAGGGCCCGGCACCATTTCGGTCGCGATCGCGCTGAGCGCCAGCCAGCCGAAGAACACGATCGACCTCATTCCGTTCTTCACCGGCATGTCGGGGGCGGCGCTTGCCGTCGCCTTCACCATCGGGCTCTTCTATTCCTCGGCCGACCGGGTCGTCTCGCTTCTCGGTCAGGCCGGATCGCGCGTGGTGACCCGCATGTCGGCCTTCCTCCTGCTCTGCATCGGGGTGCAGATCTGCCTTACCGGCGTGCAGGAAGCGCTCGTTCCCTTGTTTACCGCCCGCATCATGCCGTCGCATGTGTGAGATCGCCCGATGAGGATGCCATGATGTTTCCGGCCATTGAAGACTGGGATGATGCTTATACGAATGGCGCCCATATCGCGGGCGGCGAGGGCTATCTGGCGCGCTGGGCGCAGGCGGCGCAGGACTTTCGCGCCGGCGCCGGCGGGTGTGCAAGGCTCGATCTCGCCTATGGGCCGGGCTCCCGCAACAAGCTCGATCTCTTCCTGCCGGACGCGCATCCGCGCGGGCTCCTTATTTTCGTCCATGGCGGCTACTGGATGCGCTTCGACAAGTCCTCGTGGTCACATTTGGCGCAAGGGGCGCTGGAGCGCGGCTTTGCCGCAGCACTGCCGTCCTACACCCTGTGCCCGGATATCCGCATCGGCGGCATCGCCCGCGAGATCGGCGCGGCGATCGGTCATGCGGCGAAAGAGGTGGCGGGGCCTATCTATCTCGCAGGACATTCCGCCGGCGGGCATCTGGTGTCGCGCATGCTGGCCCGGCCAGCCCTCTTTCAGGAAGAAGTGCGCCGGCGCATCGCCCATGTCGTATCGATATCGGGCCTGCATGACCTGCGCCCGCTGATGCGGACGGCCATGAACGCCACCTTGAAGCTCGATGACCTCGAGGCGCGGGCCGAAAGCCCTTGCCTTCTCGATCCTCTCCCCGGTGTACGGCTCACCTGCTGGGTGGGGGCGGCGGAGCGCGCCGAATTCATCCGCCAGAACGCGCTTCTCGCCAATGTCTGGCGCGGCCTCGGTGCCGAGACGGCCGTGGTCGCGGAAGACAACCGCCACCATTTCAACGTGCTCGAAGGTCTGAGCGATCCCCAATCGCCGATGTGCAAGGCCTTATTCGAGGCTTGATCAGGCCCTATGATCGGCACCGAGGAGGCCATTCGATGAGTCATCCAAAACCGCAGGGCATACCCCCTAACGAACCTCGCCCGATGCCGACGCCAGAGCCGCCCCGGCCGTCACAGCTGCCGGATCAGGGCCCGAAGCCGCCGCTCAGTTGAGCCTCGGTGGCCGAAGCTCGTGAGATGAGGCAGGCTATGCCTCCGGAAGACCCGCGTGCGCGAGCATCGCGACGAAGCGGCGCTGATGCTCGTCATTTACATAGCGCGGCACATAGATGGGTGAAATATTACGCAGGCTGAGCCCGGGTATTTGGGAAAGGCAATGATGAATTGCCCGTGAGGCCTCTTCATCATTGCCGGTTGCCATGGCCGCCGCCGCCCAGTAGAGGGCGCCGCGCACAAAATCCGGCCTTGTGCGCACCACCTTGCGCGCGACTTCCAAGGCCTCTGAATCGTCGCCATTGGCGAATTTGGCGACTGCGACGCTGTGATACCGCCAGAATTCAGTTGAGTCCAAGGGCCCCACCCTCATGGCCTCGTTGGCTTCGTGCAGAGCCTGCTCGGTCTGCCCCTTGAGCGCATAGAGTGCGGCGAGGTCGCCATGGGCATTTGCGTAGTTGGGATTGAGGCTGATCGAATGGCGCAGTTCCACGATGGCTTCCTCGATGTGGCCAGCGGTTGAAAGAGCGAAAGCCAGAAAGCAACGCGCAATCTCGTCGTCTGGCACCGCCTTGACGGCCGCTTTGGCTAGGGACAGGGCTCTGTCGACATGCTCCTGCCGGTTTGGCAGTGCGCCGAAAACCGCCAGGCCTACGGAGATGGTGATCGACAAGGTCCGCATCGCGCGAGGATTGTCGGGGTCGACCGCCAGGGCCTGTTCTGCCAGGATCATGGCGGCCTGCAGGGATGCCTTGGTCATCTCGTAGTATTTCGTCAGCGCCTGATTGACAAGGCGCCGCACTTCCGGGCCGCCGGGCGGGCTCTTGTCGCGCACCTTCCAGCTGGTCAGCTGCAATTCGATACCCAGAGCGAGCATGACCGAATGCGCGATGCGGTCCTGAAACTCGAGGCCTTCTTGCGCCCGCCCGTCGAATCGCTGGGCCCAGACGCTTTGCCCATTGGCGGTATCGATAAGCTGGACATTGACCCTGAGGTCGGCGGCGGCCCGCTGTACACTGCCATTCAACAGATATTGCACGTTGTAGGTGGTCGCGATCCGGCGAACATCGAGGCTTCCCGTCTCTGTCATGAGCGTGGGCAACTCTGCGACAAGCGCGTAGTCACGCCGTTGCGATAGAGCCGTCGTGATATCCTGAACAAGTCCCTTTGCGAAATAGTCATCACTACGCTCGCTCGTGAGGTTCACGAAGCTGAGCACGCCGACCGACGGCTTCATCCAGCCGCGGGCATCAGCGGAGCCGGTCATCTGCATCGGCCGGGACGAGAAAATTTCAGGGTCCGGTCCAACCAGCAGGGATTGCCATAGCTTCCTTGTCTCGGGACTTACATCGACGCCGAACTCCTTTTGCAGCATTGCCCGGCAGGCCTCATAGGTCCGGACCGCCCGATCGCGCTGGCCGGTCAAGGCGAGCAATTCCATTTTGAGCCGATATGACGCCTCGCGTGTCGGTTCCATGGCGACAAGGCGCCGGGCGATGGCTAGCCCCTTCTCCACGTCCACTAGGCGCGCCTGTTTTTCGAGAAAACCAATGGCGAGATTGAGCAATCGCTCACGCTCGGCGGCGGCCCAATCCTCGAAGGTGCTGCTCCCCGAGAAGAAGCCATCCAGAAACGGCCCGGTGTAAACCGAGGTTGCGGCTTCGAGTTCCCCGCTTGAGCGGCCAGATGGCGCCGTTTCAAGGATTTGCACGTCGCTCTCTATCGAGCCGGCGCGCAGGCCGACCGTTTCCTTGCCGCCATGCAGGAGGTCGACGCCGGTGGCTGCCAGGTCACGGCGAAGCACGCTCAGCGCCTGCCTGAGGCTGTTTCTGGCATGATCGGTGTCGCTGCCGCCCCATAAGAGATCGGCCAGCTTCTCCCGGGTTGCGATCATCCCGGGGCAGCGCGCGAGATAGGCGATGATCGCCGGGCCCTTCCGGCCTGTCAGTTCAAACAGCCTGCCCTGGGCATCCTCGATCCGGAAACCGTTCAGCAGATACAGCTTCAGCCTTGCTGGGGAGTCGTCAAGCGGCATGGGTGTCCATAGGATTTTTCCTCACGTAACTTTAATGGGAATCTCACGCCCATCAAGCGCAGAGCTGACGCTGGATGACCTAACGTGCCGCGCAATCACTGATCAGCAGCCCAGCTGATAGGGGTTGGTCGGACACGCGCGCAACTTTCAATTGAAGCATCGGCATGGCAACTGACGGCAGCGGAGCTCTGGATGGTGTCGCGGCGCCATTCGTCGCGGATCAGGACGTTCTTCTGCGCAATGTCAGCAGGCTCGCCAAGATCGGCTTCTTCGTCTGGGATGAACTGGAAGACAAGCCGATCTATGTCTCCACGGAAGTTGCCCAGATTCACGGGCTTACGGTGGAAGAGTATTTTTTCGCGCGCAACAGCAGCGCGAAGATCGCCGCCAGCATGCCGGATGATGACAGGCAGCGTTATCTCGACACGATAGAGATGAGCCGCAGGACAGGCGAGCCCTATGCGATCGATTACGCCATTCGTATCGCGGACGGAAGCCTCAGGCATGGCAGAGAGGTCGGCGAATATGAAAAGGATGCCAAGGGTCTGATCGTCCGTAGTATCGGCGCGCTGATCGATCTCACCGACCAGAAGAATGCCGAGATCTCGCTGCGTGACCAGGAGAAGCGCCTGCGGAAACTGCTCGAGCAATCAGACCGCCTGATCAGGATGAAGGACAAGCGCGGCAGGGAACTCGCCAGCCTGGTGAGCCTCAGCGAGGCGTTGACAAAATCGCTGAGCGTCGCCGAGCTTACCCGCATCGCGGGCGACAAGGTGCGCGAGATATTCACCGCGGAAGTCACCGAGATCCTGCTGTATGACGAGAGCACGGGGATGATCCATGTCCCGTACTCCTTCTACAAGGACTATCAGATCTGCGATTCCTTTCCGCTCGGTGAGGGTCTTACGTCGAGAATCATACGGACATCCCAGCCGCTTCTTCTGCATTCCGTCGAGGAGCAGAATGGCCTCGGCGCGATCATGCAATACGAAGCAGACGAGACTGAGGCCTATCTGGGTGTCCCTCTGGTCGCGAATGAGAAGACGCTCGGTGTCATCAGCGTTCAATCCTATGCGCGGGACGCCTTCAACGAACACCATCAGCGCCTTCTGCAGATCCTGAGCACGAGCATCGGTGTGGCTTTCGACAACGCCCGGCTCTTCGATGAAACGAAGAAGCTGCTGCGGCAAACCGAGGTGCGCAATGGGGAACTGGCCTATGTCAACGGACTCCAGGAAGCGCTCGCTTCCGGCTTGAAGGCCGAGGAAGTCTATACTGTCATCGGCGAAAAGATCCATGAGGTATTCGACACTCACGTGCT
Organism: uncultured Aestuariivirga sp.; assembly: GCA_964537655.1. Taxonomy (GTDB): domain Bacteria; phylum Pseudomonadota; class Alphaproteobacteria; order Rhizobiales; family Aestuariivirgaceae; genus Taklimakanibacter. Next base: position 11,336 of record CAZICN010000027.1, read on the forward strand.
GGACATAGGGATATTCAATGAGCAGGAGAGGATCCTGCATTTTCCCTATACGATCGAGCGCGGTGTCCGCTTTCCCGACAATCCCATGACTTTGGTCGGCTTCCGAAAGCATGTCATGGAGACGGGTCAGCCCCTGCTTCTTTCCGGCGACATGGAGACGGCCCGGCAAAAGTACGGAAATCCCGAGGTCCGCCAGGGCGAACCGCCCAAGTGCTGCCTGTTCGTTCCGCTGATCTTCGAAGGCAAGTGTCGCGGCGTGATCTCGCTGCAGAATCTCGATCGCGAAAACGCCTTCGTGGTGTCCGACATCACGTTGCTCACCACCATAGTCAATGCCGCGAGCGTGGCCCTGGAAAGAGCCCGCCTGTTCGACGAAACGCAGCGTCTGCTCAAGATCACCACCGACGATGTCGGGAAGCTGCGGGAGCTCGAAAAATCGCTGATCGCGGCCAAGGACTCCGCCGAAGCCGCAAATGCGACGAAGAGCACCTTCCTCGCGACCATGAGCCATGAGATCCGCACGCCGATGAACGGCATCATCGGCATGACGCATCTGCTCTCGGCGACGAAGCTCGATGCCGAGCAGACCGAATATTGCGAGACGATCAGCCGCAGCGCCGTGGGGCTGCTTTCGATCATCAACGACATTCTCGATTTCTCCAAGATCGAGGCGGGTAGGCTCGATGTCGAAGCCATTCCGTTCCTTCTCGACCAATGTGTGGAGGAGTCCCTCGATCTCGTCTCATCACGCGCCGCGGAGAAGGAACTCGAGCTCATCTATTGGATAGACCCAAAACTGCCGCGTTACGTCGTGTCGGACCCGACGCGGCTCCGCCAGGTCCTGCTCAATCTCCTCAACAACGCGGTCAAGTTCACGGAAAAGGGCGAGGTGTTCTTGAAAGTGATGCGCGATGGCGCGACCAGCGACATTGTCCGCTTCACCGTCGCCGACACCGGGATCGGCATTCCCGAAGATCGTCTCGGGACATTGTTCCGATCCTTCAGCCAGGTCGATACCTCGACCTCGCGCCGCTATGGGGGAACGGGCCTTGGGCTTGCGATATCGAAGCGGCTTGTCGAGATGCTGGGCGGCGATATCCGGGTACGTTCAGAGCCCGGCAAGGGGACCGAGTTCGAATTCACGATCAAGGTGGACTGGGCGATTGGAGGCGCGGCCTCCCTCAACACCGATAGCCTGAAGGGCAAACGCATTCTCATTGTCGACGACAACGCCACCAATCGCCGGGTCCTCGAGCTGCATGCAAAGTCGTTCGGCATGGTGCCGACCCTCGTCACCGGCGGGGAAGAGGCGCTGTCGGCGCTGCGGCACAACGAACCTCCGGATGTCGTCATCCTCGACATGCAGATGCCGCATCTCCATGGGATCGATGTGGCGAAGCGGATCCATGACTTGCCACACTACCGGTCATTGCCGCTCATTCTCTTCAGCTCGCTGCATATGAGCCGCGCCCAGATCACGCAGATGGCGGGGGCCGGGCTCTTCGCCGATATCCTGAACAAGCCGATCAAGCCATCGGCTCTCCTGCACTCCCTCATGGCGGCTATTCAGGCCGTTCCCAAGGTCGTGGCGTCGGCTGCTCCCAAGCCGGCCGTCGATCTCGACGGCAAGCTCGCTGAGGAATGTCCGCTCAGCATCCTCATTGTCGATGATCACCCGACCAACCGAAAGTTCTGTTCGGCATTGCTCAAGAAGCTCGGCTACGCGCCGCAAGTGGCGGCGAGCGGGCGGGAAGCCGTCGACATGACCGCGACGTCATCGTTCGACACCGTTCTCATGGATATCGAGATGCCGGAGATGGATGGCATAGAGGCGATGAAGATCATCCGCAGTCTCCGCTCCGAGGTGGCGCAGCCTTATTTCGTGGCACTTACAGCGAATGCGATTGCGGGTGATAGGGAGGCCTATCTCAAGGCGGGCATGGACAATTATGTGAGCAAGCCCATCGAGCTTGCCGAACTCGTCGGCGCCTTGCGCACCAGCTGGCGTATGCGCGTCGCAAGACGGGAGAAGGGGAGGGCGCGATGAGCATATCGCTTCAGGCGCTCGAACGCATGAGAGAGCTCATCGGCGGTGACAAGGATGTGCTGGCCGATATCCTGCAGAGCTTCATTGACGAGGCTGAACCCCTGGCGGAGTCGGTTCTCGTCGCCGCGAAAGACGGCCGGCTCGACATGCTGGGCCGCGCCGCCCACACGATCAAATCCAGTGCGCGGGATTTCGGCGATGGCGAGCTTGCCGCACTCTGCGCCGATATCGAGCTCGGGAGCAAACAAGGCGCGGTCGCCAATGCCATCGCCTCTTCGGAGAAGATCGCCCAGGGCTGCATCGCTCTCAAGGAAGAGCTTGAGGCCTATATCGGCACGGAATTGAATCGGGGAGGTACATGAGCAGGTCGGGAAGGGTACTGGTTGTCGACGACACGCGAACGATGCGGCTCAAGCTGGCGGGCGCCGCAACCGCCCTCGGTCATCAATGCCATTCGGTGGGAAGCGGTGCCGAGGCGCTCGATCATATGCGGGAAAATCCGGTCGATGCGGTGCTCCTCGATGTAGTGATGCCCGAGATGGACGGTTTCGATGTCCTCAGGGCGATGAAAGCGGATGCGACGCTCAGGGATATCCCGGTCATCGTGATTTCATCACTCGATGACACGGAGAGCGCGGTCAAGGCGATCGAGCTCGGGGCCGAAGACTTTCTACCCAAGAACTTCGATCCGGTGATCTTCCGGGCGCGCGTCAACACCTTGCTCGAGAAGAAGTATGTGCGCGATGCCGAGATGGACTATATCAATCAGGTGCAGAAGCTGGCGCGCGCGGCGCAAATCCTGAAGATCGGCAATTACAATCCTTCCAAGCTCGGGCTCCAGGAGATTTTCGAGCGACACGACGCACTGGGCGATCTCGCTCGTGTTTTCGCCGACGCCGCGCAGAAGGTCTATGAGCGCGAGCGGCGTCTCAGGCAGTCCATCAAGACCTTGCGCGGCGGCTTCGGGCTCATCGTCCTGGGCGTCATCTGGGGCCTGGTCGCGCCCTTGTCGCGCATGGCCTCCGGGCTCGATGCCCATCCCTTCGGGATGGCCTTCTGGGTTAGCCTGCTGAGCGGCCTTTGCTGCATGGGCTGGTCGGTGGCCAAGGGAACCATGCCGAAGCCGCGCGAGATACCGTGGGGCTACTTCCTTGCCTATGCGCTCTTGGGTGCCGCGGTCAGCGAATCGCTCCTGTTCTTCGTCGCGGGCAAGATCGAGGCGAGCATCATATCCATCATCGTCGTGCTGGAAGGCTTCCTCGGCTTCGCTTTCGCCGCTCTCATGCGGATCGAGCAGCCAAACCTGTCGCGATTTGCCGGCCTGCTTCTGGGCCTCCTTGGTGTCCTGGTCATCCTCTATGACAAGTTTACGGGTGCGAGTTCCAGCGCCCTGCTGTGGACGGTCGTCGCCCTTCTGATTCCGGCCTGCTATGCGGCGGAAGGCATCATGCTGGCGGCGAAGCGGCCGGAACACATCGCGACCGTCACGACGGTCGGCATCATGCAACTCGTCGCCGCCATCATCCTCCTGCCGATCGCGCTCGCGACCGACCAGATGATCTATCCGACCGTTACACCCGGCGCGATGGAGCTGACCGTCGTCCTGATCGCCGCCGCCTCGCTCTGCGCCAACGTCCTGTTTCTCCATCTCATCGCCAACCTCGGCTCGGTCTTCGCCGGCCAGTCGGCCTATTTCACGACCATGGCCGGCATCGGCTGGAGCGTGGTGCTCCTGGGCGAAAGCCTCAACGGTTGGATCTGGGCGGCACTGGGGCTGACCGCTGCCGGCCTTTTTCTGGTGGGGCCGAAGAGTGAAGCCGAGCTCGAGCCGCCTCCGACCCTCGCTTTGGACAAGGCCAAGCCGGCATAACCCCGCCTGCCGGGTGGAGTGCGGGAGCCATTGCCTTTACCGATTTCCTTGTTGTACATTCGTTCAACAAGGAAATCGGCATGTTCAACCCCCGCTATGCCAGGCTGTTCGATGAGGTGAGGATCGGGCCGAAGACGGCGCCGAACCGCTTCTATCAGACGCCGCATGCGAGCGGCATGGGCTGGCGGGCGCCCCGGGCCTCGGCGGCGCTGAGGGGCATCAAGGCGGAGGGCGGCTGGGGGGTGGTCGCGACCGAATACTGCTCGGTCCATCCCTCATCCGATGATTTCCCCTTCGGCTATCTCTCGCTCTGGGACGAGGACGATGTGCGCGCTCTCGGCCGGGTTGCCGAGGCCATCCATGCCCATGGCGGCCTCGCCGCGGTCGAGCTCTGGCATGGCGGCTTCCATGCCAACAATCGGCTGACGCGCGAGCCCTTGCTGTCGCCCTCCGGCCAGCGGGCCAAGTTCATCCAGCCGATGTCGGCGCGGGCGATGGACAAGACCGATATCGCCGAGTTCCGCCGCTGGCAGAGCGAGGCGTCGGCACGCGCCAGGCGCGCCGGCTTCGATATCGTCTATGTCTATGCCGGTCATGATTATCTGCCGCTGCAGTTCCTGTCGCGGCGCACCAACCGGCGCATCGACGAATATGGTGGCAGCGTCGCGAACCGCACCCGGCTGATCGCCGAAATGATCGAGGACACGCGGGAGGCAGTCAAAGGCGACTGTGCGGTGGCGCTCAGGCTCGCGGTCGATGAGCTGCATGGGCCGGCCGGCATCACCCATGACGGCGATGCGCGCGACATCGTCGCGACGCTCGCCGAGCTTCCCGATCTCTGGGATGTCAATGTGGCGGGGGCGCTCGGCAATGATTCGAAGAGTGCCCGCTTCTCCGATGAAGGCTTCCAGGAAGACTATGTGTCCTTCGTCAAGAAACTGACGACGAAACCGGTCGTCGGCGTCGGGCGCTTCACCTCACCCGATACGATGATGAGCCAGCTCCGGCGCGGCATCCTCGATTTCATCGGCGCGGCCAGACCCTCGATCGCCGATCCCTTTCTGCCGCAGAAGATCAGGGAAGGGCGCGAGGACGAGATCCGCGAATGCATCGGCTGCAACATCTGCCGCGCGGCCAACAACGAGGCGGTGCCGATCCGCTGCACGCAGAACCCTACCATGGGCGAGGAATGGCGGCGCGGCTGGCATCCCGAGAGCATCGCGCCGAAGCGCTCGGATAAGAGCATCCTGGTGGTGGGCGGGGGGCCTGCGGGGCTCGAATGCGCGCTGGCGCTGGGCCGGCGCGGGCATCGGGTTTCGCTCGCCGAGGGTGGCCGGGAACTGGGCGGGCGGGTGTTGGCCGAGGCGCGCCTGCCGGGGCTTGCCAGCTGGATCCGGGTGCGCGACTGGCGCCAGCACATGATCGGCAAGCTCTCCAATATCGCGGTCTATCGCGAAAGCCCGATGACGGCCGCGGATGTCGCGGATTTCGGCGCCGACCATGTCGTCATCGCTACTGGCGCCAGCTGGCGGCGCGACGGGATCGGCGGCATCGGCGAGGAGCCCATCGGACTGCCTGATGCGCAGATGATCCTCACCCCGGATGATCTCGATCGCCTGCCGGCGAGCTGCGCGTCGGTCGTGATCTATGACGATGACCACTATGCCGTCGGCAGCGCGCTGGCCGACATGCTGAAGACACGCGGGCACGAGGTGACCTATGTGACGCCGATGCCGGTCGTCGCCTCCTGGACGCAAATGACCGATGAGCAGGGCTTCATCCAGGCGAGGCTGATGGCGATGGATGTGCGCCTCGTCCTGTCGCATCGGCTGGCCGGTTTCGACGGCAAAACACCGCAATTCGCCTGCGTCTATTCCGGCAAGCCGCGGGGCCTGGCCTGCGACGCGCTGATGCTGGTGACGGGCAGGGCGCCCCGGGACGCGCTCTATCATGAGCTTGTGAACCGGCTGCCCAAGGGTGCCGTCAGCCGCATCGGCGATTGCCTGGCGCCGTCCCATATCGCCGATGCCGTGTTCTCGGGACACCGCTTCGCCCGCGAATTCGGCGAAACCGCACAGCCCGTCGTCAGGCGAGAGAGGCCAGAGCCATGACCAGAGCGACATCGAGACGGCGCGAGCGTCCGCAGCGTGTGCCGGGGGCGCTGCACCAGCGCCCGTGGAGGCAGTTCACCTTGCCTTACCGGCCGATCGAGGTGCTGAGCGCCGATGCGGTGCAGGCGATCCACGAAGCGGCGCTCACCATCCTCGAAGAGGTCGGCATGAAAGTGCTCGAGCCCAGGGCACGGTCGCTCTATGCGTCCGCCGGGGCCGTCATCGATGAAGGCGACATGCGGGTGCGCTTCGACCGCGCCATGATCTCGCAGCTTGTCGCGAGGGCGCCGCCAGAATTCTCGCTCCGGGCGCGCAATCCTGTGAAGAATGTCCGGGTCGGCAATCGCAACGCCATCTTTTCCTCGGTCGGGGGGCCGGCCTATGTCAGCGATCTGGAGCGCGGTCGCCGCGCCGGCACCTATGCCGAGATGTGCGACTATCTCAAGCTCATCCAGTCGCTCGACATCCTGCATCAGGAAGGCGGCGGTCCGTTCGAGCCCCTCGACCTGCCGGCCGAGACGCGCCATCTCGATCTCTATTATGCCGAGATCACGCTGCTCGACAAAAACTGGCAGCCGCAGGGCCTGGGCGCCGAGCGTGCCATCGACGCGCTGGAAATGGCGGCGATCTCGCTGGGCACGACGCGCGAAGGCCTGATCGGCGATCCGGTCTTCACCTGCGTCATCAACACCAACTCGCCGCTGCAACTCGACATCCCGATGGCGGAAGGCCTCATGACCTTCGCCGAGCACGGCCAATGCGTGATCGTGACGCCGTTCACGCTGGCGGGCGCCATGTCGCCGGTGACGCTGGCGGGAGCGCTCGCCCAGCAGCATGCGGAAGCGCTGGCCGGAATCGCGCTGACCCAGATCGTCAGGCCCGGAGCGCCGGCGATGTATGGCGGCTTTACCTCCAATGTCGACATGAAATCCGGGGCGCCGGCCTTCGGCACGCCCGAATATGCGCAGGCCGCGCAGGCCTCGGGCCAGCTGGCGCGCTTGATCGGCGTGCCCTTCCGCTCGAGCAATGTCACGGCGGCCAATGACGTCGATGCCCAGGCGGCCTATGAAAGCATGATGGCGCTGTGGGGCTCGATCATGGGCGGAGCGCATCTGGTGCTGCATGCGGCGGGCTGGCTCGGTGGCGGCCTCACCGCCTCCTTCGAGAAGCTGATCCTCGATGCCGACCTCCTGCAGATGATGGCCGCCTATTGCGAACCGTTCCCGGTGACGCCGGAGACGCTGGCGCTCGATGCGGTGCGCGAAGTGGGCCCGGCCGGGCACTTTTTCGGCACCGCCCATACGCTGGCGCGCTACGAAACCGCTTTCTACCAGCCGCTCATCTCCAACTGGGACAATTACGACACCTGGATCGAGCGCGGCCGCGAGACGGCTCCCCTCAAGGCCAACCGGATCTGGAAGCAGTTGCTGAAGGACTACGAACGGCCGCCGATCGATCCGGCGATGGATGAGGCGCTGCGGGACTATATGGAGCGGCGGAAGCGGGGAGAATAAGCTTCGCTATCCGCCTTCGCCGAGATGACGAATTGGTGTTGTTACCGTTTCAGCGACCCCAGTCTCGCCTCGATCACATCATAGACGGCGGCGCGCGCCGTATCGCGGCTGACGACGGAGGAATCGAGGCACCATTCGATCCACAGGCCGTCGATGAGGGCAATGACAGTCGTGGCCAGTGCCTCGCCGTCGACCTTGAGCCTGCGCGCGCCGGCGATCTCGCGCAGCGCGTCGCCGATCGCCTTGCGATAGGCGTCATAGGATTTGCGGTGCGAAGCCTTGAGCCTGGGATTGGTGGCGACCTCGCCCCACAGTGCGAGCCACGCCCTGAGTGATGATTTGGAGAACATCGGCGGGCGGAACATCGTGTCGATGACGGAGGCCAGGCGTTCCTCCGCATTGCCTTCGAAGAACAGGGTCTCGCGGCCCGCCGCCAGCATCGACTGGGTCATCGCCTCATAGACCTCGATCAGGAGGCCCGCTATGCCGTCGAAATGATGGTTGATCAGCCCGCGCGAGACATTCGCCTCGCGCGAGATGCGATCGACGGTGAAAGCCGCGATCCCGCCTTCGGCAAGGCAGCGGATCGCGGCATCGATGAGCATCTGCCGGCGCAGATCGGCTTCGACACGGGCGAAGCGCGGTTTCGTCCTGGCGGCGGCAGATTTCATGATCAGCTCACAGTTTCTTGAATCCGACGGGATTGGGATAGCCGTCGGCGAGGATTTCCGGTTCGAAGGTGTTCTTGTGGATTGCGACGAAGGGCTCGTGGCAGATGAAGATGAAGCCGCCGGATTCCTCCATCAGATCCTCCATGCGGTTATACATGGTCTTGCGCTTGGCCTGGTCGCCCTCCGACAACGCCTTGTTGTAGAGGTCCTCGAATTCCGGGCTGTTGAAAGCCGACCAGTTGTAGACGCCGATTTGGTCGGGCCGGAACCAGACGAGATTCTCTGAAGGATCGATGCCGCCGGCAAAGGCCATCAGCACCAGCTCTAGATTCTTGTAGCCATCGCCCTGGGTCTTGTCGCCCAGGACCCAGTAAGCGCCTTCATCATAGGGCTGGATCTCGATCGTTATTCCCGCTTGCGCCATCGTCGCCTGGATGACCTGGGCCGCGGTCATGTAGCGCGAGTCGTTGAGGGTGGCGAGATTGAGCTTGAGATCGCCGGCCCCGGCTTCGGCGAGGAGCGCCTTGGCCTTCTCGTAATCGGGCTTGTCGATGAGGTTCTTCGCCCTGGTGAAGGCGGTGCCGGGCTGCACCACGCCGGTCGAACGCGGCACCAGGCCCTCATAGGTGCCGGCGATCACCTGGTCGCCGTCGAAGGCATATTGCAGCGCCTGGCGGACCTTCGGGTCCTTGAGCTTCGGATTGTCGATATTGATGGTGAGCCAGACATAGCGCGTCGACTGCGCCTCGATCAGCGTCGTGTCGGGCAGGGGTTTCTCCTTCAGGCCCTTGGCGGCGGCGGCCGAGACGCGGCAATAGTCGAAAGCCTTCGCCTCGTAAGCGAGCTGCGCTGCCTGGTCGTCCTCGACGATCGACACCTCGACGCTGCCGAATTCGGGCTTGGGGCCCGGCCAGTCGGGATTGGCCTTGAAGGTCATCTTCTGCTTGGGCTCCCATTTGTCGAGGAGATAGGGGCCGCATTGCGCCGGAATCTCGGTCGTGTATTTGCCGCCGGCCTTCTCGACGGCCGCCTTGCAGACGACGTGGCCGCCATAATAGGGCAGCGAGGTGAGCCAGATCGGCTGGAACGGCTCCTTCAGGCGGATAATGCCGGTGCGTTCGTCCTTGACCTCGACATTGTCGAGTTTCTCGAACTGGTATTTCCACGGCGATTCATTGGCCGGATTGGCGATGCGCTCGAAGGAGTATTTAACGTCTTCGGCCGTCACCGGGCCGAAGCCGCCGGTCCATTTGAGGCCCGGCCTGAGCGTGAAGGTGATCGTCTTGGGATCGGTCTGCTCGATCGTTTCGGCACCCCAGGGCGAGATCGTGTTGCCCTTGCGCATGTCGGAGAGCCTGACGAGCGAGATCAACACGCAGCGGTTGGTGATGTCCTCGAGATTGCCGATCTCATAGGCCGGGTCGAGCCGCGTGATGTCGCTGTCGCTCCGGATGCGCAGGAGATCGCCTTCGGCCGCGAAGCTCAGGCGCGGCATGACGAAGCCGGCGCCGAGCAGGCTCGAGAGCTTGATGAAACCACGGCGGTCGAAATGTCCATTGATCTTCATTTTTCTACTCCTCCCTAATTGATTGGATAGTGACAACGCACTGTGTGGTCGGCAGTCAGAGACGTGAGGGGCGGCGCTTCCTTGCGGCAGCGCTCCGTTGCCATCGGGCAGCGGGTGTGGAACTCGCAGCCCTGGGGCCTTCTCAGGATGCTCGGCACTTCGCCGGTGATGGCGAGCGCCTGGCGCCGCCGGCGCGGATCGGGAATGGGCTCCGAGGCGATGAGAGAGGCCGTGTAGGGATGGCGGGCCTTGCCGAAGATCGCACCGGTCGGACCTTCCTCGACGATGCGGCCCAGATACATGATGGCGATGCGATCCGAGACATGGCGGATCATCGCCAGATTGTGGGTGACGATGATGTAGGAGAGGGAGAGCTCGGCCTTGAGCCGCGTCATCAGATTGAGTATCTCGCCCTGGATCGAGACATCGAGGCCGGCGGTCGGCTCATCGGCGATGAGGAGGGCTGGCCGCAAGGCGAGAGCCCGGGCGACGCCGGCGCGGCGCGCCTGGCCGCCTGACAATTCATGCGGATAGCGACGGATGAAATCCCTGGGCAGGCCAACGAGCGACAGAAGCTCTTCCGCCGCCGTGCGGCGGGACGCCGTCGCGACGCCGTGGATGACAAGGGGCTCGGTGATGGCCGAACCGATGGCGAGCCTGGGGCTCAGCGAGGCGATGGGATCCTGGAACATCATCGCCGTCTTGCGCCGCAGATGACGGAAGCTGTGGGTGTCCCGACCTACGATGGGCTTGCCATCGAAGCTGATCGTGCCCCGGCTGCGCGGCACGAGGCCCAGAAGGGCGCGCGCCAAGGTCGTCTTGCCCGAGCCCGATTCACCAACAAGGCCCAGCGTCTCGCCCGGCCGGACCGCGAGCGACACATCCTCGAGAATGGCGAGGCGGCGATGGCCGAGCCCCAGGAAGCCGCCGGGCGCCCGGAAACTCACTGCAAGTCCCTCGGCTTCGATGATGGATGTCATCGATACCTCGCTTCGGTGAAGGAGGCCCGCTCGGCGTCGCTGATCACCGGGAGGTAATCGGTGCGCTCAGACAGGCGGGCGGGATCGCAGGCGAGCAAGGCGCGCGTGTAAGGATGGCGGGGATTGTGGAAGATGTCGTCGACGGCGCCTTCCTCGACGACTTCGCCGCGATACATCACATAGACGCGGTCGCACAGTTCGGCGACGACGCCCAAATGATGCGTAACGATCAGGATGCCGCCGCCATAGTCGCGGCGCAGCTCGCGGAAGAGATGAATGATCTGCGCTTCCATCGTCACATCGAGCGCCGTCGTCGGCTCATCGGCGATGAGGAGGCTCGGATTGACCAGAAGAGCCGCGGCAATGGCGGCGCGCTGGCGCATGCCGCCCGAGAGCTCATGCGGATAGGACTGGGCGCGCAATTCCGGATCGGGAATGCCGACGCGCGCCAGCATGGCGACGGCACGCCGGCGCTTCTCGGCGCCGCTGCCGCCGGCGATCCGTCCCTGGAAATCAACAAGCTGATCGCCAATGGTGAGCACCGGGTTGAAGGAGGTCATCGGATCCTGGAACACCATGGCTATTTCATCGCCGCGCAGCGCCCGCTGCCGGGCATCACCACCGCTGATGATCTCGCCCTTGAAAGCGATGTCGCCCTCATCGATATGCGAGCTCGCCGGCAGGAGACCCGGAATGGCGGAGGCGAGGGTGGACTTGCCGGAGCCCGATTCGCCGACAAGACCCACGGCTTCGCCCAGCCGGACTTCGAGATTGGCCTTGCGCACCGCCCGGACGTGGCCCGCATAGCCAATCGAGAGATCGCGGATCCGGAGAAGGGGGGCCGTCATGGCGAGCGCCTCGTCTGGAGCTTGGGATCAAGCGCGTCGCGCAAGGCTTCGCCCAGGAAGGTGAAGCCCAGGGTCGCAATGACGAGCGGAATGCCGGCGGCGATGACCAGAGCCGGGTTGGTCCTGAGCGACACATAGCCGTCATTGAGGATGGTGCCCCAGCTCGGCGTCGGCGGCTTGACGCCGAGACCCAGGTAGCTCAGCGCCGCCTCGAGGGCGACGACGGTCGGGATATCCATGCTGACGAGGATCACCAGCGGGCCCAGCACATTAGGCAGCAAATGGATGCCGACGATGCGCGGCAGGCTGGCGCCCATGGACTGCTCGGCGAGGATGAATTCGCTGCGCCTCAACGACAGGGTCTGGGCCCGCACCAGACGGCCATAGATGGGGATGGAGATGAGCGCGATGACGAAGATGAGCGTGCTGGTGCCGGGCCCCAGGATGACGATCACCGTCAGGGCGAAAAGGATAAGGGGGATGGCGCTCAGGGAATCGAAGAAGAAGATGAGGACGGCATCGAGCCAGCGCGGGCCATAACCCGCCAGGATTCCGAGGATGAGGCCCACGAAGGCGCCGATGCCGATGGAGAAGACGGCGATGCCCATGGCGACGCGAGCGCCGTGAATGATGCGGGACAGCGTATCGCGGCCGAGCTGGTCGGTGCCGAGCCAATGGGCGGCCGAGGGGCTCTGGAGCTTTTTCAGCACGTCGATCCTGGCCGGGTCGTAAGGCGAGACGACATCGGCGAAGAGGGCGGCGCCGATCACGACGACGACCAGCACGAGGCCCAGAAGGCCCAGGGGATCGCGCATCACGCGCCTCAGAATCTCAAGCACCCCGGAAGGCATCTCTGATCCTCGGGTCGAGCCTGGCGATCAGGAGATCGGCGGCTATGGTGATGGTGACATAGATGGCGGTCATGACCAGGACGGTGCCCATGACCACCGGATAGTTGCGCAAGTTCACGGCGGCGGTGACGAGCTTGCCGATGCCAGGGCGCGAGAAGATCACCTCGACGAAGACGGCCGAGGAGATCAACCCGCCGAGGCTGACGGCGAGCAGCGAGAGCGTCGGGATGAGCGCAATGCGCAGGCCGTATTTGGTGACGATCTTCCATTCCGGGACGCCGAAGGCGCGGGCGGTGCGGATATGGGGCTCGCCCATGACATCGAGCATCGAGGCGCGCACGAGGCGTGCCAGATAGCCGACCCAGGTGAAGCCAATGGCGAAGGCGGGGAGGATGAGAGCCTTGACCTGGCTGCCGATATCGCCCGCGTCGCCGTCGCCGATGGCGGGGAGCCAGTTGAGCTGCACCGCGAAGATGAGCAGCGCGTAGATGGCGATGACATAATAGGGCAGCGAAATGACGCTGACCGAGACGAGGCTCGCGACGCGGTCGACCCAGGTGCCGCGCTTCAGGACCGCGAGACAGCCGAGCGGGATGGCGAGCAAGGTCGCCCAGCCGAGGCCCACAGCGCACAGGATCAACGTATTGGGCAGCACCTCCCAGATCTCGGTGGCGACCGGGCGGTTGGAAATGACATCGATGCCGAGGTTGCCGGAGAGCACATTGACGAAGAAATTATAGACCTGGAAGAGATAGGGCTGGTCGAGGCCCATTTCGCGGGTCAGCCTGTCGATCATCTCCTGGGTCGCGCGTGGGCCCAGGGCGGCGCGCGCCGGATTGCCGGGCACGATGAAGACCGCCGCATACATGGCGAACATCACGCCGATGAGGATCAGAAGACCGAGACCTATGCGTTTGATGGTGTAAGCGAGCATGGCCGGTCCTGGTGCTTCAACAGAAGTCGCGTTTTATGACGCGGGTGGCGCCCTTGCTGTGGACGAGGCGGCCTTGCTCGCGCGCCTCGATCAGCCAGGTCAGATAGAAATTAGTGGTATCGGCGGTGAGCTCGGTGCGTCCTTTCGCTTCCATGTCGGAAGGGCCGCTCTTGATCGCCCAGGCATATTCGGTGACGAGCCTCGCGGTCAGCGGATCGTCGGGATGAATGGTGAAGGTGTCGGCGTTCCAGGACGAGGTGACGATGCCGCGGTCATCGATCGAATGCGCACCGTGGTCGGTCTTGAGCCGGATGGTGCGGATGCCGGTGGCAATGTCGTCCTCGACGGTCTTGACTGTGCTGCCCGGCGCGATCTCTGCCGATGCGACAGGGGTTGAGATCTCCGCCGGCGCGAAGGCGACATGGCGGTCCTGGTCGGCTGGCGGCCGGACCGGCAATCGGATGGTCGAGGCGCCGCTCCTGATCGTGGCAGTGGCGAGCGTCGGCTGCGGCCACAGGATGAACCAGTGCTGGGTCTGGAGCGCCAGCCTGATGCGATGACCCTTGGGGATCACCCTGGCGAAGTCATTGAGCTTGAGCGTGACTTTGAATGGCTTGCCCACCGGGCAAGGCTCCGGGATTTCGTGGCTCGAGCGGTGGCTGAGATTGAGCACGCCATAGGTCATCAGCGCCGATGTGCCGTCCGGATAGACGTCGCACAAACGGGCGGCGAGGTTGACCTTGGGCACGTCGACCGTGAGCTCCAGCGAGATCTCGGGCGCGCCGAGAAGGGGCATGTCATCGGCCAGAGGCTCGGTATCGAAACACAGAGCCTGGCCGTCCTCGCGGCGCTGGTCGATGGCGAGATCGGGCGAGGTGCCGCCATAGCCGCCCCAGCGCCCGCAATCGGTGCCGGCGGTCGCGGGCGAGCGCACGGAAAGCGTCGCGCCTGCTTCGGGCCTGGGCGCCAGCCTGTTGGCGTTGAGATAGCGTGTCTGCCAGTCGATGCGCGGGCTCGGCCATGAGGCTTCGGCGAGCCAGTGGCCCGCATGCTCCTTGTACCAGGCACGCGGCCGTTCCTCGCCGATCGCGAAGACGCGATATTGCGGCTCGTCCATGATGCCGGTGTCTTCGCCCTCGAGCCAGTGTTTCCACCAGCGCAGCGCCTCCTGCAGGTAGCCGATCTGCGGGCCGGGGTCGCCGCGGCAGGGAAAGGCGTGCGTCCACGGGCCCATGATGGCGAGTCTGGGGGCGGTCAGGCCTTCGAGCAGGCGCGGCACGGAGTTGGAGTAGCTGTCCTCCCAGCCGCACACCGCCAGAACGGCGCAGCGGATCTTCGAGAAGTCCTCGCAGACCGAACCCTGTTTCCAGTATCCGTCGCGGCGCTGATGCTCGAGCCAGTGCTCCGACCAGGACCGGTTGGCCGCGAGGCGCTTCATCCACATGTCGCGCCAGGCGTCGCCCACGATCTGCGGGTCGGGCGGCATGGCGTTCTTCACCAGCATGAAATTCGACCACATCTCATTTTCGGTGATGAGGGCGCCGCCCATGTAATGGACGTCATCGGCATAACGGTCGTCGGTCGAACACAAGGTGATGATCGCCTTCAACGCCGGAGGCCGGCGCGCCGCGACCTGCAGCGAATTGAAGCCGCCCCAGGAAATGCCGGTCATGCCGACATTGCCGTTGCACCAATCCTGGCCTGCGAGATGGGCGATGATCTCGCAGGCATCCTCCTGCTCGCGCGGCAGATATTCATCGGCGAGGATGCCGTCCGAATCGCCGCTTCCGCGGATATCGACGCGGCAGCAGGCAATGCCGAAGCCCGCCCAATAGGGATGGATGTCGAGATCGCGGAAGACGGTGCCGTCGCGCCGCCGATAGGGGATCATCTCGACGACGACCGGCGCCTTGTCGCGGGTCTTGGGCT
>CAZICN010000028.1:0-26410 GCA_964537655.1 uncultured Aestuariivirga sp.
CACGGCCGACGTCGGCTGGGTCACCGGCCACAGCTATATTCTCTATGGGCCGCTGGCGAACGGCGCGACCACGCTGATGTTCGAGGGCGTGCCGAACTACCCGGACAATTCCAGGTTCTGGAACGTCATCGACAAGCACAAGGTCAACATCTTCTACACCGCACCGACCGCGATCCGCGCGCTGATGCAGTCGGGCGACGGTCCCGTGCAGAAAACCTCGCGCAAGAGCCTGCGGCTGCTCGGTTCCGTCGGCGAGCCGATCAATCCGGAGGCGTGGGAATGGTATCACCGCGTGGTCGGCGACGGCCGCTGCCCGATCGTCGATACCTGGTGGCAGACCGAGACCGGCGGCATCCTGATCACGCCGCTGCCGGGCGCCACCCGGCTGAAGCCCGGTTCGGCGACGCGGCCGTTCTTCGGCTGCAAGCCGGCGCTGGTCGACGACAAGGGCGAGATCCTGAAAGGGGCGGCCTCCGGCAATCTCGTCATCCTCGACTCCTGGCCCGGCCAGATGCGCACCGTCTATGGCGATCATGAGCGCTTCGTGCAGACCTATTTCTCCGCCTACAAGGGCATGTATTTCACCGGCGACGGCTGCCGGCGCGACACCGACGGCTACTACTGGATCACCGGGCGCGTCGATGACGTGCTCAACGTGTCGGGCCACCGGCTCGGCACCGCGGAAGTCGAATCGGCCCTCGTCTCGCATCCGAAAGTGTCGGAAGCAGCCGTCGTCGGCTATCCGCACGACATCAAGGGCACCGGCATCTATTGCTATGTGACCCTGATGGCCGGCGAAAAGGGATCGGACGACCTGCGCAAGGAACTCGTCGCCCATGTCAAGAAGGAGATCGGCCCGATCGCCTCGCCCGATCTCCTGCAGTTCTCGCCCGGACTGCCCAAGACGCGCTCCGGCAAGATCATGCGGCGCATCCTGCGCAAGATCGCCGAGGACGAGTTCTCGAATCTCGGCGACACCTCGACGCTGGCAGATCCCGCGGTGGTCGATGACCTCATCGCCAACCGGCAGAACAAGCATTAGCTCGGGATGCGAAAAGGTGGATGATGGTTTTTCGCGCGAATCCCGCGCTAACATATAAGGAACCGATCACGTCTTGAGCTTGGATCGGTGAGGTCCGTGGGCGCCATTGCCGGAATGCCGGCGGGCATGGCAGAGTGCCGCCGCACAATTCCCGGGCCTTTCGCCTGATCCTGCGCGAAGGGCCCTTTCACGATTACCTAAAGGAAGTCTTATGTCACGCCTGTCGAATATGGCCGTTCGCGATATCGAGACGGTCATCCATCCCTATACCAATCTCGTCCGCCATCGCGAGACGGGCCCGCTCATTCTCAATGAGGGGCGCGGCATCCATCTCTATGACGACAAGGGCAAGCGCTACATCGAAGGCCTCGCGGGCCTGTGGTGCACCTCGCTCGGCTACGGCAATGAGGAACTGGTGGAAGCCGCGGCGCAGTCGATGCGCAAGCTCTCCTACACGTCGATCTTCTCCGGCAAGTCGCATGACGCGGCGATCGAGCTCTCCGAGAAACTGAAGGAAATAGCGCCCTGTCCCGCTTCGAAAGTGCTGTTCGGCGGCTCGGGCTCGGAAGCCAACGACATGCAGATCAAGCTCACCTGGTACATGAACAATGCCAGGGGGCGGCCGAAAAAGAAGAAGATCATCTCGCGCCAGCGCGCCTATCACGGCGTCACCATCGCCTCGGCCTCGCTCACCGGCCTGCCCTGGGTGCATAACGACTTCGACCTGCCGATCGCCAACATCGTGCACACGTCGTGCCCGCATTTCTACCGTTTCGGCGAGGCGGGCGAGACGGAGGACCAGTTCACCGACCGCATGGCGAAGGACCTCGACGACCTGATCCAGAAGGAAGGGCCGGACACGGTCGCGGCCTTCATCGCCGAGCCGATCATGGGGGCGGGTGGCGTCATCATCCCGCCGGCGAGCTACTTCGCCAAGATCAATACGGTGCTCGCCAAATATGACGTGCGCTACATCGCCGATGAAGTGATCTGCGGCTTCGGGCGCACCGGCGAATGGTTCGGCACCACCACGATGGGCATGAAGCCCACCTCGATCTCGATGGCAAAGGCGATCACCTCGGCCTATTTTCCGATGGGCGCCATCACCATCGAGGAAGAGCTCTATCAGGCGATGCTCGACGAAAGCCGCAAGCTCGGCACCTTCGGCCACGGCTTCACCTATACGGCGCACCCGGTCGGTTGCGCCGTGGCGCTGAAGACGATCGAGATCTATGAGCGAGACAGGACGGTCGATCACGTGCGCAAGGTGGCGCCGGCTTTCGAGAAGCACATAGCGTCCTTCGCCGATCATCCGCTTGTCGGCGAGACCCGGGCCAAGGGCCTGATCGGCGCCATCGAGCTCGTCGCCGACAAGAAGACGAAGCGCGGCTTCGATCCGAAGAAGGGCGTGGGCGCGATCGCCGCCGAGATCCTGCAGGAGAACGGCCTGATCGTGCGGCCGATGGGCGATGCGATCGCCTTCTGCCCGCCGCTCATCATCCGGGAAGACGAGATCGACGAGATGTTCGACATTGTCGGCAAGGGATTGCGGATTCTCGAAGAGCGCGTGCTCAAGGACAATCTGCGCAGCCAGGGTTGAGGACAGCATGAGCGGGATCAAAGAGAAGAGCGTTCTCAGGGCCAGGATGGGCGAGGTCGGCGAGCTTGCCGCCGGCAAGACGCTCAGGCGCATCGACAAATACGCCAGGACCTATATCGAGCGTTCGCCCTTCCTGTGCATCGGCACGGCCGACGAACACGGCAATGCCGATGTATCGCCGCGCGGCGATCCGCCCGGCTTCGTGCGCGTCGTCGATGACCGCACCATCATCATCCCCGACCGGCCGGGCAACAACCGGGTCGACACGATGGCGAACATCATCGCCAATCCGCAGGTCGGCATCCTGTTTCTCATTCCCGGCATCGACGACACCCTGCGCATCAATGGCAAGGCCGAGATCATCGACGATCCGGCCGAGCTGGCGCCGGCCGCCGTCAACGGCCGCCCGCCCAAGGTCGGCATCCGGGTGTAAGTGGACGAGTTGTTCTTCCACTGCTCCAAGGCGTTTAGCCGCTCGAAACTGTGGGATCCCGCCGCCCGGCAGGACCGGGGCTTCCTGCCCGGCCTCGCCCATATGGTGATGGAGCAGGCGCGCGCCTGCGAGGTCGACAGCCAGGAATCCGACAAGGTCGAGGCTGATATCCAGGAAGAATACAAGACCGGGCTCTACTGATGACGAACACAACCGATCTCAAGCATATCCGCCGCTCGGTCGAGCTGGCGCGCGAGGCTCTCGAAGCCGGCGATGAGCCCTTCGGTTCGGTGCTGGTCTCGGGCGACGGCAAGGTTCTGGCCGAAGACCGCAACCGCGTCTCGGGCGGCGACCAGACGCGCCATCCCGAATTCGACCTGGCGCGCTGGGCCGGCGAGCACATGACGCCGGCCGAGCGCGCGAAGGCCACGGTCTACACATCGGGCGAGCATTGCCCGATGTGCGCCGCGGCGCATGGCTGGGCCGGCCTCGGCCGCATCGTCTATGCGGTGTCGTCGCGCCAGTACACGCAATGGCGCGCCGCCATGGGAGCGCCGGGCGAGTCCGTGGTCCGGCCGCTGCCGGTGCAGGAGATCGCCCCCCTGGTGAAAGTCGAAGGGCCGGTGCCGGAAGTCGAGGAAGAGATGCACGACCTGCATCGCCGCGCCTTCTCGAAATCAGGAGTCTAGAGCTCGATGAGTTTAGAAAGGATCGTCCCTCAATACCCTCATGCTGAGGTGCGAGCGCAGCGAGCCTCGAAGCATCCCTCAGGATAGAGCGAGCTTGTTCAGCAACCCTTCGAGGCCCGGCTTCGCCGGGCACCTCAGGGTGAGGGATGATGGTCAGCTAAAAACTCGTAGTGTTCCGAATCCGAAGTTCGCTCGGAAAGCGCGGCGATATGGTACGAACTTCCGATTCGGGACACTAGCGCCGCTCCACCGGAACAATGAAGCGCTCGCGCAACTCGCCGCGGCGCAGCACCGTGATGCGCGTCTCATGACCGACACGCTCGTGATTGAGAAGCCGCAGGAGATCATCGATGCCGGCAACGGCATGGCCGTCGATGGCGATGATGAGATCGCCCGACTTGATGCCGCCGTCATCGGCGGGGCTCTTGTTGATCACCTTCATCACCCGCACGCCCATGTCCTGGGTGACGCCGGCATGGCGGGCGATGTGGCGCGGCACCACGCTCTGCTGGCCTTCGATGCCGATCGCGGCGCGGCGCACGCGGCCATGCTGCAGGATCTGGCTCAGCACATAGAGCGCGGTGTTGCTGGCGACCGAGAAGCAGATGCCTTGGGCGCCCAGGATGACGGCGGTGTTGACGCCGATGACCCGGCCCTTCGAATCGACCATGGGTCCGCCGGAATTGCCGGGGTTGAGCGCCGCGTCGGTCTGGATCACGTCGTCGATGAGGCGCCCGGTCGAGGCGCGCAGCGAACGGCCGATGGCGCTGATGACGCCGGTCGTCACCGTCTGCTCGAAGCCCAGTGGATTGCCGATGGCGATGGCGAGCTGGCCGCGCCTGATTTTCTTTGAATCGTGCAACGCCAGCGGCGGCGCCGCCAGATTCTCGTCGGTCCGGATGACGGCGATGTCGCTGTCGGGATCCTCGCCGATGAGGCGCGCCGTGGCGCGCTGGCCGTCGGCGAGCCCCACCGTGATGGATTTGGCGCCCGAGACGACATGGCTGTTGGTGAAGATGAGACCGTCGGAGGCGACGACGAAACCCGAGCCGCCGCCCTGGCGGCCCTGGCCGTTCTTTACCGCGATATGGACGACGGACGATCCGGCCTTGTCGACCGCGCCGATCACCGCCGTGGAATAAGCGTCGAGTATTTCGCCATCGGCCGCTTCGCGGGCGACCTCCGGCAGGGACTGGCCCTGTTCATCCAGATCGAGCATGAGAGTTCTCCGCCATGGGCGCGGGAAGAGACAGCCGATCGCCCTGGCGTGCAGAGATATGGGGAGACGAGGCTGCCCTTACCAGTGGGGCAGTCATGCGGATTTGCGCGAAAGGCCATTCGGCGGCGCGGCCTCCTCCGGCACGCGTCTTCGCCGCCACGAACATCGAGGTGCGACAACGGCGCCAACCGACATGATTTGCCCCGCCGCGCGCCGGCACCTTAGGTGTTCGACAAGCGCGTGACGCAGGGAGGACCAAATGATCGTTGATCGCAAGCTTTTCGCGTCGGGAAGCGAGTTGGCCATCGGACTTGCCGTGGACGTCACGGCGGCCTTGTCGCGGGCCCTGGCTCGACGGGGCGAGGCATGCCTTGCGGTCTCCGGCGGCAACACGCCCAAGGCCTTCTTTCACCGCCTGGCGCGCAGCAAGCTCGATTGGCGCAACGTCACCGTCACCCTGGTGGACGAGCGCTGCGTTCCCGACTCAGACGAGAGATCCAATGCCCGCCTCGTCGTCGAACACCTCCTGCAGTCGCAGGCATCGGTTGCGCGCTTCGAACCGCTCTTCGGCCGCGACGGCGCCGACAAGCTCGGCCGTTTCGACGTGGTGATCCTCGGCATGGGGGCGGACGGGCATACCGCCTCGTTCTTTCCGGCGGGTGACAATCTGACCGAGGCGCTCGATCCCGCCACGGCACGACGCCTCATATCGATGAGCGCGCCCGGGGCGCCCGAGAGACGGATCACCTTTACCTTGCCGGTGCTTCTCGACAGCGATCTCATCGTGCTTCATATCGAAGGACAGGGGAAGCTCGATGTTCTTCGGCGCGCGGAGGAGCCCGGCGTGGTCGCCGATATGCCGATCCGCGCCTTCCTGCGGTCGCGCGAGCCGGTGAGCCTCTATTGGTGCCCGTGACGGCACTATCGGTTTTTTCAATTCTCACATTTCAATTTAATCGTTATTCGGCGGGATTTCGCCCCGCTATCGTGGCTCCTGGAAAATATGCCGTGCGACCGGTCGTGCCTTCGGCGGTCAGCGGTGACAATGGACAGGAGGATGCTTCGTGACGATCAAGTTGGGCTACAAGGCTTCGGCTGAGCAATTCAGCCCCGGCGATCTCCTCAAATTCGCGATCGCCGCCGAGCACGCCGGCTTCGATTCGGTCTTCGTGAGCGATCACTTTCAGCCTTGGCGTCATACCGGCGGCCATGCGCCGTTTTCCTTTTCCTGGCTCGGTGCCCTGGGCGCCGCGACGTCGCGGATCGCCATGGGCACCAGTGTCCTCACGCCGACCTTTCGCTATCACCCCTCGATCGTCGCTCATGCCTTCGGCACCCTGGGCGCGCTGTTCCCGGGCCGCGTGATCCTCGGTGTCGGTACCGGCGAATCCCTCAACGAGGTGCCGGCGACCGGCCTGACATGGCCCGAGCTCAAGGAAAGGTTCGCGCGGCTGCGCGAGGCGATCGACCTCATTCGCAAGCTCTGGCGTGAAGAGCGCGTGACCTATGACGGCGAGTTCTACAAGACCGAGAACGCCACCATCTATGACAGGCCCGAACAGGAGGTGCCGGTCTACATCGCCGGCGCCGGGCCGATGATCGCGAAATATGCCGGCCGCACCGCCGACGGCTTCATCTGCACGAGCGGCAAGGCGCCGGAACTCTATCGCGATACCCTGCTGCCGAATGTCGAGGCGGGGCTTGCGGCGGCCGGCAAGGCGCCAGGCGCGATCGACAGGATGATCGAGATGAAGGTCTCGTTCGACACCGACATCAAGAGAGCGATGGAAGATACCCGATTCTGGGCGGTGCTGGCGCTCTCGCCGGAAGAAAAGATGTCGGTGGAGGATCCGCGGGAAATGGAGAAGCTCGCCGACGCGCTGCCGATCGAACGCGCCGCCCGGCGCTGGATCGTCTCCGACGATCCCGACGAGCATGTCGAGAAGATACGTCCCTATGTCGATCTCGGCTTTCGCCATCTGGTCTTCCACGCGCCCGGCGCCGATCAGCTGCGCTTCATCAAGCTCTATTCGGAACATGTCTTTCCCAAACTGCGGAAGGAGTTCGGCTGAGCCGAAGCTGACGATCTTGCGAACCGCCAACTGCGTGGAACTCATCGCCGTCCTCGGCTTGCCCCTCATCGAGCCGGGTGTCGATCTCGCCCGCGAGATCGTCGGTGCGCTGGCCAATCAGCGCCTCGATCTCCAATCCGGCGACGTTCTGGTCATCGCCCAGAAAGCGGTTTCGAAAGCCGAAGGCCGTTTCGTCGATCTCCACGCGGTCGTTGCCTCGCAACGGGCCGTTGAATTGGCCGCCGAGATCCGCAAGGACGCCCGGCTGGTCGAGGTCATCCTCTCCCAATCGTCCCGGGTGGTGCGCAAGGCGGCCAATGTCCTGATCGTCGAGCATGTTCTCGGTTTTGTCATGGCGAATGCCGGGGTCGATCAATCGAATGTCGGGCCGGGGCCGGCGGGCCCGCGAATTCTGCTGCTGCCGGCCGATCCCGACCGGAGCGCCATGTGTCTGCGCGACCAGATCATATCCGCGGTCGGCGCCCAGGTCGCCGTCATCATAAATGACAGCTTCGGCCGCCCGTGGCGCAATGGATCGGTCGGAGTCGCCATCGGCGCCGCGGGTCTGCCGACATTGAGCGACCGTCGCGGCAAGCCTGATCTGTTCGGCCGTCCGCTCGAGGTCACCGTGGTCGGCTGGGCCGATGAGATCGCCGCGGCCGCGTCCCTGGTCATGGGACAAGGTGATGAAGGCTGTCCGGTCGTGCTGGTGCGTGGCCTCGACTGGCGCGACGAACCGGCCGGCACGGCGGCGGCATTGAGGCGGCCCGTTCACGAGGATCTGTTCCGATGACGAAGCCAGCACCGGCCAGGAGCAAGGTTCTCGCCCTGTCGGGCGGCATCGGCGGCGCAAAGCTCGCTCTGGGGCTTCATCGGGTTCTCGGGAGCGGCGAGTTGACGGTCGCGGTCAATACCGGTGACGACTTTGTCCATCTCGGATTGCACGTGTCACCCGACATCGACACGATCGTATACACCTTGTCTGGCCTGAGCGATCCGGAAAAGGGGTGGGGTCGCGTCGGCGAAACGTGGAACTTCATGAAGGCGATCACCCAGCTCGGCGGCGAAAGCTGGTTCAATCTGGGCGACGCCGATCTCGCCATGCATATCGAGCGGACACACCGTCTCGGTTCCGGAGAAAGCCTGACCCGGATCACCCGCGCGATCGCCGAGCGGCTCGGCATTTCCGGCCCGATCCTTCCGATGAGCGACGACCCGGTGCGCACCCGCCTCCTCACCGCGGAGGGCTGGCTCGATTTTCAGGATTACTTCGTGCGCCGCAAATGCGAGCCCTTCGTCGAGGCTGTTGCCTATGCCGGCGCGGAAACGGCGACCGCCAACGCCGAGTTGCTTTCCCTCCTGGCCGATCCGGCCTTGCGCGCCGTCGCCCTGTGTCCGTCCAATCCGTTTCTCAGCATCGATCCGATGCTCGCTCTTCCCGCCTTGCGCGCCGCCCTCGGACAGACCCGGGCTCCCGTCGTGGCGGTCTCGCCGATCATCGCCGGCGAATCGATCAAGGGGCCGACCGCCAAGATGATGCGCGAGCTGGGCCTCGCCGTGACGGCCTCGGCCGTCGCCGAGCGCTATGCCGATTTCATCGATGTCTTCGTGGTTGATGACGCCGATGCCGATTGCGCATTGCCGCGCGGCGTCGAGCGCGTGGTGGCGCCGACGCTCATGAGGGACCTTGCCGACCGCGAGAGACTGGCGCGCGTCGTCCTCGCCGCGGGTGATGCATCCAGGCGTCGAAAATCGGGGAAGCGCGCATGACGGGCAGTCGCGATATCTGGGCGGCCATTCCGTTCAAGGGCTTCGACCGAGCCAAGCAGAGATTGTCGGGCTGCTGCTCGCCCGAATTCCGGCGTGCCCTCGCGAAGGTCATGCTCGAGGATGTCCTCGATGCCGTGATGGCGGTTCCCGAATTGGCCGGCATCGCGGTCATCACCCGTGATCATGAGGCGATCGCCATCGCCGAGTCGCGAAAGCTCGTCATATACAATGAGGCCACGAACGGCCACTCCGACGTCATCATGGAGTATTCGGACGTGCTCGCCCGCCAGGGGCGCGGCGGGATACTGGCGCTGCCCGCCGACATTCCAGCCGTTACCGCGGCCGAGTTGTCGCGGCTGATCGCGGCGCACCGGCCGGGCATCGCCTTCACGATAGCGCCGGCCGCCGACAAGTTTGGGTCGAATGCCATTATCCTCACGCCACCGGGGGGATTTCCGCTGCGCTTCGGTCCGGACAGCTTCAACAAGCATCTCAAGATCGCGAGCGAGCTCGGCATTCCCCCCACAATCGTGGAACTGCCCGGCATCGCCCTGGACATCGATACGCCGGATGACTGCCGTGCCTATTTGCTGCGGCCGGGACCTAGCCGGGCCTGGAAGTTCCTGTCTCAGAATTTCGGCCAGATCTCCCCCAAAAGGCCGCCACCAGATCGCGAGGAGCAGCCGTGAGCACGACTAGCCATCGATTCGACTTCCTCGACCAGCCCGCCGACCGCGCCGTTACCGACGAGGAGGCCATGCAGCTGGCGGCAATGGACGATCTGGAATTCCTGATGGCGGAAGCCGCCGCCCGCCGCGACAGAGCATTCGGCGACGCGATCAGCTATTCGCGCAAGGTCTTCATTCCGCTCACGCAGCTCTGCCGCGATGTCTGCCATTACTGCACATTCGCCAAGCGCCCGCGCCAAAGCCCTGCCGCCTATCTCATGCCGGACGAGGTCGTTGCGATCGCCAAAGCCGGGGAGAGAGCCGGATGCACCGAGGCGCTCTTCACGCTCGGGGACAAGCCCGAACTGCGCTACGGCGCGGCGCGGGACCAGCTGGCGCGGCTCGGCTTCGCGACCACGCTGGATTATCTGGCCGCCATGGCGAAGCTGGTTCTTGCCGAAACGACACTCTTGCCGCACCTCAATCCAGGCATCATGACGCGCCAGGATCTCGAGGCGCTGCGGCCCTGTTCGGCATCCATGGGCATCATGCTGGAATCAAGCTCGAACCGGCTGTCGCAACCGGGCGGACCGCATTTCGGATCGCCCGACAAACTGCCGGCTGCCCGTTTGCGCGTCATCGAGGAAGCCGGCAAACTGGCCATTCCCTTCACCAGCGGGCTGCTGATCGGCATCGGCGAAACCCGGCGCGAAAGGATCGAGGCGCTCCTGGCCCTGCGCGCCGCGCATCGCAGCCACGGCCACCTGCAGGAAATCATCATCCAAAACTTCCGCGCCAAGCCGAACACCAGAATGGCCGCCGCGCCCGAGCCGAGCTTCGATGACCATCTGTGGACCATCGCGGTGGCACGCATCATCCTGGGCTCGGAGATCAATCTGCAGGCGCCGCCCAATCTCTCGGGCGGCAAGCTGGACAGACTCATCGCCGCCGGCATCAATGACTGGGGCGGGGTTTCGCCGGTCACCATCGATCACGTCAATCCCGAGGCGCCGTGGCCGCAGCTCGAGGACCTGCGGGCGCAAACGGCGGTCGCCGGAAAGATCCTGGTCGAGCGCCTGCCAGCCTACCCGGACTATGTCCGCGCGGGTCACAAGTGGTTCGATGCGGCGTTGCTGCCGCGCATCCTCGACGGCTCGGACTCGACAGGCCTTGCGCGCGCCGGCCGCTGGGTACCGGGCTCGATCGAGCCGGTCGATCTCGCGCCCAAGCCGTCGCCGGCCGCCGGGATACTGACATCGGCCCGGCGCCGGCTTCACCAGTCCATCGACAAGGGTGTGAAGGGCGTGACCATGACGTCCGCCGATATCGTCGCGCTGTTCGAAGCGCGCGGTGACGATGTCGACGGCGTGTGCAGAGCCGCCGACGATCTCAGGCGCCGGACGAACGGCGATCGTGTCAGCTACGTCGTGACCCGCAATATCAACTATACCAACATCTGCTATTTCCGCTGCCAGTTCTGCGCCTTCTCGAAAGGCAAGATGAGCGAGAATCTGCGCGGGCGGCCCTATGATCTGGGGCATGAGGAAATCCAGCGCCGGGTGCGCGAGGCCTGGGAGCGCGGCGCGACCGAAGTCTGCCTGCAGGGCGGCATCCATCCCGCCTATACCGGGGCGACCTATCTTGCGATCCTGAAGGCGGTGAAGGAGGCGGTGCCCGACATCCATGTCCATGCTTTCTCGCCCCTGGAAGTCTGGCAAGGGGCGGCGACAAGCGGAAGCAGCATTCGCGACTTCCTCATGGAGCTCAAAGCCAATGGCCTCGGAAGCCTGCCGGGGACGGCGGCGGAAATACTGGACGACGAGGTGCGGCAGGTCATCTGTCCGGACAAGATCACGACAGACAAGTGGCTTACGGTTGTCGGAACGGCGCACCGGCTCGGCCTCAAGAGCACGGCGACAATCATGTTCGGCCATGTCGAGCGGCCGGTTCATTGGGCGCGGCATCTCATCCGCCTCCGGGATCTGCAGCTCGAGACCGGCGGCATCACGGAATTCGTGCCCTTGCCGTTCGTGCCGATGCAGACGCCGATATACCTCAAGGGACGGGCGCGGCGCGGTCCGACGTTCCGCGAAACCGTGCTGATGCATGCGGTCGCCAGGCTCGCTCTCAATCCGGCGATCACGAATATTCAAGTCTCCTGGGTGAAGATGGGCATCGAGGGCACGCGCCTGGCCCTGCAGGCCGGCGTGAACGACCTGGGTGGAACGCTGATGAACGAATCAATCTCCCGTGCCGCAGGCGCTTCGCATGGCCAGGAAATGACACCGGAGGAGTTCGAGAGGATCGCCGTTTCCGTCGGGCGCAGCACATGGCAGAGAACCACGCTCTATGCCCGCGCTCACGATGAGCGCCAGCGCGCCGCGCACCGGGCGGCGCCGTTGACGGAAATCGCTTTGGCCGCATCGTGAAACGGGCAGGATCGAAAACATCCATCATGATGATCAAAATTCATCGTTTTCCTTGCCGGTGCTGAATTCCTAAAGTCGTGACGGTACGCGCTGAATATACCAGGAGGGTGGCCTTGTCGGGAAGCCGAACCGGGGTCGCCGATCGGATCGGCCTGCCAAAAGAAAGGCGATAACGCCTGTCAGACGCGAAGGAAACGGAGGAATGGACAAATGAAATTCAGCATAACACCACGGCGCGGATTGGTTTCACGCAGAGAGATTCTCACGATGGTCCCGGCCGGGATGGTAGCGGCCGCACTGGGTGCGCCCGCCAGCGTCGCCCAGGACAAGGGACCTATCAAGTTCCTCACCTGGGGCGGAAATTTCGGAAAGGGCGTGCGCATCGCCTTTTCCGATCCATATACGGCCGCATCCGGTGTCGAGGTTGTGGACATCACGCCGTTCAATCTGGGCAAGTTCCAGACGGCGATGCGCAACGGCAATCCGGAAGGTTTCGATCTGGCATGGTTCAACGATGAGGTCGAGCCGGCCCAACTCGGCGCGGAGGGCATGCTTGAAGAGCTGAACTATGATTGGCTGCCCAACGCCAAATCGGCGATCGCGGGTGCGCGTCAGAAATATGGCGCGGCGCCTTACGTGACTCTCTATCAGATGGCCTATAATACCAATGCCTACAAGGACAAGGTACCCGGGAGCTGGAAGGACTTCTGGGACATCGAGCAGTTTCCCGGGCCGCGCTCGCTCGGAACCTGGGTGTGCGGCGTGCTGGAAGCGGCGCTGATGGCCGATGGCGTCGAACCCAAGGATCTCTACCCGCTCGACGAAGACCGGGCCTTCAAGATGCTGGACAAGATCAAGCCGAACATCCGCGTCTTCCATGACACGCAGGTCAACGAGACAATCCAGCAGATGGTCGAGCAGGGCGATGTCGCCATGGTGCTCACTTGGGCCACCGATTCACTCGCCGCGCATCTTGCCGGAAAGCCCGTCAATGTCGTCTACAACCAGGGCTTCTACTTCAGCCCGCTGGTGGGCATAGCGAAGGGCACCGCGAAGTTGAAGGAATGTCATGATTATCTGAACATGTTCTTCGACCCGCAGGCGGAGCTCGCCTTTATCAATGCCTGGCCGACCTCGCCGGCCAATCCCGAGGTTCTGCCGCTCCTGAGCGAAAAGCAGAAGGCGTCGGTCGCGACAGGCCATCTTCCGGAGATGGTCAACTTCAATGTCGACTATTACAAGGAGAATCGGGCGCGCCTGCAGCAGAAGTATGATAGCTGGCGGGTCGTCTGAGTATCCGCCTGATTGAGGAGGCCAGCCCCTGCACACAACCTCGCCAAAGAGTTCAATGGTGGAAACCGGAAAATGCGCCCCGGAGGATGCCGTCGGCGCGTCGGTGAAGATCACCAATCTGACCAAACGCTTTGGCGAGTTCAACGCGCTCGATGACTTTGCAATCGATATCGCGGCGGGTGAATTCGTATCCATCCTGGGGGCATCGGGGAGCGGGAAGACCACGGTGCTGCGGATTATCGCTGGGCTGGAGGAGCCGTCCTCCGGCAAGATTCTGATCGGTGGAATGGACACTACCCACCTGCCGCCGGAAGCGCGCGATATCGGCCTCGTCTTTCAGGACTACGCCTTGTTCCCGCATATGACGGTTCGCCAGAATGTCGCCTTCCCGCTGCTGATGAGACGGATGGGCAGGGACCGGACTGACGCCGAGGTCGACAAGGTGCTGGCTCTTGTCGGCGCGAGCCATCTCGAGGCGCGGCGACCAAATCAGCTCTCCGGCGGGCAACAGCAGCGCATCGCTCTCGCCCGGGCGCTCGTTTTCGGACCGAAATTGCTGCTCCTGGACGAGCCGCTTTCGGCGCTCGACAAGAATCTACGCGAGCAGATGAAAAGCGAGCTGAAATCGCTTCATCGGAAAACCGGCACGACGATCATCTACGTCACCCACGACCAGTCCGAGGCGCTGGCGATGTCCGATCGCGTGGTTGTCATGCAGGAGGGCCGCGTGCTCGATATCGATGTGCCGGAGCGGCTCTACAGCCTGCCGTCTTCTCCCTACCTCGCCACATTCATCGGCGACGCCAATGTCGTCGCCGGTATCGTCACAGGCGTCGAACAGGGCAAGGTGGATGTCACCTGCGACTTCGGCCGGTTCTCGCTCAAGAACGCGCAGGTGAGAATGGGAGAAAAGCCGCTGCCCGGCCAACCGGCGACGATCGTAATCCGTCCGGAGAATATTGTCGTCAATCCGCCGGAAGGCCTCGCCGATGCGATCATGGTGACATGTACGATCGATGAGGTTCTCTACAACGGTCCATACACGATGTGCCGGCTCTCCACCCGAGGCGCCGATCGGCAGCTGATCGCCAGATGCAGCCAGCGGGAGCTGGCAGGCGCCGGCGCCGATGGCCTTATTGCGGTCGCGCTGAAGCTCGGAGATTGCGTTCTGGTCGATGGCCTTGTCGAGGAACGTTCGGTGTGAGCGGGCGGCAAGCGATGACGCCAGCATCGGCGGGCGCAAGCTCGCAAAGCGAGATCCCTCGCTCGCTGTGGATCGAACTCCGGCGGCTCGTCGGCGACGCCAGCGGGCTCGTCTGGCTGGCGCCGGGCCTCATCATGCTCGGCGTCCTGTTCATCATGCCGATTGCAGCCGTATTCTCGGACTCGGTCAGCGACCCGGTTCTGGGCTTCTCCAACTATGCCGCGCTGTGGAGCGATCCGCTTTATGTCAAGGTCATCTGGAACTCGGTCCGCAGCGC
This sequence comes from uncultured Aestuariivirga sp., assembly GCA_964537655.1. Classification (GTDB taxonomy): domain Bacteria; phylum Pseudomonadota; class Alphaproteobacteria; order Rhizobiales; family Aestuariivirgaceae; genus Taklimakanibacter. The sequence continues at coordinate 14,697 of CAZICN010000028.1, forward strand.
GATCCTGGCCACGATTTGCTGCCTCCTGATCGGCTATCCGACCGCCTATGGAATCTTCACAGCCGCGCCCAGGTGGCGCCAGCTGATGCTGGCGGGCGTGATGTTCTCCTTCGCCGTCGGCACGGTTCCGCGGACCTTCTCGTGGCTCGTCATCCTCGGTGACCGCGGCCTGATCAACAACCTCTATTTCTGGCTGTCCGGCAGCCAGACACCGGTTCATCTGCTCTATAACCAGTTCGGCGTGGTCGTGGGGATGGTCCACGTCATGCTTCCCTTCATGGTGCTCATTCTGCTGGGGTCCATGGCTCGCGTCGGTCCGCGCCTGGTGCCCGCCGCCAGGACCTTGGGGGCATCGCCGCTGCGTGCTTTTTTCCGGGTCTTCCTGCCGTTGACGGCGCCGGGAATCGTCGCGGGCTCGATGCTCGTCTTCGTCTATTCGCTCGGCTTCTATCTGGTTCCGGCGGTGCTCGGCGGCGCGGGGCAGACTACCGTCGTCATGCAGGTCGAGAGCCTGGCGATGCGCTCGGGCATCTGGGGCATGGCCGCGGCGTTGTCGTCGCTCGTCATCGTGGCCTCGATCTTCGGTGCCGCGCTCTATGTCAAAGTCACCAAGCTCAGCGACATCAATCTGAGGGATTGAGACACGCCATGAGAGCAGCAGCCGGCGCCGTAATGCCGATATTCCTGGCCATCGTCTTCATCTTCCTCATTGCGCCGCTTCTGATCTCGACCAGCGTCTCCTTCACCGGTGACCGGTTCATGAGCTTCCCACCCGTCGGATTCTCCCTGCGCTGGTACGCCACCATCGCGCAGGATGCCGCCTGGCGGCGGGCCTTCCTCGATACCCTGCTGATCGGCGGTCTGTGCACCCTCATTGCCACGGTCTTCGGGACGCTCGCGGCCTATGGGATCAGCCGTATCCGAGCGCCCTTGCTGCGCAATGGGTTGCTACTCGTCTTCCTGGCGCCGCTTGTCGTGCCCTATGTCTCCTTCGGCATGGCGATCTATCCGACTTTCGCGGGTTATCGCCTGATCGGCACACATCTCGGGGTAGCCCTGGCGCAGGCCGTTATCTCGCTCCCCTTCGTGGTCATCACCGTGATGTCGACCATGCGGCGGCGCGACAAGGTGCTGGAGAGCGCCGCCAGAACGCTCGGGGCCGGCCCGGTTCGCACCTTCTGGCACGTGACCTTGCCGCTTCTGGCGCCGGGCATCCTGGCGGGGGCAGTTCTCGCCTTCATGACGTCTTTCGACGATGTCATCATTCCCATGTTTCTCGGCGGCGGCTCGGTCGCGACGGTCCCAAAGGCCATGCTGGATGCGCTCGCGATGACCGGCGATCCGTCCGTCATGGCGGCTTCGACGACGGTGTCCGCGCTGGGCCTCGTGACGTACCTGCTGTTCACCGTCCTGCGGGCGCGGCGCAAGTAAGGGCCTCATGCCGCCGTTTCGCCCTCCCGGTGCGCTATGGTAGCATCCGTGGCAGCTGAGCTTGAAGGTATCTGGGATGAACATTGTTCTCGCGAGAACTTTTCTGGAGCTGGTCAATACGCGCAATTTCAACAAGGCCGCCGATCGCCTGTGCGTAACCCAGTCGACGGTGACCGTCCGCATCGCCGCGCTCGAGGACCAGCTCGGACAGCAGCTCTTCATTCGCGATAAGGCTGGCGTTGAGCTGACCGTGGCGGGAAGGAAGTTCCGGCCCTTCGCGGAGCAACTGCTGCAGACATGGCAGCATGCGAAGCAGGAGCTGGCCTTGTCGTCGGCGCAATCGGTGATGTTCTCGATTGGCATCGGATCGGCGCTGTGGGAGGGACTCGGCATGCCATGGCTGCTCGACGTCCAGCGTTCGCATGCGAATATTGCGCTCAATGTGGATATCGGGACATCCGAAGCGCTGCTCGAGCGGATGTCGCGGGGGTTTCTCGATGCGGCCATCATCCTCGATGCGAGTCCGCGCCGCGACGTGATAATCGATGAGCTGCTGGACGAGCGGCTGATCCTCGTCTCGACATATCCGCGCAAGGCCGAGCGCTGGAACCCGGATTATGTCTATGTCGGCTGGGGCGAGGATTTCAAGACGCAGCACCGTGCGATAATGCCGACCGACATAACGCCGCCCGTGAGCTTTACGAGCCACAGGGCGGCGCTCGAATTCATTCTCTCCCGCGGCGGGTCGGCCTATTTTCCGCTGCGCCAGATCGGCGACCTGATCAATCAACGCAAACTGTTCCGCGTCGACGATGCGGGGCATATGACGCAACGCCTCTACTTCGCCTACACGGAAGTGGTGAGCCGGCAGGACTGGTTCGAGGACCTGCGCCTAAGCCTGCGCAGTCGCGTGGCAGGAGTAGCGGCGCTCGATGCTGGGCTCGTCTCTGAAAAGGCGATACTTGAAGCTGAGGGAGCGTGAAGGCGTTCGGCCGTCTGTTTCTGAATTCAACCAGTGCCGGGGCGTTGCCGCGATTTGCTTTTCCAATTCGCGCGATGACTTATTTTCATTGTACTTCGCAAAAGGCGTCGTGTGAAATGCTCCTGTAAATCCTCAGCATTTTCACGGTCCAAGCCATGACATCGACTTCGAGCTACGCGGATAATCTCGCCGCGGCGAAATCCCTCAGGTTCCAGACAAAAGCCTTCATCGGCGGAAAGTTCACGGATGCGATCGCAGCGAAGACCTTCGCGACGGTGTCGCCCATTTCGGGCAAACCGCTGACGCAAGTGGCGGAATGCGATTCCGCCGATGTCGACCGGGCGGTCGGCGCCGCGCGTCGGGCTTTCGAGTCGGGCGTATGGCAGCGCATGGCGCCGGCGCGCCGCAAGGCGATCATGCTGAAATGGGCAGACCTCATGGAGAAACATGCCCATGAGCTGGCGATGCTCGACGTCCTCGACATGGGCAAGCCGATCAAGGACGCGCTTGCCATCGATCTGCCGGGCACGATCAATTGCTTCCGCTGGTATGCCGAGGCGATCGACAAGGTCTATGACGAGATATGCCCGAGCGATCCGGGCCGCATCGTGCTCGTCATGCGCGAGCCGCTTGGCGTCGTCGGCTGTGTCGTGCCGTGGAATTTCCCCTTGATGATGACGGCATGGAAGATCGCACCGGCGCTGATCACCGGAAACTCCGTTGTTCTGAAGCCCGCCGAACAATCGCCGCTGAGCGCCCTGCGTCTTGCCGAACTCGCCGCGGAGGCGGGCATTCCCGAAGGCGTCTTCAATGTCGTTCCAGGTTTTGGTCCGACTGCCGGACAAGCGCTCGGCCGGCATCCCGATGTCGACTGCATCGCCTTCACCGGTTCGACGGAAGTCGGCAAGCTATTCATGAAGTATTCCGCCGAGTCCAACATGAAGCCGGTGAATCTCGAATGCGGCGGCAAGAGCCCGCATATCATTCTCGGCGACACGCCCAATCTGGACGCGGCCGCGACCGCGGCCGCCTGGGCGGTGTTCTTCAACCAGGGGCAGGCCTGCAATGCCGGCACGCGCCTGCTGGTCCAGGAGAACGTGAAGGATCAGGTTCTCGAGAAGGTCGTCTCGATCGGCAAGTCGATCGTCGTCGGCGATCCGCTCGATCCTGTGACGCAGTTGGGCGCGATCGTCGACAACAGCCAACTCGACCGTATCCTCGCCTATATCGATGACGGCAAGAAATCGGGCGCCAGCCTGGTGCTGGGCGGCGACCGCCGGCGGCCGGAGTCGGGTGGGTATTTCGTGGCGCCGACGGTATTCGACCGCGTGAGCAGCGGCATGCGCATCGCCCAGGAAGAGATCTTCGGGCCGGTCCTGTCGACCTTGACCTTCAAGGACACCGACGAGGCGATCCGGCTCGCCAACGACACCATCTACGGCCTCTATGCGGCGGTGTGGACGAGCGACATCAACAAGGCATTCAAGGTCGTCCGCGGGGTCAGGGCGGGCGCGGTGAACGTGAACACCTATTCGGGCGGCGATATCACCACCCCATTCGGCGGCTTCAAGCAATCGGGGAGCGGTCGCGACAAGTCCCTTCACGCGCTGGAGAAGTACACGGCGCTGAAGGCCTCCTGCATCGTCCTGTCCTAGATCGCGATCATCCTTGAGCGAGATTTATCCATGAAAATCGATACCGAGTTTCCTACCTGTCGCGAGGGCGTCTTCGTTCCGCCCGGCTTCGCCACGCCGGATCAGATTGTCGAGATCGTGCAGTTCTGTGAGGATCTGGGCTACAACGCATTGTGGGGCACCGACTTCATCAGTCCGACCCCGATGTACGGAATTCCGCAAGGCGAGAAACCAGCTTGGTTCGAGCCGCTGATATCGATCGCCTACTGCGCGGCGCGGACCAAGAGGATCAAGCTCGCGACCGGACTGATCCTGGCGCCGTTCCGCGATCCGGTGATCCTCGCCAAGCAGGTGGCGACGATCGATCAGTTCAGCAAAGGCCGCATGATGCTCGGGCTCGGACTCGGCATGTGCCGCGACGAGTTCGAGGCGATCAATCCGCGCCGGCCGAAGGCGCATCGCGGCAACATGATGGACGAATGCATCGAGCTGTTGCAGCGGTTCTTCAGCGACGAAGAAAATGTGACGTTCGACGGCGAGTTCAACGCCGTCGCCGGCGTGAGCCTCTATCCCAAGCCGGTCCAGCGTCCGCTGCCCATGTATGTGCCGATGCGGGCCGAGGAGGCGATGGACAGGATCGCCAAATGGGGCCTCGGCGTGACTGCGCCTTGGTCCATTCTGCCGGGCCGGCTGAAGGTGCTTGAGCCCTATCTCGAGAAATACGGCAGGACGCTCGCCGATATCGACGCGGTCGCCGAAGCCGAAGTGTGCTTCGGCAGGACGCGCGAGGAAGCCATTGAGAAATACAAGAAGACGCGCCACGGCCAGTTCCGGCTAAAGCGGCAGCCGCTTGAGGATTTCCTGAAAGGAAACTTCATCGGCACGGTCGACGATGTGATCGAAGGCGTGTCCAGGGTCAAGGAAGCGGGGATCGATCACTTCACCATTCTGCACGTGCCGGCCGACACGATGGAGGAGCGCAAGGAACTCCTGCAGACCTTTGCCGATCGCGTCATGCCGAAACTCGCTTGAATGCCGTTGTCACCGAAACTGAGAAATGGAGCCGACTATGATCTATGAAATGCGCCGCTACGACTGCCTGCCCGGCAAGATGGCCAATCTGCACGAACTGATGGAGACGGTGGCGATTCCGGTATTCAAGCGCCTGGGCATGAAGGTCGTCGCCTGCTGGAATCCCGAGGTCGGCGAGGACGAGAATGCGTTGATCTATGTGCTCGGCTACAAGGACATGGGCGCGCGGCAGGTGGCGTGGGACAAATTCTGGGTCGATCCGGAATGGACCGCGAAGCGTGGCGAACTCGCGAAGAAGTTCGGAGGGCCGATCGTCGCCAAGAGCAGCAGCATGTTCCTGAAGCCGACCAAATACTCGGAACTGGCCTGACCAGAGGCTTCAGCCCAGCGCCTGCTCGATGTCCGCTATGAGGTCATCGGCATGCTCGATGCCGATCGACAGACGGATCAGATTGTCGGGAACGGGGCTCTGCGGCCCCTCCACCGTCTTCCTGTGCTCGGCGAGGCTCTCCACCCCGCCGAGCGACGTCGCGGGCACGATCACCTTGAGGCGGGTGCAGACCTTCACCGCATCGGCCGCCGTACCCTTGACGAGAAGCGACAGCATGCCGCCGAAGCCATCCGTCATCTGGCGCCTGGCGATGTCATGGCCGCGGTGGCTGGCGAGGCCCGGATAGAGCACGCGCTCGATCCTCGGGTGCTTCTCGAAATGCCGCGCGATGGCGAGCGCGTTCTGGGACGCCTGGCGGTAGCGCACGTAAAGAGTGCGCAAGCCCCGGATGAGGAGCCATGCCTCGAAAGGAGCAAGCGGTGCGCCGATCTTGGTGCGCAGCGTCTCGATCTCGCGCCAGCGGGCATTGGCCTCCCTCGTGATGAGGGCGCCGGCGAGGATGTCGGAATGGCCGTTGAGATATTTGGTCGCCGAATGGAAGACGATGTCGGCGCCGAGCGTCAAGGGCCGCGTGGTGACGGCAGCACTCGCCGTCGCATCGATGGCGAGAATGGCGCCCGCCGCATGGGCGAGCTTCGCCGTCGCGGCGATGTCGATCACGTCCCAGGTCGGGTTGAGCGGCGTCTCGATCCACACGAGATCCGTCCTGCCCTTGGAGACCGCGCCCGCGATGGCGCCCGGATCGGCGGCGTCGAACAAGGTGAGGGTGATGCGGCCCTTGGCTTCGAGCCGCTTCAGCCAGTCGCGCGTGCCGTAATACATGACATCGGGCGCCGCGACATGGGCGCCCTGGGGCACGGTCTCGAACAGCGTGGTGCTCGCCGCCATGCCCGAGGCGAAGAGCAGCGACGCCGCGCCCTGCTCGAGGGCCGAGAGCGCTTCCTCGGCATGCCACAGGGTCGGGCTGCCACCGCGGATATAGTTCTCCCTGAGCTTGGGCGCGTAGCTCTCGTCACGCGCATAGGTCGATGACATGTAGAGCGGTGGCGCCACCGCGCCGGTCGCCTCATCGATGGCTTTCAGCGCATGAGCGGCGACCGTTTCCGGCCGGAGCTTCGAATTAGACATGCTGGCCGCCATTGATATGCAATTCGGCGCCGGTCACATAGCTCGAGGCGTCGGTGCACAGGAAGTAGATCGACTTCGCCACTTCCTCGGGCTGGCCCAGGCGGTGCAGCGGGATCTGGGCGACGATCTTCTCGGTGCCGGGAGAGAGGATCGAGGTCTCGATCTCGCCCGGCGAGATGGCGTTGACGCGCACGCCGAAGGCGCCGAAGTCCCCCGCCATCTCGCGGGTCAGCGCGGCAAGGGCGGCCTTCGACGTCGCATAAGCCGCGCCGGCGAAAGGATGGACGCGCGAGCCCGCGATCGAGGTGACGTTGACGACCGCACCCCTGGCGCGAGCCAATTCGTCGATAAGGCCGCGGGCGAGCATGATCGGCGCATAGAAATTGACCTGGAAGACGGTCTTCCAGTCGTCCTCCACCGTCTCGATCGAATTGAGCCGCGCACCCCCCGGCTTCTTCGGCGAGATGGCGGCGTTGTTGACGAGCGCATGAAGACGCGAGCCTTGCGCCTTCAGGCGCTCCTTCATCTGGCCGATGGCGTCGGTCACTTCCTGCGGGTTGGCAAGATCGACCTGGATATGGTCCTCGGGTCCCGCATCCCACGGACAGTCTTCCGGGAAGGGATGCCGCGACACGGTGATCGCCCGCCAGCCGGCGGTCGAAAACCGTTTCGCCGTCGCATGGCCGATGCCGCGCGATGCGCCGGTCAGGATCAGGGTCTTGCGTTCGCTGTCGGGAGACGTGCTCATGCTCTCTTTTCTATCGCATTGCTTCGGCGAGGAATGCGCGCCTTCGCGCAAGGCTCATGGATATAGACGGGTTTTGCCCCAGCTGCCATCCGGGCCCTCGCGGCGGAAGATCACACGGTCATGCAGGCGGAACGGCCGGTCATGCCAGAACTCGATGGAGACGGGCCGCAGCCGGAAACCCGACCAGTAGGGCGGGCGCGGCACCTCGCCGATCGCGTAGCGGGCGCCATACATGGCGACCGCGGTCTCGAGCTCGAAGCGGCCTTTCAACGGCCGCGACTGCTGCGACGCCCAGGCGCCGATACGGCTGTCGCGCGGGCGCGAGGCGAAATAGGCGTCGGCCTCGGCATCGCTCACCGTCTCGACCGGACCCCTGACCCTGACCTGGCGGCGCAGCGACTTCCAGTGGAAGCACAAGGCGGCTTTCCGTGCCGAGAGCAATTCGTGGCCCTTCTGGCTCTCGAAATTGGTGTAGAAGACGAAGCCCCGGCCATCGACTGCCTTCAGGAGCACCATGCGGACATTGGGCAGGCCTTCCTCATCGACGGTCGCCAGCGCCATGGCATTGGGGTCGTTGGGCTCGCTCTTGCCGGCATCCTTCAGCCACTCCTCGAACAGCGAGATCGGCTCGTCGCGCTCGGTGAAACCCTGGGCCGCCATCAGGGTAGGAAGGTCGCTCAGTGACATTTGGTTAACTCAGCTCTGTTATGCCTCAGACTTACCATAATTCGCCCGTCTTACCGCCACCGCGCGACCTTAAGCAGCCATGCGCGCGCCTCAGGGGATGGGGCTCTCTTCATCTAGAATGCCGGGGAAGTCCAATGCAATCCAAGTCCGTCGCTTTCATCGCCTTGACCGGTCTCCTGCTCGCCGGCTGTGCCGCCGATGCGGGGCCGAAGCAGACCGGCGGCGCCGTTGTGGGCGGTGTCGCGGGCGGCCTTCTCGGCAATACGATCGGCAATGGCAAGGGCCGGGCGGCGGCGACCATCCTGGGGGCGGCGCTCGGCGCCGTCATCGGCGGCGCGGTCGGGCGCGAACTCGACGATAATGACCGCGAACGCGCCTATTATGCCGCCGACCGATCCTTCCGGACCGGCCGCGAGGCGTCCTGGGAGAACCCCGAAAACGGCCATCGCGGCCGCTTCAAGCCGCGCCGCTCCTATCGCAACGACGATGACCGCATGTGCCGCGATTTCGAGCACACGATCTGGGTCGATGGCGAGCCGGAGCTCGTCGAAGGCACGGCGTGCGAAATGGCGGATGGCAGCTGGCGAGTCGTCGGCTAGTCCGGCACGGTCTCCGTGACCTCGATTTCTTTCTGCGCCCTCATCCAGTAGGGAAAGTAGACGAAGCCCAGGCTGGTGAAAGCGCAGATGAAGACCAGCGCATTCGCCACATAGTGGCGGGCGAAGGCGCGGCTCTCCGACAATGGCGGAGATTCGGCCGCTTCCGCCAGTATCGAGCGCGCTTCATCAAGCAATGCCTCGGGCACCTGGATGCGGATTCCCTGCTGCGCGACCAGATAATCGCCATTGCAGGTGGCATGATGGCGCTCGCCGGGCAGAGCCGAGATGCCGGCGCTGGCGAGATAGCTGCAGATGACCTCGCTTTCCGGCCGGCTGAAACTGGTGCGCAAGGTCGCGAGCATCACTTCAATCCCAGACGCTCCACCAGCTTGCCGATCTTGAGCTGCTGGCGGGCCGTGACCTCGCCATCCGCGGCGGCCGCGCGCCTGACCATCTGGACCAAATCCTCGCGCTCGCCGGGCGAGAGCTCGCGCGCCCACAGTTTCGCATAGCGCAAGGAGACATTGTTGGCGTCCTCGACATGGGAGGCCACCCATTTGCCGAAGACCATGAGTTCGGTCGGATCGGCGATGCCCATGCCCTTCACGACCTCGTCGCGGATGAGGGTTTCGGCCGCCTGCGTCAGCGGATGTTCCTCGGAAGCGATGGCCATCATCATGACGACGGCGGCGGCGACCGGATCGTCGACGGCCTCGACCGGCGAGGCCTCGGCCTTCTTGCGGAACTTGTAGCGCTTCCACTTGCCCCAGGCGCGGCCGGCAAGGTCGGTGACCTCGTCGGCGGTTTCCTTGGCCGCCTTGAACCGCCAGTACCAGACGCCAATGGCGCCGATGATGCCCGCCAGAGCGAGAAGAATGTGCATGCGATGCCCCGCTTACCTGACGCCAATCAAGCCGATTCAGGCCTGATCCGCAAGGACAGGACGAGTCTTAGGTTGACACAAACCGTCCGGACGGTACAGTTCCTTTCAGGAGTCCGGCATGGCCACCAATACGGCGCGCGACACCAGATCCCAGCTACTCGACGCCGCCGAGGCGGTTGTCGCCGAAGCGGGCGTGCGCAACCTCACCCTCGATGCCGTAGCCGCCCGTTCCGGCATCTCCAAGGGCGGCCTCCTCTATCATTTCCGCTCCAAGGAAGATCTCGCCGCCGCCATGATCCAGCGCTCGATCGCCTGGTTCGACGATGCGCTGGCCGAGGCGGGCGCCGACGACCCCGACCGCCGGGGCCGCTTTACCCGGGCCTATCTCAAGGCGAGCCTCGGCATGACGCCGCTCACCGGGGCCGGCTTCGACAATCTCTGCTCCGCCATCACCACCGCCTTGCTGTCATTCCCGGAAAAACTCGGGCCGGTGCAGGACCAGGGTGCGCGCACCCAGGCCGATGTCGAGCGCGACGGTCTTGATCCGGTGCTGGCGACCATCATCCGTCTCGCCGTCGACGGCCTGTGGCTGTCGGAGAATTTCAACCTGATGCGCTTCGATCCCGTCATGAAGGCCAAGGTCGCGGCGCGTCTTCTCGAATGGACCCGCAATGACGAAAAGTAAGTTCAAGCCGCAAGGGCCGGAAGGCATCTCCTACAGCCAGGCGACCCTGATCAAGGCGCATGAGACGCCGCGCTTCCTGTGGGGCGACGGGAAGGCGCGCTATGTGTCGGACTGGATCTATGGCTCGAGCCCCAAGATCCACATGATGAGCTTCGAGATGACGGTCGGCTCGCGCTTCGGCAATTCGCCCGACTTCAAGACCTACTATAATTGCGCCGAAACCTATCACTGCCTCAAGGGCGAGTTCACCTTCCACTGCCCGGAAACCGGCGAGGTGCATGTGCTGAGGAAGGGCGACACGCTCTATTTCCCGCCCGATACCTGGCACTGGGGCTATAATTTCGGCTCGGAAACCTCACACGTCCTCGAATGCCTGACGCCGCGCACGCTCGAAGCGGTCGAGGCCTATGCGGCGAAGCAGCCCTGGCTCGATACCATCAAGCTCGATCAGCGCGAGGCACTCGGCGCCTTCCCGCCGGTCAGGCCCAACGCGAAGCAGCGCGCGACGCTCGTCCGTCCCGGAGAGTATGTCCATGAGATCGTAGGCCACGAGCGGCCGATGCGCGTCGGGCTGGTCTGCTCGACCGAAAAACTGACCGTCGGTATCATTGACCTTTACGCCGGACAGGAGTGTGAATTCATCAGCCACAAGGGCGACAAGGTGATCTACAATCTCGCGGGACGCAGCAATATCTATCTGCCGGACGAAACGCCGAACTGGTGGGAACTCAATGCCGGCGATGCCGCCTTCATTCCGGGCGGCGTGCGGCATGCGTTCTTCAACACGTCGGACGGGCCGGCACAGGTGATCTTCGGCGTCGCGCCGGAATATTCCTGAGGAACCAGAACAAAGCTAGGGAGACATGCGATGGCAATTCACAAGGACGATCTGCTCCGCCTCATGAAAATGGACCGCCGCCAGTTCATGGCGGCAATGGCGGCGGCTTCGGGCACGCTGGCGCTCGGCGGCCTGCCGGCCCATGCCGAGACGACGGTGAACTGGCTCGGCTGGCAGGGCTATGACGAGCCGCTCAAGCTCGGCTCGTTCCTCAAGGACAACGGCATCGCGCTGGCGACCACCTACATCAACTCCAATGAAGAGATCATCACGCGGCTGCAGGCGGGCGGCGCCGGCCAGGTCGATTTCATCACGATCTATTACGGCCATATTCCGATTCTCGTCGCGGCTGACCTGATCGAGCCGATCGAGGAGAGCAAGGTTCCGGGGATCGCCGACATCTTCCCGGAATTCCTGAATGTCGACACGATCCGCAAGGATGGAAAGCTCTATGCCGTACCGTTCACCTGGGGCACGCTGTCGATGGTCTATGATCCGGCGGCCACCGCCAAGCCAGCGTCGTGGAAGGATGCGCTGAAGGACGACGTCAAGGGCAAGGTGGCGATGGTCGACGACATGACCGGGCTTCTCGCCACCTGGGCGCCGATCGTCACCGGCACCAAGACGGCGACGCGGCTCTCGATGGACGAACTCAAGAAGACCATCGACTGCCTGA
>CAZICN010000029.1:0-26120 GCA_964537655.1 uncultured Aestuariivirga sp.
GGCAGGGCGCCCATGAAGCCGTCGACTGGCTGGCCGTCGACAAAGGCGAAGACGGCCGGAATCGACTGGACGCGCATCTGGCCGGCGAGCTGCTGGTTCTCATCGACGTTGATCTTGACCAAACGGACCTTGCCATTGGCCTGCTTCACCAGCTTCTCCAGCATCGGGGTGAGCTGCTTGCAGGGGCCGCACCAGGGCGCCCAGAAATCGACGATGACCGGCACCTTGCGCGACATCTCGACGACATCGGCCATGAAGGTGCGGGTGTCGGAATCCTTGATCAGCGCGCCCTGCGGCTGGGCGCCCGAACCATTGGTCTGGAGGGCGGCTTGAGGGGAAGCTTCCATGAGAACGGCCTTTCGAAGCGGGATTTTCAGCCCTTAGATGGCGGATCGGCCAAGTGATTGCAACCCGCAGGGCTTTCGCGGTCGCTGGCGCCAGATACAGGGAAAATAGCGCCAAAGCGGTCTCAATGAGGCTCCTCAGCCGAGACTCGGCTAATGATTTCAGTGGGTTGCATGACGCCCCAGCAGCGGCGGGGCGGGGGCTGGCAGGGAATCCCGCTCAACCAGCGGCCAGGGCCACGATGCGGGGCTCATGGCCGCAGGAGCGGATGAAGGTCACGAGATCGGCGGCGGAAATGGTGGTCGACGCGTCATTGCGGAGCGGATGATAGTTGAGCAGGGGCAGCTGCATCATGCGCTCCTCCAGGATGACGGTGATCCGGTTCGCCGTGTCGTTGATGAGGCCGAACGGGGTGACGGAACCAGGCTCGACGCCGAGCAGCTCCATCAGGAGATCGGGCTTGCCGAAAGTGAGCCGCCTGGAGCCGATCCTGGCGGGCGCCGCCTTGAGGTCGATGCGCGCATCTTCGAGACACACGATCAGCCAGGCCACGCCCTTCTCGTCCTTGAGGAACAGGTTCTTGCAATGGCCGCCCGGGATCTGGCCGTGCACGGCGCGGGCCTCTTCCACGGTGAAGACCGGCGGGTGCTCATGGGTTTCGGTCTTGATCCCCAGTTCGGAGAATCGGGCCATCAGGTCGGCGCGGCTGGCAGGCATTTTCACCATCTACGGGAAGGATTTACAGGCAAAGCGAGGTTCCTATTGCATTTGTCCGGGGCATAGGCAATAAGACCGGCGCGCCGGGGCAAGCCCGGCGCCATACCTAATGCGGGCGTAGCTCAGGGGTAGAGCACAACCTTGCCAAGGTTGGGGTCGAGGGTTCGAATCCCTTCGCCCGCTCCAAATTCCAAAACTAATTCAATGTCTTGCAAGATGGCCGCCGTGAGGCGGCTTTACTTTTCAGTACGGGCTGGCCGCCGACCGAAGGGCTGATTTGGATCCGATGCCGATCTTCGCCAGCGAGAGGCCGCATTTCAGGGAGGCATTGAACTCCCGCAACCGTGATTGGGGCATGGCCTGATCTTGCAAAATACCCGGCAGGCACGGTTGTGCCGTCGAGCCACAGACGGGAAGCATCACCACAAATAAGATTTGACGCGCCATTGTCTCGATTTTTTTTGATCAACAAGTCCCAGAAATCGGGCCTCAAGCGCAATGCGCGGCCTTATAAATCCTTGCCTCGTCGATCCGGAAGGCCTGCGCTCAAGAATGTGATCCTCCTCCCATGCCCACCGTCATGTGCAGCACCCCACCGCAGACTGTCATCGTCCTGCTGCTGCGCGATTTCTCGGTCTTGTCGCTGTCTACGGCGCTGGAGACGATGCGCATTGCCAATCAGCTGAATAGGGAGACGCTCTTCGAGTGGCGGCTTGCCTCGGAAGGCGGCAAGCCGGTTAGGTCGTCGCTTGGCGGCGATTTTCCCGTTGATATGGGGCTTATCGACCTTCGGGGGAGCGAGATCGTCCTGGTTTGTGGCGGTGCCGATGTCCGCTCGGCCTCGGGCAGGCCGGTTCTCGAATGGCTGCGCCGGCAGGCACGGCGCGGGGTTGCTGCGGGGGGCCTGTGCACCGCCACCTATACGCTGGCGAAGGCGGGGCTGCTCGAAGGACATAAGGCCACGATCCATTGGGAAAACCAGGCGAGCTTCGGCGAGGAGTTTCCCGATATCTCGCTGTCTGCGACGCCCTATGTGATCGACGGCAACCGTTATTCAACAGCGGGCGGTACGTCAGCCATCGATCTGATTCTGAAGCTCATCGAGACGAGACAGGGAGCCACCTTGGCCGACAAGGTGGCCGAGCAGATGATCTATTCCTCAATCCGTCTCTTGCAAGACGGCACGCGGATTTCGCTGCCCCATCGTACCGCCATCCGCCATCCGAAAATTCTCACCGTGATAGGCATCATGGAAAAGAATATCGAGAACCCGGTAAGCCCAAAACTGTTCGCCTCGCGCATTGGTGTCTCGTCGCGCCAGATGGAACGCCTTTTCCGGAAATGTACCGGCCTGTCGCCGAACAAATACTATATGCAATTGCGGTTGGCGAAGGCCAGGACGCTCCTGCTGCAGACGGATATGACCGTCATTGATGTAGGCCTTGCCTGTGGGTTCAGCTCGGCATCGTATTTCGCCCGCCGCTACCGCGCGCATTTTGGCGAGAAGCCGAATCGCATGCGCGGCTGATTCCAGGAAGAAAACGAGGTGTTAGCCACCCGGCGTCGCATGGATTACCCGGGTTGCTAGACGCGCATTTCGCCGGCGCGGCAACACGCCAATATCGCGAGCCGGCACTCATGCGATATCTGCCGCCGCGCGCGCCAGGATCCAGCTCTTGACGGTCTTGACCACGCTGCCCTTCGAAAGCTGACTGTCGGACAGGTAGTACGTCCACGGGCTCGCTGTCCGGATGGCGAACGGCTCCACCAGAAGGCCGCGGCTGAGATAGGCCCTGGCGAGCGAATACTGGGTCGCGACACAGCCCGCACCCATCGCCGCCAGCTCCAGTGCGATATTCGAGGCGTTCGTGGTGATTCCCTTTTCATAGTCCGAGATGTCGATGCCGAGAGCATCGCCCATGCACTGCCAGTATTCCTGTCGCCCGTGCACGAAAATCCAGTCGACATGAAGGATGTCCTGCGGCGATTTCAACTGCTTCGTCCCGGCCATCAGCTCAGGCGCACAGAGCAGGACCAACTGGTCGTTCCACAGTGGGACACCTGTTGGCGGCCGGTCGTCGAAACGTCGCGTCGAGATGGTGATGTCGGCGATCTGCTCGCTGAGATCCTCCCAGATCGTGCCATGGAGCACGACCTCGATCTCGGGATGCTGGTCGCGGAAGGCCGCCATGCAACCTGCCAGCCAGTTCTCCGCCAAACTCATGGGGCAGGAGATGACCACTGTTTTATTGCGCGCCGAGGTGACGATCGCCTCGGTGGCATGATCGATTTGGTCGAGCGCCTGGCGCAATGTCGGCAGGAACGCCTCACCCATTTCGGTCAATTTGAGACTGCGCGGATATCTGATGAACAATTGCCGGCCGAGATAGTGCTCGAGCGCCCGGACATGATTGCTGACCGCAGCTTGGGTATAGCCCAGCTCGCTGGCGGCGAGGGTGAAGCTGAGGTGACGGGCCGAGCATTCGAACGAGCGTATATAGTTGAGCGGTGGTGGTGGTTTCATTCCCTGTAGGTTCCGATCTGAGGCGGTTGGACAGACGACAAGCTTATAGCGTCCCAAAGCCAGTGACATCGATTTTTTTGGCCATTGGCGCCGAACTAATTGCGTGAATGGGCCGTATGACCAAATTATTCATTGGTAACGATGGAGGAGGTGGCGTCAGTGGTCCATCAGGCCGACGTGTCCGGCGTTGTTTGCGGAGTCAGTTCCAGGGTCGCGGATTTCGTGTTGCGAAAGCCAGCGGCGTCCTTCCCGGCCGCAGTGCTGCGGGCCGCCGCGCTGCAGTTTCTCGACACGATGGGAATCGTCATCGCCGCCGCGCCGATGGAGGCAGGCCGGATCGCAAGGGATGTCGCGGTTCTGCTCTATGGCACCGGCGCCTGCCGCCATTCGGCGCGGATGCTGTTCGATGGCCGGCGCGTGAGCCTGGCCGGGGCCGCCTATGCGACGGCCACTCAGACCGACAATCTCGACGGCCATGACGGCTACAGCCCGACCAAGGGCCATATCGGAGTGGCCATGGTGCCGGCTCTGGCCGCTCTAGCCGAGGCGGCGCCCGAGCTCACCGGGCCGGAAGCCCTGGCCTCCCTGGTCGTCGGCTACGAGACCGCGGGCCGGGCCGGCATTGCGCTGCATGCGACGGTTTCGGATTATCACACCTCAGGGGCCTGGAACGCCCTCGGCGTTGCCGCCATGGCGGCGCGCTTCATCGGCCTCGATGACGACCGGCTCCGTCACGCCTTTGGCATTGCGGAATATCACGGGCCGCGCAGCCAGATGATGCGTGAGATCGCGACTCCGACCATGCTGCATGATGGCTCCGGCATGGGCGCGCTGGTCGGCCTTTCGGCGGCCGTTCTGGCCGAGAACGGCTTTGCCGGTGCGCCGGCCATCACCATCGAGGCGCCTGAAGTGGCCCATCATTGGGACGATCTCGGTAGTTTCTGGCAGGTCTCCCATCAATATATAAAGCCATATCCGGTATGCCGCTGGGCCCATGCGGCAATTGACGGGACACGGGCGCTCTGCCTGAAACATGGCCTTGCTGCGGAGCATATCGCCAGAGTGCGGGTCAGCAGCTTTCACCATGCCGCAGCGCTGTTTGCCGGAATGCCGGATACGACATCGAAGGCGCAGTACAGCCTGCCTTTCGCGGTCGCAGGCATGATCATTCATGGCCGCATCGGTCTCGAACATATTTCGGGCGCGGGCCTGCGAGATGCGGCGGTCGCGGCGATGCTGGAGCGCATCGAGGTCGAGGAATCCGCACATCACAGCGCCCGCTTCCCACAAGGGCGCTGGGCCGATGTTCGGATCGAGACAGTGGACGGGCGGGTTCTGGAGTCGGGCGATGTGCATGCGCGCGGCGGGCCCGAGGCGCCGTTCACGCCGGAAGACATCATCGAAAAATACATGGAGTTCGCCGCGCCGGTGCTCGGAGAAAAGCGCGCCGCGGCAGTCCGCGACCGCATTCTTGGTCTTACCGCACGCGAAAGCCGGTTCGGCGACCTTGCGGCCGTGCTCTACGACCTCCCGGCCGGCCAGCGCCATGATGCCGCATAGGCTCCTGATATATGGATTGAGCCGCGACTATCCGGTGACAGCGGATAATCAGTGCGCACCGCAGATTGAATCAGGAGAGTGTCACAGATGAATTCCATCAAGGGCGTGATCGCGCCGATCCTCACGCCCTTCGAGGCAGACGGCAGCATCGCTCGCGATCTCTGGGTCGCCCACGCGAAATGGGTGCTTGATCAGGGCGCGCACTATCTCTCGCCGTTCGGCACGACGGGCGAGGCGCTGTCGCTGTCGTCGGACGAGCGGATGGAAGCGCTGGAATGGCTGGCCGAGGCGGGCATATCGCCGGGCCGGATGATCCCGGGCACCGGTTTGACAGCCTTGCCGGATGCGGTGGAATTGACCAGGCATGCCATCGGTCTCGGCTGCGCCGGCGCGATGGTGTTGCCGTCCTTCTTCTATGTCGCAGCCGGTGACGACGGGCAGGCGCGCTATTTTGGCGAACTGGTCGAAAAAGTGGCAAGCCCGGCGTTGAAATTGGTTCTCTACCATATCCCGCAGAATTCGGGTGTGCCGGTGACGCCGGCGCTCACCGCCCGGCTGAACAGAGCGTTTCCCGAAACGGTCGTGGGCTACAAGGACAGCGCCGGCGACTGGAACAATACCGCAGCGGTGATCGCGACGGCGCCGGATGTTTCGGTATTTCCGAGTTCGGAAGGACAGTTGACGCAAGGCCTAGCCAACGGGACGGCGGGCTGCATCTCGGCTTCGGTCAATCTCAATGCGGCGGCGATCAGAGCCGTCTATGACGGAGCGCGTGCCGGCAAGGATGTGAGCGCCGGCGATGCTGCGATCAAGGCGTTCCGAAAGGCCGTGCAAGCCGCGGGGCTGATCGGCGGAATGAAGGCGGTGCTGGCGGTCAGGTCCGGGGATGCGCGCTGGCTCAATCTGCGGGCGCCGCATGAAAATACGACCCTCGCCGCCGGCGAGGCGTTGCTCGCCGCTCTCGGCAAAGCGGGAGACGTGATTCCCGCACGTCGCAAGGGCTAGGCCGGTGAGCGCTCGCCCCTCGATCATCATCCATGCCGACAAGCCCGGGCCGGCGCTTGCGGTGCTGGCCGAACGTCACCCGGACCTGCGGGTCAAAGCCTGCGGCAACTATGCCGGATTGGCGGAAGCCATCGCCGGGATCAACGCGGAGGTGGTCTATTCCGTGCGCTTTGCCGGCACGCCGCTGTTCCCGCGCCAGGCGCTGGTGGAAAGTACGACGGTGCGATGGGTGTCGGTCGGCGGGTCGGGCACCGATCATCTGCGCCCTTGGGATTCAGCCAAGGTAACGGTGACCAACGCAGCGGGCGTGGCCGCCGACATGGTGGCCGAATATGCGCTGGGCGCGATGCTCTCCTTCTCGCTCGGTCTGCCGGGTTTCGCCGTGCATCAGCGCGCCCGGCAATGGACGGCCGGGAAAGTCGAGCCGGTCGCAGGGCTCACAGTGTTGATCCTCGGACTGGGCAAGTCCGGCCAAGCGCTGGCCCGCCGGGCCAAGGCGATGGAGATGACAACGCTCGGCGTCAGGGCCCAGCCGAAACCGACCGCGCATGTCGATGAAGTTCACGGCAGTGATGGGTTGCCAGACCTTTGGGCGCGCGCCGATTTCATCGTCTGCTGCCTTCCGCTCTTGGAGACCACGCGTGGGCTCGTCGGCAAAGAAGCTTTCGCCGCGATGAAACCGACGGCCGTGCTGGTCGATGTCTCGCGCGGTGGGGTAGTCGACGAGGCGGCCCTTCTCGCGGCACTCGGCTCGGGGCGGATCAAGGGGGCGGCGCTCGACGTCTTCACGACCGAGCCATTGCCGGCCGATCACCCCTTATGGGGCTACGAGAACGTGCTCGTCACGCCGCATTGCTCGTCGGTCTATGACGGTTGGGAAGAAAGATCGGCGCGCATGTTCGTAGAGAACTTGGACCGCTACCGGCGCGGCGACGTGCTGGCGAATATAGTGGACCCGGCGCGGGGTTACTGAGGCGAGGAGGAGCGCAGCAATGACGGCACATGAAAGACGCAGCGGCGGACGGCGGTCGAAAGCGGGCCGCAGCGGTGGCGGCATCGCGCAACTGCCGTGGCAGCGCGTCACAAACCCCTATCCGCCGATGCAGCTCCTGAACGAGGAGCAGATGGACAAGTTGCATCGCACCTCCATGCGCATCCTCTCGGAACTCGGCATCCAGGTGATGGGCGAGAAGGTGATCAAGGCATTCGAAGCCGCCGGCGCCATTGTCGACCGCGGCGAAAACACCGTCCGTATCGACGAAAGCCTCGTGGCCGAGGCGGTGAGGCGGGCACCGTCGTCCTTTACCATCACCTCCCGCAACCCGCACAAAGAAATCAGGATCGGCGGCAATTCCCTGGTCTTCGGGCTGGTCGCCGGGCCGCCCAATGTGCACGACCGCATCAATGGACGCCGGCAAGGCAATCTCGCCGACTATCAGAACTTCATCCGGCTGGCGCACCACTTCAATGCCATCCACATCATCGGCAATCAAGTGGTGGCGCCAATGGAGCTTCCACCCAACAACCGTCATCTCGACACCTATCGCGCCAACCTGACGCTTTCCGATCTGAGCTTCCATTGCTCCGCGATCGGCCGGGGCCGTGCCATGGACAGCATCAACATGACCGCCATCGCGCGGGGCACCACTGTCGATGCGATGCGTGCTTCGCCCGGCGTCACCACCATCATTTCCGTCAATTCTCCACGTCTTTTCGACGAGGCGATGGCCGAGGGGCTGATCGCGATGGCCGAGCACGGCCAGCCGGTCACTATTACGCCCTTCACCCTCATGGGGGCGATGACGCCCGTCACGCTGGCGGCCGCTCTGGCGCAGCAGAATGCCGAAGCGCTTTTCGGCGTGACCCTGGCCCAGCTCATCAATCCCGGAACGCCGGTGATGTATGGTGCCTTCACCTCGAATGTCGACATGCGGTCGGGCGCGCCGGCCTTCGGCACGCCGGAAAACGCCAAGGCAAATATCGTCGCCGGCCAATTGGCCCGACGCTACGGCCTTCCCTATCGAACGTCCAACGCCAATGCGTCCAATGTCGTCGACCTGCAGGCCGCCTACGAAACGGAAATGGCGACCTGGGGCGCCGTTCTCGGCGGCGCCAACCTGATTTACCACGCCGCCGGCTGGCTGGAGGGCGGCCTTACCGCGTCCTATGAGAAGCTCATCCTCGACGTGGAAATCCTGCAAAACATGGTGGAATTCCTGCGGCCGTTGCCTTTCGAAGAAGACGATCTCGGCTTCGAGGCGATCAAGGCGGTGCCGACCGGCGGGCATTTCTTCGGGTCCGACCACACGATGGCCCGTTATGAAACGGCCTTCTACCGACCCATGCTGTCCGACTGGCAGAACTATGGAAGCTGGCAGGAAGGGGGAGGCCACGATGCGCTCGAGCGCGCGACGCAACTCTGGCAGCAGGCGCTGCGCGACTATGAGGAGCCGGCGATGGATCAGGCGATCCGTGAGGAGCTCGACGCCTATGTCGCCAACAGAAAACAGGAGATCGGCGCCGACGAGCCGTGAAATCCGCTTCAGCAAGACTTGAAGGAAATGAACGTCGCCTTCGGCCCGGACGAGAAGGTCCTCTGTGTGATGGCGTTCGATCAGATCGACGCCGCGCCTTGGCACGGCAAGGTCTATGAGGTTCCCTCTCAGTGAGCGCAGCGGATGACCTCAGCCCGCCATCCAGCCGCCGTCCACCATCAGATTGACGCCGGTGACGTAGCTCGACAGCTCGCTGGCGAGGAATAGAGCGGCGCCGGCGACATCATCGGGTACGCCAAGTCGTGGCCAGGGTGTGCGTCGGCGCGAATAATCGAGCGCATCGGGATCGTTGGCGATGCCGGGTTTTCCGGTGATGATCTTGCCGGGCGCGATCGCGTTGCAGACGATCAGGTCGCTTGCATGATCGACCGCGATCTGCCGCGTCATCTGGACGATGCCACCCTTGCTAACCGAGTAGGGAAAATCGCCGGGACAGGCGACCATGCCATGCTGCGACGATATGTTGATGATGCGTCCGCGCACGTCGTTCACGGGGTCCTGAAGCAGCATCTGGCCAACGGCACGCTTGCAGCAAAAGAAAAAGCCGGTGAGATTGACCCCGATCACCTGGTTCCATTGTTCGGGCGTGGTCTCCAGCAGGTCGGTCGAAGTGTAGACGGCGGCATTGTTGACCATGACGTCCAGCCGCCCGAATTGTTCGACGGCAGCCGCAACCATGCGATCGACGGCATTCCAGTCGGCGATATCGGTTGGTAGATAGTCGGCGACCCCGCCGGCTTGCTCGATCACGGCTTTCGTCGGTAGACCACCTTCGATTGGCGCCTCGTCACGATCGGCAATGACAACCCTGGCGCCCTCTGCGGCAAAGCGGCAGGCAATGGCGCGACCAATGCCGGAACTGGCCCCTGTGATGATAGCGACCTTTCCCTTGAGATGTTCCATTGTGCTCCTTCAGTCAATTCAGGCGCAGGCTGATGTCTCTACGAGGGGATGGGTGTGCCTCGTGCCATAAACCGGCCGCGGCCTCGCTCGCCGACAAACTCACCATCATCGACAATGACATCACCGCGGCTGATTGTCATACGTGGATAGCCAACGACGGTGATGCCGTCGTAGGTGCAGTAGTCGATAGCGGAGTGCAGGGCCGACGCCGAAAACGTGAATTTCTTGTTGGGGTCGAAGATTACGATGTCTGCGTCATAACCAGGAAGAAGTTGTCCCTTGCGCGGGAGACCGAAGATCTTGGCCGGGTTGGTGCAGCATACTTCAACCCATCGGTTGCGGGTCAGGCGGCCTTCGTTCACGCCGAAATGATGCACCAGGGCCAACCGCGCCTCAATGCCGGAGAGGCCGCGACCCGGTTGGCCGGGCTCGCGGGTACGGGGACCATGGTCAGTAGAGACGATATCGAGGGTGCCATCAGCCAAGGCCTGCCAAAGCGCCGCCTGATGGTGAGGCTCGCGGATGGGTGGGCTGGTCAGGATGGAAAAGCCGCGTTCCAGAGTTCGGCTGTAATCATCACTGGTGTAGACCAGATAGCCTACACATACTTCGCCGTAGACTTCCTGCCCTCGTGCCTTGGCCAGACGGATCTCACGCACACCTTCCTCGCACGTCTGGTGATAGAGAAGCAGGCGTGCGCCCGTGTGTTTGGCGAACGCAATCACGCGGTGAACGGCTTCACCCTCTGAGGCGGAGGGCGCGCCTGCGAGGTACCATTCCGGGCCGGTCTTTCCCTCGACGGCCAGTCGCGCTCTCAGCATCTTGATGATGTCATAGTTTTCAGCGTGAAGCACTGCCAGGCCGTTGCGCGCCGCCACCGTTTCCATCGCACTCCAGATCGTCTCATCATCTAGCTGATAGGCTTCATAGGCCATGAACATTTTGATCGAAGTGACGCCGCGATCAAAGATCGCCGGCAATTCGCTGACCCGCTCCGGAGCCGTGTCACGCAGGGTGAGGTTGAGGGCATAGTCAATAACCACTTGGCCATCAGCTTCTTGGCGGCGAATTTCCAGCTCCTTGACTAGGGAAACACCGGCTATAGGCGCGGCGAAATCCACCATTGCCGTGACGCCGCCGAGCGCGGCTGCCCGACTGCCGACGGCAAATGAGTCGGCGCCGGGCGTATATAGCGGGGCATAGCGCGGGTCGGTCAGGTGGACATGCGCATCAATCGCGCCGGGGAGAACGTACAATCCATGCGCGTTGATTTCGCGCCGGCCGCTGAACCCGTGACCGAGGGCGACGATCCGCTCGCCCTTTACCGCAACATCCGCCACAAATGTGTCGTTGCCAGTGATCAGCGTGCCGTTCCTTATGACGAGGTCGTAGTTCATATTGAATCTCCTCTGTCCGCTTGTGTACCAGGCCTCATTCTGCAGGGCATCGCTTCCTACCCTTTCGCGTCCGCTCAAATGCCATGGTCATCCTTCAGCCTTTGCGAATGACAACCTGGCCTTTCTGCCTGGCCACCAGCTCGCCGTCGCGCACGATCTCTTCGCCCCGCAGCAATACGCGGATCAGCCGGGCCGACACCTTCCAGCCGTCATAGGGCGTGTAGCCGGCCTTGGACACCTGATCGGCGTTGCGGATCCGGCTGTGCTGGCCGGGATCAATGATCAGGATGTCCGCGTCATGACCGACGGCGAGCCGTCCCTTGGAATAGCCAAGACCGAAACGCTGCGCCGGATTGGCCGAACACATCCGGGCAATGTCGGCAAAGCCGATCACTCCCTCATCGACCAGCCTGAGCATGGTCGCCAGTAGCGTCTGCAGCCCCGGCATTCCGCCTGGGATGTCGGCGAAGGCCGCGTAAGCGGCGGATTTCTCGGCAGGACTATGCGGGGCATGATCGGTGGCGATGATATCGATGAGGCCTCCGGCGACCGCTTGCCGCAAGGCATCGACATCGCTCCTGGTTCGAAAGGGCGGCGAGGCCTTCACATTGGCGCCGACGGTTTCGTAGTCCTTTGCGGTGAAGAACAGGTTCTGTGGCGTCGTCTCGACGCTCACATCGGCGAGGCCGCGCAGCCGGTTCCAGCTGTCAACACCGAGTGCAGAATTGATTTGCCGCACATGCACCCTTCGTCTCGTTGCGGCAGCCGCCAGAACGGCGCGCGAGATACCATGGGCCTCCGCCAGCGCCGGACGACTGTCCAAAAACGTTGTTATGTCGCGGCCGCCGCGGCCCAGGCTGCCGAGCAGAAGCGATTGGTCGCCGGGTGAGATGCCGATGAGCGTCTCCACATCCTCGAAGCGCTTCAACGCCTGGACAACATCATCCATTGTCGCAAACAGAAATAATTGCGGCACGTCGGCGGTGAAGAGTTCAAACGACACCGGACCGAGCTCTTTCAACGGTACGATCAGGTCGAGATCATGGCTGACCACCGCCTGAAACCCGACATCGACGTGGATTTGGCCTTGCGCCATGGCCATCTTGGCGGAGAGCTGGGTGGCGTTTCCCGTCCACGGATCGTCGGTCGGCATATCCAGCACAGTGGTAACGCCACCGAGCGCGGCCGCGTGGGTGCCTGAGGAAAAGTCCTCCTTGTGAGTGAGGCCTGGCTCACGCAGATGCGCATGCGCATCGACAAGACCGGGCAGGAGGATGCAACCTGAGGCGTCAATGGCAGTCCGGGCCTGGACAGCGACGTTTCGATCGAGCAAGGCGGCAATGCGCCCGCCGGCGATGCCAACCTGGCAGGGCTTTTGCCCTTCGGCATCGATCGCCGTCGCGTTGACAATCAGCGTGTCGAAGGGTTCAAGCACGTTTCTCGAAGCTCTCATGATGGTCCAGCCAGAAGCGCGCTATGTCGAGGCGGTGCATGAAGGCCACACCGGGCGTCCTTGTGACATGTTCGATGACATCGCGCAGGCCCGATGCGCGATTGGGCTGGCCGGTCCAGCGGCAGTGAATGCCGATGGTCAGCATGCGGGCGCCGGTCTCGTCGGCCTCGCCAAGGAGGTAGTTGATAGCCGAGCGGCAGTCTTCGGCGAAATCGCGTGGATTACTGTAACCGGGCGCAATCAGATAACGGCTATCGTTGAGTGTCTTCGAATAGGGAACGATGAGGATCCGCGTGCCCCCGTGATCGATGAAATACGGCAAGTCGTCGTTGCACGGATCGGAGTGATAGAGGAATCCACCTTCGCGCACTAGGAGATCGCGGGTGTTGACGCTCGGAAACGAGCGGCAATTCCAACTCAGTGGCCGATGGCCGGTGAGCTTCTTGTAAAGTGCGATTGCCTCATGGAGTTCACGCTCTTCCTGATCGCGGGGCATGGTCGAATATTCGGTCCAGCGCAGGCCATGGCCAAGCAGGTCGTGGCCGCGCGCTTTCATCCACTCGACGACGGCTGGGTTGCGCTCCAAGGCAACGGCGCAAGCCGACACCGTAATCGGAATCTGATAGCGATCGAACAGGCGCGCCAAGCGCCATACGCCGGCGCGACTGCCATATTCAAAATGCGTCTCGGTGCCGAGATCGCGCACCGGGGGGCTGACGGGAATGTTGTATTCCCCCCAATTGTCATTGCGCCCATTTTCGGTCCATGAATACTCGGACCCTTCCTCGTAATTGAGAACGAGATTGACTGCGACTTTCACGCCGCCCGGCCAAGCCATGCAAGGCGGGTTCGGTCCATAGCCCACGAAGTCGCGCGGCTGATTGTTCACCGGATGCGAAGCAGCCTTTTGCGGCATTGGAGACGTCCTTTCAGTTCGCTTCATTTTCAGCAATCCAGTCCATATAGGCCAGGAAAGCTTCCTTGCCGGGCCGTGGCCGCCAGTTTGTGTCGCGTTCGATGCGGGCAATGTCGTAGGCGCCCCACATGCCATGTTTGAGGGTCGGGTCCTGGACGACATTGGCCGTATCCGGGCTGCTGAGCTGCGCCACGAGGCCCGGCGCTCTCGCGCGCGCCCAACCGATGATATCGCCTATGGTCGCGGTCGTCCCGCTGCCGATATTGTAATGGCGATAGCGAAGCTCCGGTGCGTCGAGCAGCGCGATGATCGCTCGCGCCACGTCGGTCGACAGAATGTAGTCGCCGACCGGCTCCAGGCTGTTCGGTCGGATCACTTCGCCGGCCAGGGCGAAATGTGCGATGCGGTTCGGCACATGCCGGAAGTTGCGGCTTTCGGTTGCCCGGTCCATTGGCCCGTAGACCGATGCCAGCCTGACCGAAATCGCCGACAGGCCGAACAGGTCGGCATAGCGGTTGACGACCATTTCCGAGGCGAATTTGGAGATGCCGTAGAGAGTGAGCGGCGCGACATAACCTTCCTCTGGTAACGGCTCGCTGTTCCAGTCCGGCCCGTGATGGCGATAGATCGCCCCCGAGCTCACATAGACGAAGCGGTTGACGCCTGAATGGTCACGCGCCCAGTCCAGCATGCGCACCGTGCCCATCAGATTGACATCGACGATCCGGGCGGGGTTGTCGGCTTCCGGCTGACGCTTCGCTTCCGATGCGCTGCCGCGCGAGATCGGCGTGATCGTCGCGCCATGAACGATGGCGGTGATATTTTCCGCCGCGAGCGCCGCCGACCATGCCGAGGGATCGAGGATGTCGGCCACGATGACCGTCAGGCGGTCCCGCACGGGTGCAAAGAATTTCTCCGCCATGGCATCGAGTCCCGATCGGTCGAGAACGACGGCGCGCGCCCTGGGATCACGGTCGAGCCATTCCCGCGCGAGGACGCTCATGACAAAGCCGGTACCGCCGGTGACAAGGAGGGTCATGTCGAAAAACCTTGGGTTTGGAAGACAAAGTCACCGTGCCGCATAGCCGCCATCCACGAGCATGTCGGTTCCGGTCACGAACGAAGCATCGGAAGAGAGGAGGAAGGCCGCCGCCGCCGCGATTTCGTTCGGCTGGGCGATACGGCCGAGCAGATGCATCGGACCGAGACTGGCATCGGCAGCCGCAAGAGTGGGCCATCGCTTCAGCAGGCGCGCCGTGGCCACGGCTCCGGGCGAGAGACTGTTGACGCGTATGCCTTGCGCGGCGTGATCGACCGCCATCGCCTTGGCGAGATGGACAAGCGCCGCCTTGGCCGCGCAATAGGCGATCGACTTACCGGTCGCGACGCGGGCGAATTGCGAGCCGATCAGCACGACCGATCCGCCGCCGCCCGCATGCATGAGCGGCACGGCGAACTTGCCGATGAGGAAGGCGCCGGTCAGGCTGACATCGATCTCGAGCCGCCATGCGGTGGGATCGAGATCGGCGACGGTTCCGTCCGTCGAAGGCGCAGCCGCATTGTGCACCAATCCATCGAGCCGTCCGAATCGCTGGCGCGCCGTTTCCACGGCGTGCCGGGCCGCTTCGACATCCGTGACGTCGCATTCGACGGCCTCGGCATCCGCCCCGAGCTTTGCCGCCAGCGCCTTGACGGCCTGGGTATTTTGGTCTGCGCACACGATCTTGCCGCCTTCAGCCCGGCAACGATGCGCGATGGCCGCACCGATGCCGCTCGCTGCGCCGGTGATCAGGATCACCTTGCCGGCGAGCCGGTCGGCGACTCGGTCTGGCGCCGGCGTCACGGCTCGCCCCCGGTCACGCGCGCGACTGCGGTCGTGAGCGGTGGGCGCGCCAGGTTGAAACAGGCGGCGGCAGCGACGAGGATGCCGCCGGCGCCCAGCACGAACAACATCGCCTGCGGAGACGTGCGCTCCATGAGCCCGGTGGCCAGGCCCGGGGTCAGGATATTGCCGATCGAGTAAAGCAGCAGCAGCGTACCCGACACGGCCACCATGTGACGGCTGTGAAGCTGCGAATTGGCGAAGGCGATCGCCACCGGATACATGGTCAGCGCGGTCGCGCCATAGAGGAAGAACAGCAGGAACAACAGGGGCTCGGAACTCTTGCCGAACCAGGCGATCGCGGCGCAGAGGGACACCGAGAGCATGCCCTGGATCAGCAGCATGACGCGCCGGTCGAGGCGGTCGGAAAGCCAACCCACCGGGGTCTGCGCCACCATCCCGGCAATGCTGATGGTGGTGACGAGGCCCACCGTTGCCGCCGCCGACAGGCCGATGCCGGCGCCATAGAGCGGCGTGAGCACGAAGATGTTCAAGTTGGTGATTCCCGCCTGGAAGACGCTGACGACGGTCACGGGCGCGAGGCGGAACAGGCGGACAAGGCCGTAGCGTTCATCGCGCGGCAAACTTCCGGTCGCAGTCGGGTCGGAGGAGACGATGGGCAAGGCGGGCCACGGACCGAAGGCGAATTTGGCTAGAACAGCCAGCAGGGCTGTCACCGCGCTGATCACGAAGAGGTACGGCGAATGAGGTCCGGACAAGGCAAGAAGGAGTTGGCCGAAGAGAACCGCGACGCCGGTCGTCAGCATGTAGATGGAGAACAGCGTTCCCCGGTTGCGCTGCTCGGCATAGAGGTTGATCCAGCTTTCGCAAACGATGAACAGGGCCGACATTGTGAGCCCGCCAAGCAGACGAAAGCCGAACCAGGCCGGCATGAAGTCCGTTGGGATGAAACCGGCTGCGGCGAACGCGGCGACCAGCGTAATCAGCGTGAACGAGCGTTCATGGCCGAATCGGGAGACGAGCGGCCGCGTGATGAGGCAGCCGAGCAGGAAGCCGATCGGATAGGCCGTCAGCACCATTTGCACGATCCACGGCTCGACGGCTGGATTACTGAGAGCGAGCGAGACGGAGGTGGTCAGCATGGCGCTGGCGCTGCCGGCCAGGAAGACCCGGACCATGATCGGCGAGATGGCGCGCGAGCGTTCCGCCCGACCCCAGAAGCGCAAGAGGGAGGATTTGAACGGCGTCATGTAGGTTCACACACCTTGGGTGCAGGCGAAATGATCGATGCCGGCGTTCGCAGATCCTCGATCGCAATGTGGCAGGTGATCTCGTGCGTCTCCGATACCTGTTGCACCGGCGGCGGAACGGTGTCGCAGATCGCACCGACCTTGCGATGACAGCGGCTGGCGAAGCGGCAGCCGGGCGGCACATTGATGGGGCTCGGCGTTTCGCCGGTCAGCATGATGCGGGTCCGCGCCGCCTCCGCAGGATTGGCGCTGCGGATCGCCGAGATCAGCGCCTCGGTATAGGGATGGGTCGTGCCGCCGAAAATCTCCTCGACGGTGCCTTTCTCCATGACCCTGCCGAGATACATGACGACGACCTTGTCAGCGACATGGCGGACGAGGGCGAGATCGTGGCTGATGAACAGCATCGTCGTATGCTGGCTGTTCTGGATGTCGAGCAGCAGGGTCACAACTGCCGCCTGCACCGAAACATCAAGCGCCGAAACCGGCTCGTCCGCCACGATCAGCGAAGGATCGATCGCGAATGCGCGCGCGATCGCAATCCGCTGCTTCTGGCCGCCGGAAAGCTGGCCCGGCTTGCGCGCGGCGAAATCGGGCGACAGCCGCACCATTTCGAGCAGTTCGCGCATGCGCTGCTCGATGGCGTCGCGGCCCTTGCGGATTCCGAATTTCTTCAGGGAACGACGTATGGAAAAGCCGGCCGAGTGCGACGGATTGAGGGTCGAATCCGGATTCTGGAAAATCATCTGGATCGATTGCAGCAGGTGCCGGGGTCTTTGGCTCGCCGCCAATTCGGCGATGTTTTCGCCGGCCATGTGAATCTCTCCCGATGTCGCGCGATCGAGGCCGGTGACGATGCGCGCCAGGGTCGACTTGCCGCAGCCGGACTCGCCGACAAGCGCGACAATTTCGGCCTTGCCGGCCGCGAAGGTGATGCCTTCAT
The DNA here is from genome assembly GCA_964537655.1 of uncultured Aestuariivirga sp. Classification (GTDB taxonomy): domain Bacteria; phylum Pseudomonadota; class Alphaproteobacteria; order Rhizobiales; family Aestuariivirgaceae; genus Taklimakanibacter. The sequence goes on from CAZICN010000029.1 coordinate 17,412, forward strand.
TCGCCGTCACCGTGCTGCGGTAACCGATGTGATAGAGCTTGCCGACATCCGCCATCTCGATGGTAGTGGTCGGCGAGACGGCGCCGCTCGCCTGCGGCGGCAGTGTTGTCCTGGCCCGGTCGATCTCCCGCCATCTGTTGCAGCGGACCAGATGGTTCTCTCCTGCGGCGGCAAGCGGGATCTCCGGCAGCCCGTCACAGGTTCCTGCCCGGAAGTCCCGGCAACGTGGTCCGAACAGGCAACCCGGCGGCCGCTCTGCGGGCAGGGGAATGTGTCCGGGTATGGCGGCCAGCGTGCGCGTATGCTTGCCGCCGGCGATATCGGGAATGCAGTCGATCAGGCCTTGCGTGTAGGGGTGGCGCGGCTTGCCGAACAAGGTTCGGGTCGGCGCTTCCTCCACCATTTCGCCCGAATACATGATGCCGACACGGTCGCAGCTTTCGGCGATCAGGCCGAGATTGTGGGAAATGAACAGAAGGCTGGTGCGGTAGCGGCGGCGCAACTCGGCGATCAGGTCGATGACCGCCGCCTCGACCGTCACGTCGAGGCCGGTCGTCGGCTCGTCGAGGAGCAGGAGCGAGGGCCGTCCGAGCAAAGCCATGGCGATAACGACACGCTGCTGTTGCCCGCCGGAGAGCTGATGCGGGTAGCGCCTCAGCATGTCGCCGGGGTCCGGCAGGCGCACATCCTTCAGCATGGCGGCCGCCATCTCGACCGCCTCCGCGCGGGTCGAGCCGAGATGCAGCATCGGCACTTCACCGAGCTGCGCGCCGATGGTCTTGACCGGATTGAGCGCACCCATCGGATCCTGATAGACCATGGCGATGCGCCGCCCGCGTATGGCGCGCAATTGCCGTGACGTCGCGCCGACCAGCTCGCGCCCTTCGAGGCGGATGCTGCCGCCCGCGATCACACCGGTGCTGCCGAGATATCCCATGATCGCCATGGCCGTCGTGCTCTTGCCGCAGCCGGATTCGCCGACTAGCCCATAGCTCTCACCGGCGCTGACGCTGAAGGACAGCTTGGGGATGGCGACGGTCGTTTCCATCTTGCCGCGATACTCGATGCGCAGGTCCCTGACCTCCAGCAGCGGCGCACCCTCCCCGGCGACCGGACCATGCGGCGCCAGTGCCGATGCTTCGATGGGCGTCGTCGTCATGGTTTCCAGGCCTCGCGCAGCCCGTCCGCCAGAAGGTTGAAGCCCAGCACCAGGCTGACGATGGCAAAGGACGGCGCAAGCGACATCAGTGGCCAGACATTGAGGACGGTAGTGCTCTCCTTGACCATGCCGCCCCAGTCGGGATTGGGCGGCGGCAGGCCGAGGCCCAGAAAGCCCAGTATGCCGATGGTGATGATCGTGTAGCCGATGCGCAGGCAGGCATCGACGATCAGCATGCCGCGGCAATTCGGCAGAAGCTCGACGAGCATGATAAACAGAGTGCTCTCGGCGCGCAGCCGGGCGGCTGCGATATATTCCTGGTGTTTCAGGCCGAGCACGAGGCCGCGCGTGATGCGGCCTATGCCGGGCGCCGAGGCGATCGTGGTGGCGATGACAATATTGATGACCGACGGGCCGATATTGGCGATCAGGATGACGTAGAGGACCAGCACCGGGAAAGCGAGAATGACATCGGAAATGCGGCTGATCACGGCATCGATCCAGCCGCCATAGTAACCTGCCAGCATGCCCATCGCGATGCCGACGATCATGGCGACGGCAACCGAGAGCGGGGCCACCACGAGCACCGTGCGGGCCCCGAAGATCAGGCGCGACAGTTGATCACGGCCCAGGATGTCGGTACCGAGCCAGTGGGTCGCCGATGGTGTCGGGTCGACCATCGCCATGACATCTTGTTCTGTTGGCGAGTAAAGAGGCAGGACCGGCGCGAGCAGGGCAGCCAAAACCCAGAAAGCCACGATGAAAAGACCGATCATCGCCGTGCGGGAATGCAATATCCGCGTCCAGTTCCGGCGCTTGCCGCTCTCCGCGCTCGCGACCTTTGCGTCCATCGCACCTCGCTCGGTCAACATGCTCATCGCAGTCTTATCCGCGGATCGAGCAGCATATAACCGAGATCACCGATGAATTGCGTGATGACCGCAATGGCTACCGTGATCAGGGTCGCCGCCTCGATCGTGGCGATGTCGCCGAACAGGCTCGCATCGAGAAGTAGCCGGCCGAAGCCCGGATAGGCGAAGACCAGCTCCGTGACGACGACGCCGCTGATCAGGAAATTGAACTGCAGGAGGAGGACGGTGAACGGCGCGATCATGGCGTTGCGCAACGCATGGCCGAGGACGACTTGCCGGGTGCTCATGCCCTTCAGCACGGCCGTGCGGATATAGGGCTTCTCCATCACGCCGATCATCGAGACGCGGATCATGCGGGCGACATAGCCGAAATCATAGATAACCAGCACCGCGACGGGTAGCACGAGTTGCGAGTGGATCGACCAGCCGCTGCCGGTGTCGAGCGGACTGGTGCCGGGCAATATCGGCCACAGGATCACGAACAGCGTCACCAGGAAGACGCCCGAGGCAAACTCCGGAATCGATGTGAAGGTGATGGAGACGACAGAGAGGGTGCGGTCGAGGATGCCGCCCTCCTTCAGCCCGGACAGAATGCCGAATATGATCGACAGCGGCACGATCAGCAGGAAAGCAAGGCCGCCGAGGATGGCGGTGTTGCCTAGCCTGTCCCAGATGACGTCGTTCACCGGCAGCTTGTTCAATGTCGAATAGCCGAAATTGCCGAAGTAGCGTGCCCCGCGGGGGTCCGTGAAATTAAGACCGGTGCTCGGATCCTGCAGGGGATCGGGAATGACGCCGAGAAGCACGCCGGCCCAGCGGCCGTATCGCACGAAAAGCGGATCGTCCGCCTTCAGCTTGCGGGTCAGGATGTCGACCTGTTCTTGCGTGGCGAAGGGCCCGAGGGATTTGCGCGCCACGCTGCCCGGCGTGAACTCGGATACGGCGAAGACCAGGAATGATGCGGCAACCAATGTAATCAGCATCAACGCCAGCCGCTTCGCCAGAAAGATTGCCATCAGTCGGGTGGTTCCGATCCTTGCTGAATGAAAAATTCATTCCCGGCCGCCTCGGCGCGGCCGGGATGTCGGAGCATCAGGTCGTCGCGACCGCATATCTGTGGGCAAAGATATACTGTGAAGGATGCAACTCGAAGCCCTTCACTTTCTTGTCCATCACGGTTGAGAAGACCTTCCAGAAGGGTTGCACAATCGGACCCTCGTCCTGCATGATCGCCTCGATCTTGGCCATGACCTTGCTGCGTTCCTTCGGATCGAGAATGCCCTCTGCCTGGGTGAGCAGCTTGTCAAACTCGGCATTGGAAAAGCGCGACTCGTTCCAAGCCGCGTTCGAGCGGTAGGCCAGTCCGAGCGTCATGATGGCGAGCGGCCGATGACCCCAGCCCGTCAGACTGAACGGCGCGTCCGTCCACACTTCCCAATATTGGGCGCTCGGTAGCGACTTGATGTTGATTTTGATGCCGATATCCTTGAACTGCTCAGCCAGCGCCTGAGCGGTGTTCAACTCCCAGATCGGATCGGGACGAGTGACCATGTCGTATTCAAAGCCGTCGGGAAAGCCGGCTTCGGCCAGCAGTTTTTTCGCCTTGTCGATATCGCGGCCGTATTTCGGCAACGCCGCGTATTCCGGATGCGATGGCGCGACATGGTGGTCTTCCGCGGGCGTTCCGGTGCCCAGCAGCACGGTCTGGATTATCTTGTCGCGGTCGATGGCGTAGCGCATCGCCTGACGTACACGCTTATCCTTGAATTGTTCAACATCCGAATGCATGCGGGCGACTATGGTCTGGGTCGTCTCCGTCTTGTGGACCGCGACATGCGGGAAAGCCTTCATCGAGTTGATCTGCACGGCGTCGGCTTCCGAGAGCCCGTCGACCTGCTTGGACGCCATTGCGGCGATGCCGGCGCTCGGATTGTCGCCGAGGTCGATGAACTCGAATGTGTCGAGATAGGGCCCGTCGCCCCAATAGTCGCTGCGCGCCTTGTATTTCGCGGTCTTGCCGACCGTGTATTCGACGATCTCGAACGGTCCGGTGCCATTGGCGCCGGCGCCGAAGGAGCCGTTTTCCTCGGGATCGAGAATGAACATCGGATAATGGAAGAGGTGCTCGGCCACGGCGATCTGCGGTGTCGACGTGTTCAACCGGACCGCATAATCGTCGACTTTCTCGATGGCCTTGTCCGACCACAGCCGGCTCGACTTCTTCGGATTTCCCTTGTCGTCCTTTTCGCCGGTCTCATATTCTTCGACCAGATAGCCGGTGAACAGGCCGAGCATCGATGAGCCGATCTTGGGATCACACACCCGCTTGAGATTCCAGACCACGTCGTCGGCCGTCAGCGTCCGGCCTTTGCGCCACTTGACATCCTTGCGCACATGCAAGGTCCAGGTCTTGAGGTCATCGCTGACATCCCATTTTTCCAGCAGATAGGGATGCGTGATGTTGTTGCGGTCGGTGAGGGTCAGATATTCGCAAACCTGCCGGATGACGTTGGATTTCTCGGCGAAATCGGCAACATGCGGATCCTTGATCTCCATGCAGCGCATGCCGATGCGCAGATTGCCACCCTTGGGCATGTCCTCGGCGCTTGCGGCGACGATGGGCTCGGCGATGCCCGCCATGGCATAGGCGGCACTCGCCGACAGGCCGAGCAGGGTCGACTTGCGCAGGAAATCCCTGCGGCTGATGGCCCCCTCATTGAGCTGAGTGAGAAGCGTCGGAATATAGGGATGCGATGTCTTATCCATGGTCTTGACCTCCCAGTTTAGTGGCGCCGCTTATCCGCGGCACTCTTTTCCCGAGCCAAAAGCTACACTCCGTCGATAAGCTCACAAACGAAGATTGATATGTCTATGGCTTCGTTTTTTTTGGCCATTTTGGCTTCGAAAATCGGCGTTAGCCTGAAACATGGGCTTTACAGGCCTTTCCTGGCTTATCTAGATAGCCTGCGCTCGAAAAAGTGGGGTCATAGTGGCTCCGGGAGAACGAGCCGAGCCTTCTGATCGAAGACTTGGAAGCCGGCCAATCCGTGACGGGGAATTTGCGCCGCCCCCAATGAGGGACGAATTCAAGATGCGAAGCCACGCACAGGCTGTAGTGATCGGCGGCGGCCTGATCGGATGTTCAATCCTCTACCACCTCGCGAAGCATGGCTGGACGGACGTCGTGCTGTTCGAGCGCGATGAACTGACATCCGGCTCCACCTGGCATGCCGCCGCAAACATCCACGGGCTGCATGATGTGACCAACATCAGCCGTCTGCAGCACTATACGATGGCGCTCTACAAGGAGCTGGAAAAGGAAACCGGCCAGGGATGCGGCATTTTCCAGCCGGGTTCGCTCTATCTCGCCCAGACCGAGGCCCGGGAGCATCAGCTCAGGTTGCAAGAGGCCAAGGCCCGTCGCTACCAGATGAATTTCTATGAAGTCGGTCGTGCCGAGGCTGAGCGGCTGCATCCGCTGGTCGATTTCGACGGCATTCGTTGCATCATGTACGAGCCCGAAGGCGGTAATGTCGATCCCTCGGGCGTAACCGCCGCCTATGCCGCGGGAGCCCGCCAGCGCGGCGCGGAAATTCACCGCTTCACCGCGGTGACGGGCACCGAGCAGCGGTCAGATGGAAGCTGGAACGTGCGCACGACCAAAGGCGACGTGCACGCGCAATGGGTCATCAATGCCGCCGGCCTGTGGGCGCGCGAGGTCGCGGCCATGGCGGGGCTCGAGCTGCCGCTCATTCCCACGGAGCACCAGTATTTCGTCACCGAAACCATTCCGGAGATCGCGGGAATGGGTCGGCGATTGCCCTCGGTCGCCGACCGTGACGGCGAATACTATCTGCGTCAGGAAGGGTTGGGCCTGCTCATCGGCGCATATGAGCGGGAAATGAAGTTCTGGGCCGAGGACGGCACGCCGCAGGATTTCGGCCACGAGCTCTTTCCGGACGACCTGGAGCGCATTGAGGAGAACATGCTGCGCGCCATCGCCCGCGTTCCGGCGGTGGGACGGGCGGGCGTGAAGAAGGTCATCAACGGTCCGATGATTTGGTCGCCCGACAGCGCGGCTCTGTTCGGCCCGATCCCCGAACTGCGCAACTATTTCTGCTGCGCCGGAATCATTCCGGGCTTCTCGCAGTCAGGTGGCCTGGGCCGTCTCGCGGCCGAATGGATGATCGAGGGCGAGCCGACGCTGGACATGTTCGGCTGGGATGTGGCGCGTTTCGGCCATTGGGCTGGCAAGACCTTCACCAAGGCGCGCGTCCGTGACCAGTATAGTCACCGGTTCAAGATCCATTTTCCGAACGAAGAGCGAGCCGCCGGCCGCCCGGTGCGCGTGCGCCCCGCCTATGCGTTGCAAAAGGACATGGGGGGCGTATTCGGACTCAATTTCGGCTGGGAGCACCCGCTCTGGTTCGCGGTCGACGGCGAGCCGCGCGAAGAGACGATCGGCTTCACCCGACAGAATTGGTGGCACCCTGTTGGACGCGAGGCGATCATGCTGCGCGAAAAAGTGGGCGTCATCGACATTTCGAATTTCGCCAAATACGAGGTCAAGGGACCAAGTGCCGAGGAATGGCTCAACGCGCTGTTTGCGAACAAAATGCCCTCGCGCGTCGGCAGATCATGCCTGACGCCGCTTATCGGCAAGCGTGGCGGGATCGCCGGCGATTTCACTGTGACGAGGCTCGGCCAGGACGAATACAGGGTGTTCGGTTCAGGGATGGCGGAGCGCTATCATCAGCGCTTCTTCAGAGCGTTGCCCCTGCCGGAAAACACGACATTCCGTTCGGTAACCAATGACATGTGCGGCTACAATGTCGCCGGACCCAAATCTCGCGAGCTCCTACAGCGCCTGACCAATGATGACCTGACAACACCCTCCTTCCCCTTCATGGCCTCTCGCCGTATCACCGTTGCGGGCATCGATGTCATCGCCCTGCGCGTGTCATTCACGGGAGACTTGGGCTGGGAACTCTATTGCGAGGAGAAGGATCAGGTAAAGCTCTACACGATGCTGATCGATGCAGCCCGCCAGGAAGGTGGCGGGCCGGTTGGTTCGCGTGCGCTGATGTCGCTCAGGGTAGAGAAAGGTTACGGCAGCTGGGGGCGTGAATATTCCCCGGAATACTGGCCGCAGGAAGTCATGCTCGATCGCCTGATCAAGCTGGAGAAGGAGGCCTTCCTCAACCGCGACGCCTATGTGGAGATCGCCAACAGGCCGGCCCGCGATGAACTGATCATGATTGCCATCGAAGCCAAGAATGCCGATGCTTCGGGCGGCGAGCCGATCTTCCTGCCTGACGGCACGCCGGTCGGACAAGTGACGTCCGGCGCTTACGGCTATTCGGTCGGCATGTCCCTGGCTCTAGGCTATGTCAAGGCGGGGACGGTGAAAGCCGGCGATGCGCTGACCGTCGCCATTTTGGGGCAACCGCACCCGGCTGTCTTGCTCGAGCGTCCCCCTTTCGATCCGGATGGACGCCGATTGCGGGCATGATGTTGGATTTGCTCCAAGATACTGACTTGGCGCGAATCCTTTTCGGCGAAGTGATTCCACTTCGTCGGGATGCGGGCTGGCTTGTGTTCAAAGGTGGGCGGGTTTGTGCCGGGTCACCCATCGAGGATGCGAAGCCCTGGTTTGTTCACTGAAACCAGCGGCGGTATGCCGGACTATTTCGGGAAGGCAGGAAACCTCTTGAGCCAATGCTCGGCTATGTCCAGGCGGCGCATGAAGTCGGCGCCGTCTTTGGCGAGAACATATTCGATGAAGTTCTTCACCGCTGACGCTCGCGCGGCTTGCCCGGACCAGCGCGCATGGAGACCAACCGTCATCATCCTGCCGCCATGGCCGCGTTCGGCTTCATCGACGAGATAGTCGACGGCAAGCTTCAGCGTGGTGAAGAAGTCATGTGGCGTCGCGAATGTCGGCGCCACGAGGTATTTGACGTCGTTGTATACTTTTGAATAGGGGATTACGAGGAATGGCTGGCCGCTCTGCTGGACGAAATACGGCAGTTCATCGTTGCTGGCGTCCGAATCGTACAGAAAGCCTCCCTCTTCCACAAGAAGCGATCTCGTATGGACGCTTGGAAAGGACCGGACCATCCATCCCTTGATCCTTTGTCCCGTCGTCTTCTCGATCGAGGCGATAGCGCGTCGCAACAGACGCTGCTCTTCCGCGCGGGTGAGCCTCGAATCTTCCGTCCAGCGCCAGCCATGCCCCATGACGTCGTGGCCCCCTTCGCCGATCCACGCGGCGTATTCCCGATTGCGCTCCAGCGCCTGCGCGCAAGCGGAGATTGTCACCTTGATCTTGTAGTCATCGAAAAGCCGCGCGAGGCGCCATGCGCCGACACGGCTGCCGAACTCCATATGGGTTTCGGTGCTGAGGTCCCGGACGGTCGGTCCGATCTCGTAGCTGTATTCTCCCCATGCATCATTGGATTCGTCTCCATCGAGCAGGGAATACTCGGCGCCTTCCTCGTAGTTGACGACGAGGTTGATGGCCACCTTCGCGCCCTTTGGCCACTCGGGATCGGGCGTGTAGCGACCATATCCAATGAAGTCGCGGGCAAGGGCCGTAAGCGCGGCGGGATCGAGCTTGTGCGGATAGGCGTGTGGCATGGTCTGTCCTCGTTGGCTAGAGCATCGGACCGAAAAGTG
>CAZICN010000030.1:0-10334 GCA_964537655.1 uncultured Aestuariivirga sp.
ACATTGCGCACCGAGGCCGGCGACAGGCTCGACGGCAGGATGCGCGAAATGGTGCGCGAACCGACAGGCTCGCCGGTATCGAGATAGGTCTCGACAAGGCGGCGGAAGATGTCGCGCGAGCGCTGGTCGAGCTGGGCGAGGCCCTGGACGCGCTCATCGATGAGGGGCTTCTGCGAATGGATGCTCATGGGCGGGAATCTAGGAACAGCGCGGTCGGCGGTCAACTGAGCCCGAAAAGCGGTTTCCCTGACCCCGTTTCCTGGGCTAGAACCGGCCCCCGTTCAATCAGATGAGAGAAGCGATATGCGGCCGTCCGGGCGGAAGCCCCAAGAGTTGCGCAAGGTGAGTTTCGAGCGCGGCATTTCCAAGCATGCGGAAGGCTCCTGCCTTGTGCGTTTCGGCGACACCCATGTGATGTGCCTGGCGACCGTCGAGGAGAAGGTGCCGCCCTGGCTGAAAGGGGCGGGCAAGGGCTGGGTCACCGCCGAATATGGCATGCTGCCGCGCGCCACGGGCGACCGCATGCGCCGCGAGGCGGCCCAGGGCAAGCAGTCGGGCCGCACCCAGGAAATCCAGCGCCTGATCGGCCGCTCGCTGAGAGCGGTCGTCGATCTCGTCGGACTCGGTGAAAAGCAGATCACGCTCGATTGTGATGTCATCCAGGCCGATGGCGGCACCCGCACCGCCGCGATCACCGGCAGCTGGATCGCGCTTCATGACGCGCTCAAATGGATGGAGGCGCGCGAGATGTTCGCCAAGAATCCCTTGCGCGACCATGTCGCCGCGATCTCCTGCGGCATCCACAAGGGCGCCGTCGTGCTCGATCTCGATTATGACGAGGATTCGTCCGCCGAGACGGACGCGAATTTCGTCATGACCGGCCAGGGCGGCATCGTCGAGGTGCAGGGCACGGCCGAAGGCGAGCCCTTCTCGCAGGAGCGCTTCCTCGAACTCATGGCGCTGGCGCGCGCAGGGATCGGCGAGCTGGTGTCACTGCAGAAGAAAGCTGTCGCATGAAGGCGAGCGCCATCCTCGAAACGATCCTCTATGGCGAGGACATTGCCGCGTTGCGCCGCTTCTATGAAGGCGTGATCGGGCTCGAGGTGCGCCGCGAACTCGAGGGCCAGTTCGTCTTCCTCCATTGCGGCCAAAGCATGCTGCTCGTCTTCAATCCGACCATCTCGGCGGTGAAGCCCAGGTCTTTCACCTCGGCGCCGCCGCATGGCGCAAGGGGAGCGGGTCATGTCTGTTTCTCCGCCTCGGCGGTGGAGCTCGATCAATGGCGTGTGCATCTCGCGCGCCATGGTATCGACCTTGAAGCCGATTTCGAATGGCCGGACGGCGGGCGCTCGATCTATTGCCGCGATCCCGCCGGCAATTCGGTCGAGTTCGCCGAGCCGCGCATCTGGGGCCTGCCGCGACGGTCCTTGCGCAATCAGAAGCTTGTCGTCGCCTCGCATAATCCGGGCAAGGTGAAGGAGATCGACGAGCTGCTGGGCCCCTTCGGTGTCGAAGCCGTCTCGGCGGGAAGCCTGGGCCTCCCCGAGCCCGAGGAGACCGGCACCACTTTCGAAGCCAATGCCGAACTCAAGTCGCAGGCCGCGGCGAAGGGCTCGGGCCGCGTGGCGCTCGCCGATGATTCAGGCCTCTGCGTCGATGCTCTGGGCGGCGATCCCGGCATCTATTCGGCGCGCTGGGCCGGACCGACCAAGGATTTCGCGCTCGCCATGCGCAATGTCGAGGAGAAGTTGCAGGCCAAGGGCGCCACATCGCCTGAGGATCGAAGGGCGCATTTCGTCAGTGTGCTCTCGATCGCCTGGCCTGACGGCCATGTCGAGAATTTCCGCGGCGAAGTGCATGGGCACCTCGTCTGGCCGCCGCGCGGCAGTCACGGCTTCGGCTATGATCCGATGTTCCTGCCCGAGGGGCGCGAGCAGACTTTTGGCGAAATGGACCCGCAGGCCAAACATGTGATCTCGCACCGCGCGGTGGCGTTCCGGAAGCTCGTCGATGCGCTTTTCTGAACCAGGTTTCGGAATCTACGTGCATTGGCCGTTCTGCAAGGCCAAATGCCCTTATTGCGATTTCAATTCGCATGTCCGCCACGAGGCGGTGGATGCGATGTCTTTCGCGGGCGCACTGGCGCGCGAACTCGCGTGGTTCGCCGCAAGAACACCGGGACGCAAGGTCGAGAGCGTCTTCTTCGGCGGCGGCACACCTTCCTTGATGCCGCCCGGCGCAGTAGCGCATGTGCTCGATGAGATCGCCAAACTGTGGCAGGTGTCGCCCGAGGCCGAAGTGACGCTCGAAGCCAACCCCACCAGCGTGGAGGCAAAGAATTTCACGGGCTATCGCGCGGCCGGAGTCAACCGCGTGTCGGTCGGCGTCCAGGCGCTCGACGAGGCCGATCTGAAGGCGCTGGGCCGCCAGCATTCGGTCGCGGAAGCGCTCGCGGCCTTTCGCCTGGCGGCGAAGATCTTTCCGCGCGTCTCGTTCGATCTCATCTATGCGCGTCCCGGCCAGACGAGCGCGGCCTGGCGGGCCGAGCTCACCCGCGCGCTCGCCGAGCAGCAGGGCCACATGTCGCTCTATCAGCTCACCATCGAGGAAGGCACCCGCTATGCCGATCTCTTCGCGGCGGGCAAGCTCGACGTGCCCGATGAAGAGATGGGCGCCGATCTCTATGACCTGACCCAGGAGCTCACTGCGAAAGCCGGTCTCAACGCCTATGAGGTGTCGAACCATGCGCGTTCCGGCCACGAATCGCGCCACAATCTGATCTATTGGCGCTATGGTGATTATGCGGGTGCGGGGCCCGGCGCCCATAGCCGGATCGGCCAGGGCTCGGACCGTTTCGCGCTCGCAACCGAGCGGCACCCGGAAACCTGGCGCGCCCGCGTCGCGGCCGATGGCCATGGCGTGATCGAGGAGACGCGGATAGATGTCGCCGACCAGGCCGCCGAATATCTGCTGATGGGATTGCGCGTCGCCGACGGCATCGATCTTGCGCGCTTCCGGCAATTGTCCGGGCGCATGCCGAGCCATCTCGCCGAGCTCACCGAGATGGGCCTCGTCAGCCTGCGCGGCGACCGCTTGATCGCCACCCATGCCGGACGCCGCGTGCTCAATGCGGTGATCTCGCAGCTGGCGGCGTGACTCAGCTATCAACGCGAAAAACGAGGAGGCTATTGATGTTCCGCACCGGCTTTATTGCCCTGTTCCTGCTTGTTGCCGGCATCGCCGGCGCAGGCGCAGATCCCGTCGGTGACCGGCTCGAGGTCAACGGCATGAGGATGTATTACGAGGTCTCGGGCTCGGGCGAGCCGCTGATCGTTCTGCACGGCGCCTATATGAATATCGAAACCATGGGCAGGATCATCCCGAAGCTTGCCGAAACTCACAAGGTCTATGCGCTCGAGCTGCAAGGGCATGGCCGCACCACCGATATCGACCGGCCGATCACCTATCCCAATCTGGCCGACGATGTCGCGGCCTTCATGACGGCCAAGGGCATCGAGAAGGCCGATGTCTTCGGCTATTCCATGGGAGCGGCGGCCGGACTTCAGCTGGCCATTCGCCACCCCGGCAAGGTGAGGAAGCTCGTCGCCGCTTCCGTCGCCTATGACGCCGAGGGCTGGCAGCCGGAGTTCAAGGCCTTCATTCCGCAGATGACGGTCGAGATGTTTGTCGGCATGCCCTTCGCGCAGGAGTATCGCAAGCTCGCCGCCAATCCCGACGGCTTCCCGGAGCTGGTCAGGAAGCTGATCGCGCTCGAGAAAGAGCCGATGGCCTGGGAAGCGGATGTGAAGGTACTGAAGACGCCGGTGCTGATCATCAGCGGCGACGCCGACGTGGCGACGCTCGAACATTCGGTGGCGCTGTTCCGCCTGCTGGGCGGCGGCGTGATGGGCGACATGGGCAAGCCGCTGCCGGCCTCGCGCCTCGCCGTCCTGCCGGCGACGTCGCACACCGCCGTCATCAACCAGCCGGACGTGCTGCACGCCTTCATCGAGCCCTTCCTCAAGGGTGAGACGCCGAAGGGCATGTTCGAATAGAAGGGTGAGATCGCGTCTCCCGGTGATCTAAAATCCTACGCCGAAGCGGTTCGGCGACTGCGCCACCACTTCCGGACCATTCGGCGTCATTTCGAGGATCGACAGGCCGCGCTCGATGAGCCCGTTCGGGCGGAAGCGAAACAGCCCGTTCTGGCCCTGGAAACCGGCGCTGTTGGTGATCGCTGCGGACGAGAAGTCGCCGTTGCGGGCGAGGCCTGCGGCGAGGCTCACCGCATCATAGGCAAGGCTCGCGATGCGTGGCGGGTTCGATCCGTAGACGCTCGAATATTTGCTGTTGAAGCGCTGCACCATGTCGGGCGACACGCCGGCATACCAGCCGCCCTGCGCGATCGGCGTGGTGCGCGTGACATTGTCGTCCCACAGGCCGGTGCCGAGGATCGTGACCTTTTGCGGCGTGATGCCGTTCTGCTCGAGGGCGCCGCTGAGCGCCCTGAGCGCCTCGCCGCCTTCCGGGATGAGGAGCGCATCGACGCCGCGGCTCGCGTCATTCACATCCTGGGCGATGCGCTGGGCGGCGGCAGTGCTCGACTGGCCGCGCGCATAGGGCTGGGCCGCGGCGATCTGGACGCCGCTGGCGCTGGCCGAGCGGTCGAGGGCGGCCTGGACATTGCTGCCATACTGCGTCTGCGGATAGAGCAGGGCGACGCTGCGCTTGCCCTGCGAGGCCGCATAGCGCACCACATTCGCCACTTCCTCTTCGGGGAGGAAGCTCATGAGATAGGTGCCTTGCCCGGCGACGCTGCTGGCGGAGGAGAAGGCGATGATATTGGCGCGGCCCTGGACCGCGGTCTTGACCGCCTGGACCTCGGGCGCGAGCAGGGGACCGATGATGAGTTCGGCCCCTTCATCGAGGGCGGCCTGGGCGGCGGCCTGAGCCGCGCCGGCGGAGCCGCCTGAATCCTTGGTGAGGAGCGTGACGCCCGATCCCCCCATGTCGGTCAAGGCGAGCTCGGCCGCCTGCTTCATCGCCTGGGCGACGCGCTTGGTTTCGCCGGGTGCCGAGAGCGGCAGGAGCAGCGCCACCTTGCGCCCGCTCGCCGCCTGCTTGGTCAGCTGTTCGCCTTTGACCCCGGCGTCATTGAACATGTCGCTCATTTTCGAGGAGGTGCAGGCTGCCAGGAGCAAAGAAACCAGCCCGAGAAGCACGAAGCGCCACTGCCACAGGCCGTCACGAGGCGCTATAGATTCACTCTGTCCGTTCAAGGTCCGCAACTCCACCCATGTCCACAAAGTCCCCGGCCAGCCGCCGCTATACCATAAAAGGGGTCGTCTTCGAGGCCGAAAGCCTGGCGCCCGGCCTCCATGTGACGGCAACACCCATTGGTCATCTTGCCGACATATCGTTAAGGGCGGTTAACGCGCTGGCCGCGGCGGACGCAATTCTGTGCGAGGACACTCGGGTCACGGCGAAGCTGCTCCATCGATACGGCATTAGCACCAGGCTCCTCCCCTATCATGATCATAATGCGGCGAAACTGCGACCCCGCATCCTGGAAGAACTCAAGGCCGGCAAGGCCCTCGTCCTGGTGAGCGATGCGGGAACGCCGCTGGTCTCCGATCCGGGCTACAAGCTCGCTTGCGCCGTCATCGCGGAAGGCCTGCCGCTTCATGTCCTGCCGGGCGCCTCGGCGCCTCTGGCGGCGCTGACACTGTCGGGCCTTCCCTCCGACCGTTTCATGTTCGCGGGCTTCCTGCCGGAAAAGCCGGGCGAGCGCCGGAAGATGCTGCTGTCTCTCAAGGCGGTGCCGGCGACGCTCATCTTTTTCGAGAGTCCGCGCCGGGTCGTATCGGCCCTTGCCGACATCGCCGAGATGCTGGGCCCGCGCGATGTGGCGGTGACGCGCGAATTGACCAAGCTCTATGAGGAGGCGGTGCGGGGGCCGGCGTCCGATGTGGCCGCCCGTCTCGCTGAGCGCGACACGATCAAGGGCGAGATCACTGTGGTGGTGTCACCGCCGGGCGAGGAGGCGCCGCCCGATCCTGCCGAGATCGACAGGGCCTTGCTCGACGCCGCGGCCACCATGCCCACCGCCAAAGCCGCGGCCGAGATTGCCCATCGCTTCGGCCTCGCTAAGAGAGACCTCTATGCCCGCCTCCTTGCCCTCAAAGACAAGACGACGAAATGAGCGCCGCGGCCGCTGGGCCGAGAGGCTGGCGGAGCTGGCCTTGCGTCTCAAGGGCTATCGCCTGCTGGCGCGCCGCTTCAAATCGGGCCCGGGCGAGGTCGATCTCATCATGCGCCGGGGCGAGGTGACGGCTTTCATCGAGGTGAAGGTGAGGGCGGATGCCGACCGGGCCGTCGAGGCGGTGACCTCGTTCCAGTCGCGCCGCATCGCCGCTGCGGCGCGCATCTGGATGGCGAAGGATCCAAAGGCGGCACTCGGCATCTGCCGCTTTGACATCGTCGCGGTCTCCCCCTACCAGTGGCCCAAACACATCCCCAACGCCTTCACCGTGGAAGACTGAACATGAAGCTCCGTGTCGCCGTGCAGATGGATCCGATCGAGAGCATCGACATCACGGGCGATTCGACTTTCGCCATCATGCTCGAGGCGCAATCGCGTGGGCATAGCCTCTTCTACTATCATCCGAAGGCCCTGGCCCTGAACGGCAAGACATTGTTCGCCACCGGCCATCCGATCGCGGTGCGCGACGAGAAGGGCAATCATTTCACGCTCGGCAAGCAGACCCGCGTCGATCTCGGCAGCTTCGATGTGGTGCATATGCGCCAGGACCCGCCCTTCGACATGAACTACATCACCATCACCCACATGCTGGAGCAGATTCATCCGAAGACCCTGGTGGTGAACGATCCGAAGGAAGTACGCAACGCGCCGGAGAAGCTCTATGTGATGGAGTTCGCCGACCTGATGCCGCCTACGCTCGTCACCCGCGACCCGAAGGAGCTGCTCGAATTCCGCAAGGAACATGGTGAGATCATCCTGAAGCCGCTCTACGGCAATGGCGGCGCCGGCGTCTTCCGTCTCGCCGGCGAGGACCAGAATTTCGGCTCGCTCGTCGAATTGTTCACCCAGAGCTTCCGCGAGCCCTTCATCGCGCAGCGTTATCTTCCCGATGTGCGCAAGGGCGACAAGCGCATCATTCTCGTCGACGGCGAGTTCGCCGGCGCCATCAACCGCGTGCCGGCGGCGAATGAGAACCGCTCCAACATGCATGTCGGCGGCAAGGCCGAGCCGACCGAGCTGACAAGGCGCGAGCGCGAGATCTGCGAGAGGCTGGGGCCCGATCTCAGGAAACGCGGCCTCATCTTTGTTGGCATCGATGTGATCGGCGACTGGCTGACCGAGATCAATGTGACGTCGCCAACTGGGATCCGGCAAGTGAAGCGCTTTGGCGGGGCGGATATCGCGGCGCTGATCTGGGATGCGATCGAGGCGAAGCGCTGATCCGAGTCTGCGGCCCCAGACGAGATTTACCGGACTTTTTGCCAACAGACGGCCAAGCTGGGTGATACTTCATGCGGCGAGCTGCTTTTGGTTTGAGATACTCTCGGTCGCCATCTCACGAGCGATCTGAAGTGCAACGGGTCCACCTGGAGCCCCAAGTCTTTCTCGGGTTTCTATGTGGCCCGCGCTATCCATTGGCTCAATTTTGTGCTTAGCTTCCGTGAGGGAAGAAACGTGTCTGTCAGCGATGATATCTGACCGCTATCGGTTTCATGTGATAGCGCCGGCTCGTCGGGTGATGGGCGCCTACATAGCTTAAGATCATGCCAAAGGTTACCTCCGCCGAGGAAAGAGCCCTAACTGTGCTTCTCAAAGAGTACGAGCGCGTGTGTACGGACGTTCGAACGATTGAAAGCCAGAACGACAAAATTGTCGGCTTTGGTTTGACGATTGTCGGTGCAGGGGCGGCGTTTGGCCTAAATCAGAAACTGAACGAGGTTTTTCTTGTGCTTCCGTTCCTGTTTGTAGCGGTCTTCATCTATGCAGTCTTGCAATATCACAACGTCTTTTGGCTGGGCGGCTATAAACGTGCTTTGGAAAGCAAGATCAATAAAATAGCTGGAGCAACTTTGCTTGTGTGGGAGGCGTTGGCTGAACAAAAGAAGCGAC
Source organism: uncultured Aestuariivirga sp. (assembly GCA_964537655.1). GTDB lineage: Bacteria > Pseudomonadota > Alphaproteobacteria > Rhizobiales > Aestuariivirgaceae > Taklimakanibacter. Next base: position 8,153 of record CAZICN010000030.1, read on the forward strand.
GAGTAAATTTTGCAAATCTCCCACTAGTTTCAATCTACTTCCTTATGCTTGTCGGCACATCGATTTACTCTGTGATGCATACCTTCTCAAACTTCGGGAAGTTGATTGCCTTTGTACAGGCCATGCTGCTGCTTGTTTTGTTGGGGGCGCTGATGATTGCTGTGCGAAAGGCATTCAGTAGCTTCTCGGTCGCACACGACATCACTCGTACAATCTTTGAGGATGCTGGTGCTTCGATTGACTAAGAATCAGTGAAGCGCTTCGGCGGGGCGGATATTGCGGCGCTCATCTGGTATGCGATCGAAGTGAAGCGCTGAGCGCCTACACCAAGCTCACCGCCAGATTCTTTCCCACCGCCGATGCTGCCTTGACCAACGTATCGAGCTGGACGCGGTCATTGTCGGGATCGAGAAGGCGGCCCAATTGAGTGATGCTCGTCCTCATCCGGCGCGCCATTTCGGATTTGGAAATTTTCTGCACTGCCATTTCATGCGCGATCTGCAGCGCGATGGTCCGCTTGATCGCGGTCGCGGTAACGTCTTCATAGATGCCTTCGTCGCGCAGGAAGCTGTCGAAGCTTTCGCCGATATGCGGGTTCTTGTTACTCATGGCGTTGCACATCCTTCATGCGGGCTACAGCCAATTTCAGTTCTTTGTCTGGCGTCTTCTGTGTTTTCTTGATGAAGCCATGCAAAAGCACCATCCGATCGCCGGCCAGGACGAAGAACACTCGCGCGATCCGGCCTGACGAAATTTGGGACCGAATCTCGTAAAGCCCCTTCACGCCTTTCATTGCCGAACATTTGGGCATGCCGACTGGCCAGCAAAATTCCAATGTTGCGATGTCCTCGCCAATCGTCTTTCGATCCGCCGCTGAAAGCTCCATCAGCCATTCCCGCACCGGGCGGTTCCCAGTCGCGGAGAGGTAGAAGGCGGCCTGCAGTATCTTGGCGGGCCGGATCATATTTCTAACCTCATAAGGTATACCGCATGCGGTAGAAATCAAGGAGTAACTAGTCGTTCACTTAATGTTCTTGATCTTCTTATCACAGCGGTTTACGCTGTGATAGTTTGGACTGAGGGGCTTTCATGACGGCGCATGCAACGACGGTCGCCTTCCAGGGCATCGAGGCTGTGCCGGTCGATGTCCAGGCCCAGTTCCTGTCGGGCCAGGTCCAGTTCAATATTGTGGGCCTCGCCGACAAGGCGGTGGTGGAAAGCCGCGAGCGGGTCAGGGCGGCGCTCTTTGCCGTGGGCCTGGCGCTGCCGGGCAAGCGGCTCGCCGTCAATCTCTCCCCGGCCGACCTCCCCAAGGAAGGCAGCCACTATGATCTCCCCATCGCGCTCGCCGTGCTTTCGGCGCTGGGCGTCCTGCCGCAGGATTTCCTCAACCGCTATGTCGTGATCGGCGAGATGGGCCTCGATGGCGCATTGGGCGCCGTCACCGGGGCACTGCCCGCGGCGATTGCCGCCAATGGAAGGGGCCTCGGCCTCATCTGCCCCAGGGCCTGCGGCCCGGAAGCCGCCTGGGCCGGGGATGACGTCGATATCCTCAGCCCACAGACGATCATCCAGATACTCAATCATGTGAAGGGCACGCAGATCCTGTCGCGGCCGAAGCCCGGCCTCGCCGAGGACATGAGCAGGCTTCCGGATCTGAAGGACATCAAGGGTCAGGAGGCTGCGAAGCGGGCGCTCGAAGTGGCGGCGGCCGGCGGCCATCATCTGCTGATGGTGGGCCCGCCCGGGGCGGGCAAATCCATGCTGGCGCAGCGCCTGCCCTCGATCCTGCCGCCCATGGATGCGCGCGAGATGCTGGAGGCGAGCATGATCGCCTCCCTTGCCGGTGAATTGCCGGAAGGCAAGGTATCCCGCAAGCGCCCCTTCCGCTCGCCGCATCATTCGGCCAGCATGCCCGCACTGGTCGGCGGCGGGCTGAAGGCGCGGCCCGGCGAGATTTCGCTCAGCCACCATGGCGTCCTGTTCCTCGACGAATTGCCGGAATTCCAGCCGCGCGTCCTCGAGGCCCTGCGCCAGCCGCTGGAGACGGGCGAGACGCAAGTGGCCCGCGCCAATTATCACGTCACCTATCCGGCCCGCTTCCAACTCGTCGCCGCGATGAATCCGTGCAAATGCGGCATGGCGGGCGAGCCCGGCCATGTCTGCCGCAAGGGCCCGCGCT
>CAZICN010000030.1:10434-25913 GCA_964537655.1 uncultured Aestuariivirga sp.
AGGCGATGATGCTGTCGGCGCGCGGCTATCACCGCGTGCTGCGTGTGGCGCGCACCCTCGCCGATCTCGATGGCGAGGAACGGATCGGCCGCCTCCATATCGTCGAGGCGTTGAGCTACCGCCAGAAGCTCGCTGCCTTCCGTCAGGCGGCGTGATCTTGATGACGGCCTCGCATGGTTCATTTGAATGGAGCGGAGCTGGCCTGTGAGCGACTGGACCCTTGGCGCCGTGCGGGCGCGTGGCATGCAATTGGAAGCTTCCTGCAAGAATGAAAGCTGCCGGCACTTCTACGTCTTCGAGCTTGAGCAGTTGATCGGGATGGTCGGCGCTGACTATCCAATTTCCGATATTCCACCGATGACTTGCGATAACTGCGGCGGACCGCTCAAGATCGAGCTCGCTATGGGTCACCATGAAGACAGCCCGTGAGAAAAGTTTGCCGCCTTCCGCCAGGCAGCGTGACTTCATTTCTCGAGCAACGCCTTCGTCAGGAAGGTTGTGATCATGCGAAGCGTTTCATCATGGATCGCCCGGCGCTCACGCTTTCCGCCATCCTTGCAAATGAAGCCCTCTTGGGGCTTTCCTCTTCGATGATTTCGCGCGCATTGGGTTTGCACACCTGCATGCAGCTGAAATGCAGGCTATCGGAGTTCGCGGCTGGATCAGACGTCCAAACCGATTAACCGATACCCTCGGCGCCAATGCTCGCGATCCTCTTCGCGCTCACAGAGGCGGATATGGCTCTCGTACAGAAGTCGCTCATCATAGCTTGGCGGCAACGACGCTCGGTACCGCGCCAAATGGCACTCGCAGGCTTCCCTCTCTCCGAGCTGGGCATAGGCAATGGCGATCTGCTGATGGACGTAAAAAATCGGTAGCTTCAGCATCGAATCTAGAACTTCGATCGATTCCCGGTACTTGCCGAGCATGTAGTAGGCTTCCGCCAGAACCTCCTTTCTCACGTTTTCCTGGCTGAACGGGTCGAGACGAACCGCCCGGTGGTAAGTCTCGATCGCGCCCTTCGGGTCGCCGGTATAGGCTTGCAGCATCGCCCAGTCGCCCAGCACCGATGTGCTGTTGGGATTAAGCGCCATCGCCTGCTGTAGATGCTGGCGGGCGATGACGTGCTTGCCGAGCTGACGCATGGCTGAGCCATAAGCGGCGTGCGACCGGTAGTCGCTTGGGTCGAGTTCCAGTGCCCGTTTCGCTGCTGCGTAGGCGCGTTCGAGGGGGCTGTCGTTGTAGGTCGAGAGGTCCCAGACCGACAGACCCTCGGCGATGGCGATGCCGGCGAAGGCGGCGGCGAAATCAGGGTCGATTGCAATTGCGGCGTGGTAGTACTCCAATGCTTTGCGGATACTGTCGCCGCGCCGCGCCAGCACATGGTTGCCACGCAGAAGGTAGTCGAAAGCAGTCAGGCTTTCGGGAGGCTTGCGCCGGCTCAGTTCAGCGCCGGCCTCGGCGATCCGCCCCGGCAAGACCGCGACGATCGCATGCACGACATCGTCCTGAACCTCGAAAATATCCTCGAGCAGCCGGTCGTAGCGGTCGGCCCAGAGATGAGTGCCGGCGGCGGCATCGATCAGCTGTGCGGTAATCCGCACCCGGTTACCCGCCTTGCGGACGCTGCCTTCCACGATGTATTGCACGCCGAGCTTGCGTGCTGCTTCCTTGATGTCAACGGTCCGCCCCTTGAATGTGAAGGACGAGTTGCGCGCAATGACGAACAGCTCGGAAAAACGCGACAGCTCGGTAATAACGTCCTCCGCCACGCCGTCGGAGAAATATTCCTGGTCCGGATCCCCGGACATGTTGGTGAAAGGCAGCACCGCGATCGACGGGCGGTCGGGCAAGTGGAACGAAGCTGTGGTCATTTCGTCATCCGCCGCAACCTGCGGGCTCCATCGGAAAATTCTTGCCGGTCGGGCGATGTTCTTCAACTGATGCTCGCCGGCCTCAACAAAACAGGTGCCAAGTCGGTGGCCGATGCTCTCGTGGACAATCGCCGAGATACAGATACCGCTTGCCTCCGCGAGCTGCTCGAGGCGCGCCGCGACATTGACCCCGCTGCCATAGATGTCGTCACCCTCGATGATCACGTCGCCGAGGTTGATGCCTATGCGCAGCTTCAGTTTGTCCGCCGAGTCCTTGGCTATGGTCGACTGAATCTCGATCGCGCTTTCGACCGCATCCACCACAGAGCCGAACTCGACCAGCACGCCGTCGCCCATCAGCTTGACGACTCGACCACCGTGGCGGGCGATCGCCGGATCGAACACTTCAGCGCGATGCGCTTGCAGGGCCGCGAGTGTAGCGGCCTCATCCTCTGCCATCAGCGCCGAGTAGCCGACAACGTCGGCGGCAAGGATAGCGGCTAGCCTGCGTGCCACGGGCAATCTCCAACTTCCCGCACACTATCATCGGCAAGAGCCGAAGTCACAGGTTGGAGCCCTTCCGTCGGACATCGTGCTCCTGCGCGCCAACGGCGTTCTACGTGGTGCGTTCCATAGCCGCTTTCCGCTGATGTTTGCAGACATGCGCTTACGCAATCAACCATTTGATTAATCGGTTGAATTTTCGCATGGAGATGCAAAACACAGGTTTGTAGAGAGCCTGATAGGTCCTGACGACCGGGCTGGAGGCAATATCGATCCGCTGGCTCACGATCACTGGCGGTCGATCATGGTAGGAATAGGGTGTAAGTTGGGCGGCCGCTCGGAGGCGATACGAGAAAGATCGAACGGCCGCGTGCGCAAAGAAAAAATTGTAAGTCTTCGCATGGGCCGGGCGCGAAGACGTAGAGCTGATACCATCTCAGGCCACACTGGGGAGAGCGGACCATGATCGAGACTTCATTCACGAGAGCGTTTGGGATCGATTGCCCGATTGCGCAAGCGCCCATGGGCGGTGCGGTGACCGCCGACCTCATCTGTGCGGTCTGCGAGGCCGGCGGTCTCGGCATGCAGGGCGTCTCGTGGCATGAGCCGGCCACGATGGTCGCAGAGATCGCGGAGATCACGCGGCGCACCGCGCGACCATTCGCGGTCAACCTTGCGCTGCAATGGGACCAGCACACGCGGCTTGCACAATGCATCGAGGCTGGCGCGCCCGTAATCTCGCTGTTCTGGGGTGATCCCACCGCCTATTTCCCACGGCTGCGCACCGCAAAGGTCAAGACCATCGTCACCGTTGGATCGGCTGATGAGGCCAAGCGCGCGGCCGACCTGGGGGCGGATGCGATCTGTGCACAGGGAGTGGAGGCTGGAGGTCATGTCTGGAGCACGGTTGGCACGATGGTGCTGCTGCCGGCTGTTGTCGATGCGGTGACGCCGCTGCCGGTGATCGCCGCGGGCGGAATCGCCGACGGGCGGGGCCTCGCCGCGGTGCTGGCGCTCGGCGGGGCCGGTGTCTGGATCGGCACTCGATTCCTAGCGACGCCCGAAGGCTACGCGCATGAGGACTGGAAACGCCGGATCGTCGCAGCGCGCGAGACCGATACTGTCTATACTGAACTATTCGATCTTGGGTGGCCGCACGCCCCGCACCGCGCGCTGCGGAACAGCACCTTCGACCGGTGGGACGCCGCCGGGCGCCCGCCGTCGGGGCAGCGGCCGGACGAGGGTAAAGTGTTGGCCCGGCAGTCCGGCGGGACGCCCCTGCAACGCTATAGCTTTGACTCGCCCAAGCCAGGTGCCGAGGGCGAGATCGAGGCCACATGCCTCTATGCCGGCCAATCGGCCGGCCTCGTGCACGACATCGTGCCGGCCGGTGCGCTCGTGAAGCGCATTATCACGGAGGCGGAGGCTGCGCTTTCCCGGTTGTCTTCATCCGTTTGCTAATTGTTTCAGGACGTTCGCCACCCTCGCCGCAGTCGCGCCAGCGGGTGTCCGGCGACCATCCTCCCAATTCCAGAGCGTCGCCTCATCGCAGGGTATCATCGCCGCCAGCGCCTTCCGGGAGAGCCCGCGCCGCCGCCGGTATGCTTTGAGCGCGTCACCAATCGACCGCGGTTCGCCATGAGGATCAAATTGGAGGAAGGCAATAATGGACGGCCAGTGCCTCATAGCGGGATAGCAGCGGCCTTTCTCCCAATTGGCGTAGGTTTCCTTGTCTAAGTTGAACCGCGCCTGTACGTCTCGCTGGTGAAGACCCAGCTCCAGGCGCCTTTTCTTGAGATGCTGGCCAAGGGTCTGGGGCTCGCGCTCGTAGGAGACAGGTTTGAGCGTTTTCAATGATTTAGGCCCGTATGGCAAGAAGGCAACGCGCGTCTGCAAATGCGGCATGGCGGGCGAGCCCGGCCATGTCTGCCGCAAGGGCCCGCGCTGTGCCGGCGATTATCAGGGGAGGCTGTCGGGTCCGCTGCTCGACCGGCTCGATATCCAGATCGAACTGGGCGCCGTGCGCGCCGCCGACCTGACGCGGCCTCCACCCCAGGAGGGCAGCGTCGAAGTGGGCGCGCGCGTTGCCAGAGCGCGCCAGCGTCAGCGCGAAAGATTTGCCTCGCTGGGCCATCCACATCTCACCACCAACGCCGCGGCCGATGGCGCCATCCTCGATGAGATTGCCAGGCCTGACGAGCCGGGCCTGCGCATCCTGCAGGATGCCTCGGAGGCGATGATGCTGTCGGCGCGCGGCTATCACCGCGTGCTGCGTGTGGCGCGCACGCTTGCCGATCTCGATGGCGAGGAACGGATCGGCCGCCTCCATATCGTCGAAGCGCTGAGCTACCGCCAGAAGCTCGCCGCCTTCCGCCAGGCGGCTTGATCGGCACCGCCCTGTCGCGTCGTTGTCGTTGCTTTTCCGGCAATTTCATCGATTTCTTACAATTGTATCCTTTCACTTAAGGCAACCTATAGTCGCGCCGGATAAGTCTTTTGACGCTGAGGAAAGCCTGCGTGCAATCGCATGACAGTGCTGTTCTGCTTTGAGGAGACGCGTCGGATGCCTGCCACGAGTACGATTGCTCCCACCGGCAATGCCTATATTGATGGGGTCCTGTCCGGCACCAAATGGGCCGTGAGCAGTTTCACCTTCAGTTTCCCGACCGATGCGTCCTTTTATGGCTCCGGCTACGGCTCCGGTGAACAGCTCAATGGTTTCGAGGCGCTGAACGCCGCGCAGAGGGACACGGCCCGCGCGGTCCTCGCCGACTATGCCGCGGTCGCCAACCTCACCTTCCAGGAAATCACCGAAACCTCGAGCCAGCACGCCGATTTCAGGCTGGCTGAGTCGGACAAGCCCGGCACGGCCTGGGCCTATTATCCGACAACCCTGGCCGAGGGCGGCGACGCCTGGTTCAACAATTCAAAGGGCTATTACGACAATCCCGTTCTCGGCAACTACGCCTACACTACCTTTCTCCACGAACTCGGTCATGGCCTGGGATTGAAGCATTTGCACGAGGCCGAGGGTTCATTTGCGGCGATGCCGCTCGACCGGGACTCGCTGGAATACTCGGTCATGAGCTACCGCTCCTATATCGGCCAGTCGACGAGCGGCGGCTATACGAACAAGTCCGGAAACTATCCGCAGTCGCTGATGATGTACGACATTGCGGCGCTGCAGAAAATGTACGGCGCCAATTTCAATTCAAACAGCGGCAACTCCACCTACAGCTGGAGCGCCTTGACCGGCGAGATGTTCATCAATGGGGTTGGCCAGGGCACGCCGGCCGTCAACAAGATTTTCCTCACCATCTGGGATGGCGGCGGAACCGACACGTATGATTTTTCCAACTATGGAACGAGCCTCACCATCGATCTGCGGCCGGGACAGTGGTCGACGGCGTCGGTCGCGCAGCTGGCGCTCCTCCACTACGATGGATCGAAGCTGGCCGCCGGCAATATCGCAAACAGTCTCCTCTACAATGGCGATCTGCGATCCCTGATCGAGAATGCCATAGGCGGTTCGGCTGCCGATCTGCTCACGGGCAATGCAGGAAACAACCTGCTGGATGGCGGCGCCGGCAACGACAGGCTCGTCGGCGACGCGGGCAACGACACATTGCAAGGGGGCGCGGACAGCGATACGGCCGTCTTCAGCGGCGCACGTTCACAGTATCAGGTGACACAGCTTGCCGACGGTTCCTTGAGCGTCGTGGACACGAGGAGCGGGGCGTCCGACGGTTCGGACATTGCCTGGAATATCGAGCAGTTCCAGTTCAGCGACAGGATGTACACGCTGGCGGAAGTCCTGGTTAATCCCGGACCGCCGCCCCCGCCCCCACCGCCGCCTTCGACGACGGGACTGACGCTGACCGGCACCTCTGCCAACAACACCCTGAAGGGCGCTGGGCTGGATGACACCATTTCCGGCCTTGCGGGCGCCGATACGCTCTACGGTTACGCCGGCGCCGACACACTCGACGGCGGCATAGGCAATGACAAGCTTCTCGGTGGGGACGGCAATGACGTGCTCATCGGCGGTGCCGGCAATGACACATTGGATGGCGGGGCTGGGACCGATACGGCCAGCTACGCGAATGCAACGTCCGGAGTGATCGCCAATCTGAGTTCCACTTCGAAAAACAAAGGTGACGCCTATCGCGACTCATACGCCGGCATCGAGAACCTGACCGGCAGCGACTTTGCAGACACGCTCACCGGAAACAACTCCGTCAATGCGCTGGCCGGCGGCGCCGGCGATGACAAGCTGTACGGCGCGGGAGGCAACGATGCGCTGTTCGGCGGAGCGGGCGCCGATTACCTCAGTGGCGACGCAGGGACCGACACGGCAGTTTTCGCCGGCGCGTCTGCCGACTATAACTGGGCCAAGAACGTCGATGGCTCGTGGACGATAACGGATCTGCGTGCTGGCTCTCCCGACGGGAAGGACACCCTCCTCGGCGTCGAGGTTCTTCAGTTCAGCGATGGCCTGATGTCTCTGGGGGCGGCGAGCGCGTCGACGGGAGCCGGCAAGTCGGGGGGGAAAGATCTGATGCCACTGCCTTCTTATGCCGATCACCATGCGAATTGGCCCATCTTCCACGAGAATTGGCTCACTTCCGGGGACAGGGACTCCTTGCTCGCTTAGGAGCGCTTCCTACCGCCAAAGTCGAGCAACTTTGGCGGGAAGCGCTCTAAAGGAAAAAAATTACGACAGAGGCTCAAATGCTTGACTGGATTCCTATAGATCAGTGGGTGGACTGCGCGAGCATGGAGCGGTCCGGGTTCGTTTTTGAAATTCGCAATGCCCATGGACAGGCCTTGCTCACGGCCTGCGTCCCCGAAATGCCCAAAGCGCCCTTCGATTGGACGGCTCCGCCAATCGAGTTTCGGCTCGTCCCGGAAGCGCCTGCCAGGCATTCCTCGCCCCTTCCGGGCCCCTCTTGATTGAATGGCCCGGATTTCCCGGACGAGATCTAGGGCCGGCGCAGCGCCGTTAACCGATCATGTAGTCTTGGAAGCTACAATCGCCGGCTCGTCGCAATCGCGTCGATTGCTGCCGGACCAAAGCTTGAAACATCCATGCTCCAGCTAATGGCTCCACCCGCTTCCGAGTTGCGCCGGGCCTTTGCTCGCTTCAGGGCGCCGCTTCTGTGGGTCGCGTTCTTCAGCGGCATCATCAACATCCTCATGCTGACGGGCGCGATGTTCATGCTCGAGGTTTACGACCGCGTTCTGCCCAGCGGCAGCATACCGACCCTGGTGGCGCTCGCCTTGCTCGCTTCCGTGCTTTTCGGTTCTCAGGCGCTGCTGGACGTCATTCGATCCCGTATCCTCGTCCGTGTCGCCAATTCGTTCAATCGATCGCTCGGCACACGCATTTTTGGTTCCATCCTGTACCCTCCAGGCGCCGCGAGGAGCGGTGGAGATGGGCTGCTGCCGATGCGCGATCTCGATCATATCCGGTCCTTCGTTTCGGGTGGCGGATTGCTGGCCCTGTTCGATCTCCCCTGGATACCGGCATATCTGGCTTTCTGCTTTGCCCTGCATTTCTGGATCGGCGTTACCGCCAGCATCGGGGCGCTCATTCTGCTCGCGCTGACCCTCGTCACCGAATTCATGACACGCAAGCCGGCGGCGGAGGCCACGCTTTGCGCCAGCCAGCGTGACGCGTGGACACAAGCCTGCCGGCGCAATGCGGAAGCCGCCACGGCGATGGCGATGAAGGAGCGGCTCCTGGCCGTATGGGAGAGATTCAACCTCCAATTCCTCCATGCCCAGGAACAGGCGCATGACATCAGCGGAGGATTTGGCGCGCTATCGAAGGCGCTGCGCATGATGCTGCAATCGGCCGTTCTTGCCGTCGGCGCCTATCTCGTCATCTACGGGCATGCGACGGCGGGCGTCATCATAGCCGGTTCGATCCTGAGCGCCCGGGCCCTGGCGCCGGTAGAACTTGCAATAGCGAACTGGCGTGCATTCCAGGCGGCACGCCAGGGCGCGAAGCGGCTCAACCAGGTGCTCGAGGGTTTGCCGACGCAATCCCTGCAACTTTCCCTGCCCAGGCCGTCCTCGAATGTTTCGGTCGAGAATGCGAGCGTTTCACCGCCGGGCGCGGCGGCGCCCGTGATCGCCGATGTGAGTTTTGTCATTCCGGCGGGTACCGCGCTGGGCATCATCGGCCCGAGTGCCTCGGGCAAGTCATCGCTTGCGCGCGCCCTGGTCGGTGCCTGGCCTCTGGCTGGCGGGAAGATCTGTCTCGATGGTGCGGCCCTGAAGCTTTGGCCTCCGAAGACTCTCGGCGACAGCATTGGTTACCTGCCTCAGGAAGTTCAGCTCTTCGAGGGCTCCATTGCGGAGAACATCTCGCGCTTCGCGCCAGACTCTGCCGCGGAGGACATTATTTCGGCAGCAAGGGCGGCGGGCGTGCATGAGATGATATTGCGGTTCCCGGCCGGCTATGAGACGCGCATTGGTGAGGCTGGCGCATTGCTTTCCGCCGGTCAGCGGCAACGCATCGCTCTCGCCCGGGCCCTTTATCAGGATCCGTTTCTGGTGGTTCTCGACGAGCCAAACTCGAATCTCGACACCGAGGGAGAGGAAGCGCTCACGCGGGCAATTCTGGGCGTCCGGGAGCGTTCCGGCGTGGCTATTGTCATCGCTCATCGGCCGAACGTTCTTTCTGCGGTCGACATGCTGCTTGTGCTGGCCGAAGGCCGAGTCCAGGCCTTCGGTCCCAAGGCCGATGTGTTGCAGCGGGTCCGCCGGCCCGCGGCTGTCGCAGTCGTGGGAGGGAGATCTTGAAGTCGTCTTCTTTCCCGGATGCAGGCGATGCGTCCATAGGCCGGCACATCAGGCTCGGCCTCGCGGTCGTGGTCCTCTTGTTGGGGGGGATGGGCAGCTGGGCGGTCGTGACCAAGCTGGCCGGGGCGGTCATTGCGCCCGGAACCCTCGTCGTCGAAAACAACGTCAAGAAGGTGCAGCACCCGACCGGTGGTGTCGTGAAGGAGCTGCGCGTCACTGAAGGCGACAAGGTCGCGGCCGGAGACCTTCTGATCGCCCTCGATGGCACCCAGACGCGGGCCAACCTCGAGATCATTCTGGGCGGCCTCGACGAGTTGACGGCCAGAAAAGCGCGTCTGGAGGCGGAGAGCGAAGGAACGGAGCAAGTCACCTTTCCGGCGGAGCTCACCTCGCGGGCGCATGAGCCGGACCTCAAGAAAATTCTGTCCGGCGAGCAGACCTTGTTTGAACTGCGAAAAGCTGAGCGGATCGGCCAGAAGCGGCTCCTGCGCGAGCGTATCGCTCAGCTGGGGCAGGAGGTCGAGGGGCTGACCGCGCAGGCCGCGGCCAAGGAGCGTGAAATCGTGCTTGTCGCCAAGGAGCTGGCCGGCACGCAGCAACTCTACCGACAGGGTCTGATGACGCTCTCGCGCCTGACTGACCTCGAACGAACCGCGGCGCGTCTCGATGGCGAACGCGCCCAGCTTGTCGCCGGCACGGCGGAGGCCAAGGGCAAGATTGCCGAGATGGAGCTGGAGATCATCCAGATCGATCAGAAGCTGCGCTCGGAAGTCGGCGCTCAGCTCGCCGACCTCAGAACCAAGCTCTCCGAGCTTGCCGAACGCAGGACCGCCGCCCGGGACCAGTTGGACAGGCTCGCCATCACGGCGCCGCAGTCCGGGACGGTTCAAGAGCTGACCGTGCACACAATTGGCGGTGTCGTGCAGGCGGCCGAGACGTTGATGTTGATCATTCCTTCTTCGACGGCACTGGCAGTGGACGCCAGAATTGCGCCGGGAGAGGTCGATCGTGTTCTCGTCGGGCAGAAAGTCGCCTTGCGCTTCTCGACCTTCAACCAGCGCACGACGCCGGAGATCGATGGCCGGCTCGCGCGCGTTTCGGCCGATGTGCTGGAAGACGAGAGGACCGGGCTCAGCTACTACACGGCCCGTATCGACATTTCTGCCGATCAGCTCGACAAGCTGGGCATGGTCAAGCTCCTGCCCGGCATGCCGGTCGAAACCTTCATTGCGACGGAAGAGCGGACGGTGCTTTCCTACCTGCTGAAACCCCTGTCGGACCAGGTCCTGCACGCGTTTCGCCAGCAATGAGCGCCAACCAAATGGCCGTGTCCGCGGTCACAAGGGCGGACAATGCCCGCTTCAGGGTCAAGAACAGTCAGCGTGGAGCGCAGGTTATGATCCCTGCCGGATATATGGCAAAATTTGTAGAAGACCGTCCCGATTGGCTTGCCGCGGCCGGCGTGGAGGATATCTATTCCGTCAGCGGATGTGTGTCGCCCAGCTTCACGGACTACTATAGCGCGTGGAAGCACAATGGATTCTGGTTCTTCGACCAGATCGATATCATTCGACAGGTTGCATCTGAGAAAGCGATCGATCTCAGCGACGCCAAATTCTTCTATTACGAAACCTATGAAAAGCAGTTCGATGATGACGGCAATGAAGAAGCCGTGCAGACGAGCGGCCTTCCCTTCGCAACCAACATCCAGATGCCGCAGGTGAAGTATCTTGAGGGGTTCGATGTCGTTTCTTTCTCGGCGGGTGCCGGTCCGGAATGCTCTCCGCTCTCTTGCAACAGCCTGGCGGTGGAGCATGAAGTCAATCGGCATTGCTTGCTCGCATCGCTTGATGAAGCAGTTTTCCATTTGAAGAACGGCTCATTCAGAAATTCCGAGCCGGGCCCCTATCGAATATTCTCGGTCTATTCTGTATAGCGCGGACCTTCGTCAGGCTCGGCCTCGATCTCCGATGGCCGGTGCAGGCCGACACCCGCGACCACCAGGAAAATGCCGGCGAGATCGGGGGCAGAGGGTATCTGGCGCAGCACCAGCGCACCCGTCACCGCGGCGATTGCCGGCAGCAGCGTCAGCATCAAGGCGAAGCTCGCGCGCGGCAGCCGCGCCATCGCCAATTGGTCGCAGATATAGGGAATGACGGAGGACGAGATGCCGACGCCGATGCCAGCCAGGATGAGCAGGGGAGAGGTGGCGACGGCGGCGACATCGGCGAGGCCGAAAGGCAAAGCCACGAGGAAGGCGACCGCCATGGCGGCCCCAAGGCGCGTGACGCCGGACGCCCCGCCTTGCCGCGCGATGGCGTGGCCGACGATGACATAGAGCGCGAACAGGACGGCATTGGCGATGGCGAAGCCGATGCCGATCACGTCACCCGTAGTCTGGAAGCCGATGAGGAGGAACGCGCCGGCGATGGCGAGGCCGAGGGCCGCGAGATTGCGCCATGACCGCAAGCCGATGAAGGCGACGGCAATGGTGGCGGCGAATTCGATGGCGGCGACGGTCGCGAGAGGCAGCCGGTCGATCGCCAGATAGAAGCAGATATTCATGAGCGCGAGGATGATGCCGAGCACCAGGATGAGATGGCGCGCCGGCGGGATGGCCCCTGCGAGGGTTCGCCATGGCCTCACCCACAAGGCGAAGATGAGGGCGGCCGAGGCGATGCGCAGCCAGGCGACGCCGAGCGGGGAGACTTCCTCAAAGAGCAGCACGGCGAAAGACGGGCCGAGATAGTGGAACACCGCGCTCACCAGGAAATAGACATGGGGCGGCAGGGACGCCGGTCTGAGACTCATGCCCGCCAGAATGAAGGGATTGAGCCAAAATTTGACTGAAATAATCCGCAGCAAGTGATAGAATGACAGGTATTCGGAGGTAAAATTGAAGAACAACCGAAGGATGCCCAGAATCGAACTCGACGCGGCGGACCATCAGATCCTGCGCGCCCTCGACGAGAATGCCCGCATCTCGATGGCCGACCTCGCCCGCCTTCTCGGCATGTCGCCACAGAGCGCCTCGGACCGCATGCGCCGCCTCGAGGACCTGGGTGTCATTGCAGGCTTCACGGTGAAGCTTGATCGCGACGTGCTGGGCCTCGCCGTCGGCGCCTATGTCCGCATCCGTCCCGCGATGGGGGAACTGCCGCGCGTCGCCGCCATGCTGACGGAAATCCCCGAGATCGTCGAATGCGACCGCGTGACCGGCGATGATTGCTTCATCGCCAAGGTTTTCGTCGCCCGGATCGAGGATCTCGAGCGCGTCATCGACCGTCTGCTTCCCTACGCGCAGACCAATACGTCGATCATCCAGTCGTCACCTGTCGCGCGCCGTGCGCCGAAATATGCTTGAACAGGAACCTGGGCCAGCACGCCTTTGTTGCAAGTTTACCCTTTATTGACTCTCATTTGAGCCGGTAGGCATTTCCTAACACGCCTGTGCGATCTACATGCTTAACAGGCGTCAGAATGATAAAGCGGCAGGCCCTTATGGAGTCTACCCGGCAACAGGATGGTTCACCCGATCGCTCCGCGGCTCCCACCGCGGCGCTCGCCGCATTGGTTGAACCCGGTATCCGGTTCAGCCCCTGGCAGTTTGCATGCGGCGCGCTGCTTGCAGCGCTTGGCCTGATCTTCTGCCTTTACCTGATCTTCGGCCAGGACGGACTCACCCGGGCCGTCTGGCCGCTCGGCCTCTTCTTCACCGCCGTGATCGCCATTGCCGTCTATTTCGGCCGGCGTGCCTCCGACCGGCGCCGTCAGAATGTCGAAGCGGTGCTCAACACATTGCAGCAGGCTCGCGCCGAGGCCGAGGCCGCCAATCAGGCGAAGAGCCGTTTCCTCGCCGCCACAAGCCATGAAATCCGCACGCCGATGAACGGCATCATCGGCATGAACGGGCTCCTGCTCGATACCGATCTCAACCCCGAGCAGCGCAACTATGCCGGCGCGGTCGATGCCTCGGCGCGCTCGCTCCTCTCGATCATCGACGAAATCCTCGATATCTCCAAGATCGAATCGGGCCGCGTCGCCTTGGCCCCCGACTGGATCGATCCCGTGGTCCTCGCCGAAAGCGTGACCGAGCTCCTGGCGCCGCGCGCCCATGCCAAGGGCATCGAGATCACCTGCTCGGCGCTGCAGAGTCTGCCGCCGCGCATCCTTGTCGGAGAGTTGCGTCTGCGCCAGATCTTCCTCAATCTCGCCGGCAATGCCATCAAATTCACCGAACAGGGTGGTGTGGCGCTTACGCTGACCGCAGCGCCTTGCGAAGAGGATGCCGAGCAGATCAATTTCATAGTCGAGATCGCCGACACCGGCATCGGCATGACGCCCGAAGAACAGTCGCGCATCTTCGAGGAATTCACGCAGGCCGGCCGCGATACGGCGCGCCGCTTCGGCGGCACCGGCCTCGGCCTCTCGATCTCGCGCAATCTGGCGCAGAGCATGGGCGGCTCGATTACCGTGACGAGCGAGCGCGGCAAGGGATCGCTCTTCCGGGTGACATTGCCCTGTGTCAGCGTGCGCAACGAAGCGGCGGTCACGCCCCTGAAGGGACGCGTCTATGAACTCGCCCTGCCGCCCGGCCCGACGCTTGAAAGCCTCGAGGCGACGCTCAAAGGCATGGGAGCGGCGGCGAAGCGGGTGGCGAGCGAAGCGGGCTTGCGCCAGGCGCTGCGCCGGCCGCATTCCACCAACGGCCTCATTTGCGATTCGAGCTATGCGGCGACGCTGGCGGTGTGGCGGGCCGCGCAGGAGCGCAAGCGTCCGACCGGCAAGCCGGTCTTCATCCTCCTGCAGGCGGAAGAGCGCCGCGCCTTGCGCGAATTCCTCGAGCCGCCCTTCTCGGGCTATCTGCTCAAGCCTTTGCGCCGCTCGACCTTGCTGCGCCAGCTCGTGCAGAGCGACGACCAGACCATCGCCAGCGCCGTCAGCGATCTGCGACGCATGACCTCGACCCGGAAGACGGCTCCGCATCTCAACATCCTTCTCGCCGAGGACAATCCGGTCAATGCGCTGCTCACCCGCACGTTGCTCGAGAAGTCGAACCACTCCGTCCATCATGTGACCAATGGCAAGGCGGTGCTCGACTATATCGCCAAGGGCGCCAGGCCCGATCTCATCATCATGGATGTGCAGATGCCGGAGCTCGACGGCCTCGCGACGGCCCGGTTGCTGCGCCAGGGCGACTTGGTGCCCGACATTCCCATTTTGGCGCTCACCGCCAATGCCAGCGCCGCCGATCAGGCTGAATGCCTGGCGGCGGGGATGAGCGGGCACATGGCGAAACCCTTCGATCGCCAGGATCTCGATGAGGCTATTGCCGCGCTGACGCTGCGCCGGCCGGCCGCCTGACGGACGGGAAGCTTGCCCTTTGTGGCGAGCGCCGAACTTTCTTTGTCGGCCGGTATGTGGCACTGTGCGGGTGCCGGCGACGGGCCGGTTTGCGGAGGCAGGGCTTGATGTCCGTATCTTCACTAGCGCCTCGCCCCCGCGGTGGGGCGGCGGGGCGCGAGGACATCGTTCCGGGGTTCGTTCTCGGCACGAAAGCCGACCTGACGGTCAGGCTCGCCGACGGCGCGGTCGACGTCGACGCCGCCCAGCATCTGCGCTACCGCGTCTTCTATGAAGAGCTCGAGGCGAAACCCGACGCCAAGGCGCGGGCGAGCCGGCGCGACGCCGACCGCTATGATGCGATCTGCGATCATCTTCTCGTGGTGCGCAAGGGTGTGGCGGTCGGGCCTGATGAAATCCGCGTCGCCGACGGTGAGGTTGTCGGCACCTATCGGCTTCTCAGGCAATCTGTCGCCGAACGCACCGGCGGCTTCTACACGCAGGATGAATTCGACATTGCGCCGCTGATCCAGCGCCACGGCGCGCTTAAATTCCTCGAATTGGGACGCTCCTGCGTCCTCAAGCCCTACCGCACCAAGCCGGTTGTCGAATTGCTCTGGCAGGGCATCTGGAATTATGTGCGGCTCTATGATCTCGACGTGATGCTGGGCTGCGCCAGCCTCGAGGGCACCGATCCCGCCCATCATGCGATGTCGCTGAGCTTCATGGCGCAGAATTCCGCCGCACCTCCCGAGTGGCAAGTGAGCGCGCTGGCTTCGCGCAAGGTCGAGATGAACATCCTCACCCCTGACAAGGTCGACGCCAAGCGGGCCTTGCGCCTGCTGCCGCCCCTCATCAAGGGTTATCTGCGGCTCGGCTGCTACATCGGCGACGGCGCCGTGATCGATCGCCAGTTCAACACCATCGACGTTCTCATCATCCTGCCCA
>CAZICN010000031.1:0-25880 GCA_964537655.1 uncultured Aestuariivirga sp.
TGAGAAAACTAGATTTCGGCGGCGTTCCAAAAAATGCCAAACCTGTTGACAATTTCCCGTATTTGATCGCCTATGCGGTAGCTGCCTGGAAAGGTTGGGAATCATGGCGCGGGCAACGGACTGGAGCGGTCTCTATGAGGACCTCATCGCGGACATTCCGCGCATCGCCGCTTCCGCCCCCCTCATGCTGTTCGGTCTGAGCGCCTGCGTCGATGCCCGCATCTTCGCGCATGATCTCGGTCCGCTCTTCGCGCCGACGGCGCCAGGGGAAGCGCGGGATTTCGCCACCATGATCAAGGAACGCGCCGGGCGCGGCATCGGCGGCGAAGTACGGGTCGACTGGGCGGACGGCCCCGCCTGGCTTGGACAGAATGTGCCGATCGCCTATGCGCTTGGTGGCACCGGCCCGCAAGCGGCCTGGTCGCTCGCGGCGATCGGCGCGCCTGCCCTGATCGCGCTCGAAGACCGGAGCGTCCACAAGCTCGCGCAGGTGCATGCCGATATCCTGATCGCCGAGCACGGCAAGGCGATGCGCGCCGCCGAAGTCACCCCGCGCGGGCCGCGGCAGCCGGAAATCTTCATCATCGAATACACCGCCGGGCGCGCGATCGGCGACACGATACCCGGGCGATCGTCGCGCATCATCGTACGCTTCCATGATCCCGGTCTCGAGCATGACGTCGAGTTCGAGGCCTTGAGCATAGCGTTCGCCCATGAGGCGGGCGCCGGACTGATCTCAGGCTTCAACAGCGTCCCCTATGATGAGATCGACGCCGAGGTCGGGCAGGTCACGCGCATGACACGGCAATGGCGCGACGCCGGGCTCAGGATCATTCACCTCGAGCTTGCGGGTTATGATACGCCCAAGCATCGCGATCGGGTGATCGAACGGCTCGAGGGCAGCATTACCTCGATCGGCATGAGCCATTCCGAGTTCGACCAGCTCGCGCCCGCGGGTTACGATCTCGTACGCGCCATGTGCGATCTCGGCGACAGGCTCGGCCTCACACGCGTCTGTGTGCATGCCGATCACTGGGCGGCATCGGTCACGCTTTCGGATGCGGATGAGGAGCGCCAGGCCCTGATGATGGGCTGCCTCCTCGCCGGCACGCGCGCCAGTCGGGGCGTTCCCGCCTTTCCGCAAGCGATCGACAGGCGCGCCATTTTCACCGAACCGCCCTTTCCCTTGCTGGCGCGGCACGGTCAATGGTCCTTCATCTGCTGCGCCTCGCCCTATCTCGAGCATCCCGCCGCGACCGTTGGTCTCGGTGACAGTTTTACCGGCGGATGCCTTCTGATGCTGGGCCGGCAAGCGCCGGCGCTCAAGATCACGTCGACAGGAACACGCGATGGAAGCTCCGTCAAAACGGGTTGAGATCATCCCGGCGAAACGCCGGGCGATGATCCTCGATCGCCTGCGCCGCGATGGCGCGGCCTCGATCCTCGAGCTTTCGGAAGCCATCGGCGCATCGGCCTCGACGATCCGGCGCGATCTCGAGCAGCTCACCGAAGGCGGCTATCTCGAACGCACCCATGGCGGCGCGCTGCTTGTCCCGCCGCTGCAGGCAACCTTCGAGCACGAGCCCTCGCTCAATGCGCAGCTCCAGCATCCGCAGAAGCGCGCCATTGGCGCCCTGGCGGCCTTGCGCCTCAATCCGCGCGAAAGCGTCATCTTCGACACGGGCTCGACGGTGCTGGAGGCGGTGAGGGCGACGGCCGAGCGCCAGATTCCGCTGACGGCGGTGACCAACAGCATAGAGACCGCGAGCCTGTGCGCCGAATGCCCCGACTGGCGGGTCATCGTGCCCGGCGGCGCGGTGCGCACCGGTTCGCGCATGATGGTCGGCGAGCCGGGTCAGAGCTTCTTCGGCACCATCCATGCCGATGTCTGCCTGGTCGGCGCCTATGCCATCACCGGACGCATCCTCACCGACGCCTCGCTCGAAGTCGCCGCCCTCAAGCGGGCGATGATTCAGGCGGCGCGGCGCGCCATCCTCCTGATCGACAGCACGAAATTCCGGGCGCCCTCCTTCTCGGCCTTCTGCGATATTTCGGCGATCTCGGAAGTCATCACCGATGACGGGGCGAGGCCCGAGGACCTGGCGGCGCTACGCTCGCTCGGCGTCAAGGTCACCGTGGCGAGCGTGGCTGGCGGCACGGCGACACATATATAATGCCACTCAGCTACGCCTGACCTCGATCGTGAAATCGCGCGGACTGCCATCGCCGCCATTGGTCGGGTAGCAGTCATCGGGACAGGCCGAGACGATGATCGTCGCGTCGCGCCGCATGCGCAGTGTGACACGGCCATCGGGAATGTAGGGTGGCCGGGCATATTCTATGGCGCCATCCTCCTTCACCCTGGCCCGCATGAAGAGGTTCCAGGGTGACGGCACGAAGGGGATGGCGAGTCCCGCCGCCCTGACCGCTGTCCAGAAGTTGCCCGCACAGCTCGGATGATCGCCGCCGCGGCCGAACTTCCGATACATTTCGGGATTGCAGGGCGCGATCAGCGTGTCATGCAGTCCGCCGGTCGTATCCGAAACATAATCGAAGATCGGCACATAGAGGTCCGAGACCAGGACATCGCCTGGCGCGAAATAGATCTTGCCCAGCACTTCCCGGCAATGTTCGAGGGAGAGGTATTCCTGCGGCGATGAGTCGGGCAGGCACCAGAAATCGACGACCTGGGTGCCGCTCACATTGACGACGGTGACGTCATCCTTCGCGCGCACGGGCACGGCGGCACCGTGTCCCGCCAGAACTGTGAACTTCTGCAAATGCTCCTCCGTGACGGCCCGAAAGCGGAAGCTTATAGCCTCCACCCCGTCTGCCTGAAACACCGTTCATACTCGTCGGCTTGCGAGTGGTTTTCCGACAAGGCAGGCAGGTCGCTTTGCACCTACGACCACGCCTCTGTTGACATTGCGTAAATTTGGTTATTGTCTGACACGCGTTGCGGCGAACGAACCTCACTGATGAGGCAGATGCACGATGGTCAAGAGTGCCCGTTCCGAACCTGGTGTTGCCAGGTTCCCCATCTACCGCGAAATCGTCGATTTTATTCTTTATGGATTGATGCCGGGCGCAAAGTCGCGGCTCTTCGCCGGCGGCGGCGGCGTGGTCGCCGATATATGGTTTCGATTTGCGGAGAATCCGGATGCGCGGATGCAGGTGCTCGTCGCGCCGGCCGATGACACCAATACCTACGACCTTGGCAAGCTGCTGCACCGGATGCTCATGGAAAGCCGTGAGCGGCAGGGCAAGGCATCGCAGGGCCTTCCCGGCGTATCGCCGCTCGATTCATATCTCGCCGCGACAATCGACTTCGACGATCTGATCTCGGTGCTGCTGCCGCTGACCTCCTGGTGGGCGGAGCTTGGGCTCGACCTGCTTGCGAAAATCCAACGCATCGACAAGACCAAAGCCCTGTCCGACGCCATCGACCAGAATCTCAGTATGAAGGAATCCGCCTTGCCGGCGGAGTCGAAGGCCGGCGCAAAGATCAACGAGGCCATGCCGGCCATCATCCTGACCGGCATGTTCTTCGCCATCCGGAAGGGCGCCCTGAAAGCGTTTCCGGAGCGGCCGGAGCCCAATGCTCCGCTGGCGCCCAGGGAGATCGCCGGGTGGCTCAATGACACGGCCGTCAAGAAGGCCATCGCCGAGCACGCCCGAGCCGCCTTCGACGAGCCTCTGTCCGGAATGCTCGAATCCCATGTCGCCTGGCGGATCACAAATCCAGGCGCGAGACGAGCGGCTTCGGGACTACCGCCCAATCCGATACAGCGCATATTCCTCGACCGGACGGCCGACCTCGCCGTCCTGGATGCCAAGGCGACCATCAAGGCGGACGCGGCCCAGACCCTCTTCAATGTCGATTGCAGCAAGATTGCCTGGGCTGTCATCGATTCCGGCGTGGATGTCCGCCATCCGGCGTTCCGTCAACGCAACGCAGACGGCAAGCCGGACGGGACGGCCCACCGGATCCGTGGGGTTTATGACTTCACCGAGATCGACAAGATCGTCACCTTCGACCTGCTCGAATCCGGCGGCATGGAAGCAGCGGCCGCAAGCTTCACCAGGCTGAGCCAGGGGACCGGCAAGGGCAAGGAACTGACGCCCTCCAAAAAGGAAGTCGAGGGCATACTCAAATTGATTGCGGAATCGCTGAACCGGCAACTGAAGCCTGATTGGAGCCTGGTTGAGAAACTGGTGGAGCTCAAGCCGGACACCGCGCCAACACCCGAATCCAACCACGGCACGCATGTCGCCGGGATCATCGGCGCGGATTGGGAGGAAGAAGACATCGTCGGGGCCTGTCCCGACATTGCCCTCTATGACTTCCGGGTCACGCCGCGCGCCAGCCAGGCCGAAGCGGCGAAAGGCGGCGGCCGGTCGATTGCCAAGATCACCGAGTTCTCGCTCATCGCCGCGCTCGAATTCATTCAATATCTCAACACCCGGCAGGCCCAGGCCGGACTGCAGATCCACGGCGTCAATATCAGCCTGTCGATCCCGCATGACGTGCGCAACTACGGATGCGGTTCGACGCCGGTCTGCGTCGCCTGCGACAAGCTGGTCGGCTCGGGCGTGGTCGTGGTGGCCGCCGCCGGCAATTTCGGCTGGCAGGAGCGGGAGGGTGGCTTCAGCCAGTTCCTCTCCTCCTCCATCACCGATCCCGGCAACTCCCGCGAAGTGATCACTGTCGGGTCCACGCACAAATCGAAGCCCCACACCTATGGCGTCAGCTATTTTTCCGGGCGCGGGCCAACCGGCGACGGCCGCATGAAGCCCGACGTCGTGGCTCCCGGCGAAAAGATCAAGGCGCCGATACCGGACGGGCAGTTCGACGAGCTGACCGGCACCAGCATGGCGGCACCCATGGTGAGCGGTGCCGCGGCCATCCTGCTCGCCCGCTACCGCGAGCTGATCGGCAATCCCCGGCGCATCAAGGACATATTGTGCAGATCGGCGACCGACCTCGAACGTGAGCGCCATTTCCAGGGCCACGGGCTGGTCGACGTGCTGCGTGCGCTGCAATCGGTATGAGGCCCAATCACGGAGGACTGACAGATGCTGTTCTCGCTCGAAGTGCTGCCGGCCAAGGAAGGCGACTGCCTGCTCCTCCACTGGACGGGCGGCGGCAAGCGCAGGCTGGCTGTCATCGATGGTGGTCCCCGAGGCGTCTTCAAGAATACCCTGGCCCCGCGGCTGAAGGAGATCGCCAAGGGCAAGCAGCTCACCATCGAGTTCGTGGCCGTCAGCCATGTCGATGCGGACCACATATCGGGCGTCGATGAGCTGTTCAACAAGCTTGCCCGGGAAGTGGCCGACGGCATCGCCGGCAATGAACGCCCCATCCGGGTGCTGAGGCTCTGGCACAACGCCTTCAACGATATCCTCAATGACAGCCAGGATGCGCTCTACAAGAAGATCCAGGCTTCGCTCACGGCATCCGGCGAGCCGACGCCGGAAACCCAGAGGACAATCACCGCAACCGCGAGCGCCAGGCTCGGAAGGGACGAGGGTGAACATGTCGCCCATGACGTGTCGCTCATTCTCGCGGGTCACGCGCAAGGCCGCTCATTGCGCGATTCCTGGCAGAAATTGCGGGACGACAATGCCACCGGGGCCTTGAATGCGCCGTTCAAGACCGACAAGGGCACCGCCACCCTCATCGCCTCGCATCTGACCAAGGCCCCAGTGGTGCTGGAGGACCTGGGCATTCGCATCACCGGCCCCCTCAAGGCCGAGCTTGACGCGCTGCAGGCGGAGTTCGACACATTCCTCAAGAAGGAAGGACTCGCCGTCAAGGATGTCCTGGCGGCCTATGCCGATAAGAGCATTCCCAACCTGTCCAGCATCGTTTGCGTCCTGAGCCTCGGCAACAAGACCATGCTGCTCACCGGCGATGCACGCGGCGACAAGGTCCTCGCTGGCCTGGATGAAGCGGGATTGCTCAAGAACGGCAAGGCGCATTTCCATATTCTCAAGGTGCCGCACCATGGCAGCGACAGGAATACGGAAGCGGCGTTCTTCAAGAAGCTGACCGCCGACACCTATGTTCTTTCCGCCGACGGCAAGCACGGCAACCCGGATCGGGACACGGTCGAATGGATCATCGATTCGCGCAAAGACAGCGACAAATACACGATCATATTTACCTACGCGCTTTCCGAGATCGACAAGAAACGCAAGGAAGAAGCCGAAGAGAAGGGCAAGGCCTGGACCTCCGCGAAGAATGGGCTCGTTCCCCTGATCAAGGGAAAGCAAGTTGGCGGCTTCAAGTTTACCGTCATCGAAGGCACACACACCATCAATCTGGGCGACGAGAAGGCCTGACCTCGCCCAACAGGGTGCTGCCATCGTGCCCCGACGCGTCGCGCAGAAGTGCGAATCAATTCAATGGCTGGTCGCGCCCTCTGAGAACTAGATTCAATCCTTGCCGGTGCGGCGCGCGCAGTCGGCGAGCATGCGCGCCGCCTTGGTCACTTGCGCAATCTCGACATGCTCATCGAGAGCATGCGCCTGCGCGATGCTGCCCGGCCCGAAGACGATGGTTGGAACGCCGCAATCCACCATCTTGGTCGAATCCGATCCATAGGGAACACCTTCGGGCATCGGGTCGATGCCATGACTTGCACAGACCGAAGAAAATAGCGTCACGATCGCCGCATCCGCGGGCACATCCATGGCGGATGAATCGATGAAGGGCGCCTCGGTGACGATGCGGACGCCGGGCGAGGTCGCGGCAAAGTCCGAGGCCATCTTCTCGAAGCCGCGCCACACGTCTCCCCCGTCCTCGCTCGGAAGATAACGATAGTCGAAACGCAGCCGCGCCCGCGACGGAACGGTGTTCGCCCCCTCGCCCGCCTCGAAGGCCGTGCATGTCAGGGTCGAAGGCCCCAATAGCGGGTGGATTTCGGTTCGCCGGCGCATCTCGTCTTCGAACATGTCGAGAAGTTTACGCGCCGCCTTCACGGCGTCGACGCCTTCATGCGGTTTGGCCGAATGGGCCGCGCGACCCTGAACCTCGACATACCACCTGACGCAGCCCTTGCAGGCGCGCACCACGCGCAATTCGGTCGGCTCGCCGGCGATACCCATGTCGAAGCGCTCGCCACGCTCCATATGGTGGGTGATGCCGGTGAAGCTGAACTCCTCATCGGAGGCGGCGAGGAATGTCACATCGCCGGGCGGCGGATCACGCGCCAGATCGCGTAATGCCAGCATGAAGGCGGCAAGGCAGGCCTTGTCGTCGACAGCGCCTCTCCCGAAAAGTTTGCCACTGGCGATGCGCGGGGTGAACGGTTCGTCCATGCCCGTGACCTGGACCGTGTCGAGATGACCCTCCCAGATCATGCTCCGGCCCCTGCCCTTTCCCTTGAGGCGGGCGATCACATTGGGCCGTTCCGGCGCCACGAGATCGACCTCGACCTCGACGCCTATGCCGCGCAGCCAGTCGGCCACGACGGCGCCCAGCCTCGCCTCGTTGAACCAGTCGTCGGGATCGCCCGGCTGGCGGAAGGCGATGTTGACGCTCGGCACCGAAACGAGGAGCGAGAGGAGCTTTGCCGTCTCGGCATCGTCAATGCCGGGGGCGGCGGGGGTCTTGGCATGATCATTCATCGGCGTCGTGATTCCCGGCCAGAAAGAAGAAGGAGGAGTAACAGAATAAGCGATCCGAGATTTCAACATCTTCTTCCTCCCGGGGAAGTTTTTCCGCTATAGTGGAACTACTATCGGTATAATGGAAAGAAGACGTTATCGTCCTCCCCAGAGCCGGGTAACAGGACCAAAGCCCAAAACAGCGTATCTCGTGGAGAACGACGATGACCGCAGAGACAGTGATGGAAATCGAGGTCAGCCGGCGGATGCGCGGGCTCGACAGGGCGGTCGAGATCCTCGACTTCCTGCGCAAGCGGCGGCGCCCGGCGCGACCCAACGTGATCGCCACCGGCATCGGCGCCCCGAAATCGACGACCTATGAGCTCATCAACCTGCTGCTCAAATCCGGCATGCTCGAATATGCCGACAAGGAGGGCCGCGTCTTCCTCGGGCGCACGCTCTATTTTCTCGGTCTCGCCTACCAGACGCAGTTCGATCTAACCCGTGAATGCAAGGCCTATCTCGACCACCTGGCCCAGGTCACGCATGAGACCTCGCAGCTCTGCATGCTGGACGGCAACAAATACACGGTCGCCATGATGCGCGAGGGCGTGCGCCCGTTCCGGATCAGCTCTGATGTCGGCGAACGCATCCCGATCACCTGGACGGCGTCGGGCCGGCTCCTCGTCTCCCATATGAACGATGCCGAGATCCTCTCCTTCATCCCGGAGGGCGACTTCACCCTGCCGAACGGCAAGCACCTGGCGCCCGAAAGATTCCTGGCCGATGTCGCGCGCGCCCGCGCCGAGCAGTTCTATTCCTTCGATTCACTTGCCGACAACTTCACGCATTGCTTCGCCGCCCCCGTCCATCAGAACGGCACGACCTGCGTGGCCACCCTGTGCCTGATCGCGCCGCGCGAGGATGCGACGCGCAACTACCAGCGCTATCGCGAGACGCTGATCGCCTCGGCGCGCGACCTCTCCGACAAGCTCGGTACCACGCCGCTACGGATCAGCAAGGCGGGTGTCGCTTAGATGTCGCAGCGCGATCGTCGAGCGATGCTCTCAATGCATCGCCGCGTGCGTCCTGGGCTGCCTGTCGTGCCAGGGCATGGCCTTTTCGAGTTCGGCGGCGATGCGCAGCAGGCTTGCCTCGTCATTCATATGCCCGACGAACTGAATGCCGATCGGCAGGCCCGACTTGGACATGGCAAGCGGCAGGCTGATGGCCGGCTGTCCTGTCGTGTTGAACAACGGCGTGAAATTGCACCAGTCGAACACGCCGAACGTCCAGTCCCGTGCCGTGATGCCGGCGCGGTTCTGGTCGAGTTCGCCGAGCTTCAGCGGAAGCCGCGCCAAGGTCGGCGTCAGCAACAGGTCGCACCCCAGGAAGAATCGGCCGACGTCGCGGGAAATGACGTTGAAGTCGTCGAGGGCGGCGATGAGGTCGGTCGCCTTCCAGCGCTTGCCCTCCTGGTAACAGGCCCAGGTCGCCGCTTCCAGAATGTCCTCGGTCACCGCCCGGCCTGTCGCCGCGCCAAGCCCGTCGACGATCGCCGCGACATTTGCGGTCCAGACCACATGGGTGGCGCGGAAGAAACGCTCCCAATCTATGGCGAGGCGCGCCGGCGTGACCTCATGGCCAAGAGCCTCGCAGGCCTTGCCCACCTCACGCGCGGCCTGCGCCAGCTCGGCATCGACCCGGGTACCGGAGAATGATTCATCCATCAACGCGATCCTGAGCTTGCGCGGTACCTGGCGGATCTCCTCCCGATAAGGCCTGAGCGGCGGCGCGATGACGTTCTTGGCCCCGGGATCAGCACCCTGCACGGCATCCAGCACCACCGCCATATCGCGCACGCTGCGGCTCACCACCAGCTCGCAGGACAGCCCCTGCAGCAGTTCCCCGTAATTCGGCCCCTGGGGCACGCGATGGCGTGTCGGCTTCAGGCCCACGACGCCGCAGCAGGCGGCGGGAATGCGGATCGAGCCGCCGCCGTCATTGGCATGCGCCACGGGGACGATGCCGGCCGCGACGGCCGCGGCCGCGCCGCCGCTCGAACCGCCCGCCGTATGCGCCAGGTTCCAGGGATTGCGGCAAGGGCCGAACATCACCGGCTCGGTCGTGGGACTGTAGGCAGTCTCCGGCGTCGAGGTCGTGCCGAAGGTGACGAGACCGGCATTGCGAAAGCGGATCATCAGCTCGGTATCGTTGGGCGATGCATAGCCCTCGAGCAGGCGGCAACCCAGCCTGTAAGGCGCCCCTTCCATGAGCAGCATGCATTCCTTGATGAGAAAGGGCACGCCGGTCAGCGTCCCCTTGGGCAAGCCCGCTTTTATCGCATCGCGCGCCCGGTCGACGAGCAAAGCGAGCACGCAGTTCACGTCGCCATTCACGCGCTCCGCTGCCGCGAGCGCCGCCGTGAGAAGCTCGTCGGGACTCACCTCGCGGCGGTCAACCAGGCCGGCGAGCGCCACGGCATCCTGCTTGGCATATTCATCGATCCTCATAACCCATTCCCTCTCACGATGTCGGTTGATGCAGATAGCAGGCCACCTGCCGGCCTGCGGCGACTTCCAGCAATTCGGGCTCCCGTTGCGAGCAGACCGGCATGGCATGCGGACAGCGCTTGGCGAAGCGGCAGCCTTGCTGCCGGTCGATCGGACTCGGCAGCTCGCCGCGCGGGCCTTGCAGGTCGGCGACGCGCCGATGGCCGGGATCAGCCACCAGCACGGCGGCGATCAGGCTCTGCGTGTAAGGGTGTAGCGGACGCTCCAGCAGATCCTCGGCCCTCGCGACCTCCATCACCCGGCCGAGATAGAGCACGGCGATGCGGTCGGACATGCGCCGCACCACGGAGAGATTGTGCGAGATGAACATGCAGGTGAGCTGGAAGCGCTGCCGCATGGCGAGCAGGAGCTCGAGGATCTGGACCTGCACCGAGACATCGAGCGCCGAGACGGGCTCGTCGAGCACCAGCAGCCGCGGCTCGACGACGAGCGCCCGCGCGATGCCGATGCGCTGGTTCTGGCCGCCGCTGAGTTCGTGCGGCTTGCGGTCGAAATAGTCGGCCGAAAGGCCGGTCAGCTCCATCAGCTCGAGCGTCCTGCGCTTCCAGTCCCGAGGCTCGCCGATACCGTGAAACCGCAACGCATCCATGATCGTCTCGCCGACCGACAGGCGCGGATTGAGAGACGCGAGCGGATCCTGGAACACCATTTGCGCGTGCCGGCGTGCCTGGCGCATGGCTTCGGCATCGAGCTCCAGAAGATTCCGGCCCATGAAGAAGAGCTCGCCCTGCGTCGGCTCGACCAGCCGCAGGATCAGGCGCGCCAGTGTGGACTTGCCGCAACCGCTCTCGCCGACGATGCCCAGCGTCTCACCTGGCATGATCGACAGGCTGATGCCGTCGACGGCGCGCACCACGGCGCCGTCGGCCGAGCCGGAACCGGCTGGAAAATGGCGCGCCAGATCGCGGGCCTCGAGCAATGGCGACGTCATGCCGACCCTCCCTCCTGCTCGCGCGCCCGGAAGCAGGCGACTGCATGATCGGGAGCGATCGTCTCGACCGCCGGGTCGGCCACCGTGCAGCGATCGATCCGGCGGGAACAACGCGGGGCGAAGGCACAGCCCGGCGGCCGGTCGATCGGCACCATCGGCATGCCCTTGATGGCCGCCAGCGGTTCGCCCACCGTCTCGATGCTGCGCATCGCGGCGATGAGCCCCCTCGTATAGGGATGAACCGGATGGGCGAAGATGGTCGCCACCGGCGCCTGCTCGACGATGCGCCCGGCATACATCACCGCGACATCGTCGGCGATCACCGCCACGACGCCGAGATCATGGGTGATGAGGATCAGGGCGTTGCGCAATTCGTCCTGCAGGCGCTTCAGCAGCTTCAGAATCTGGGCCTGGATGGTCACGTCGAGCGCGGTGGTCGGCTCGTCGGCGATCAGCACGTCGGGATTGCAGGCTATGGCCGCGGCAATGAGGATCCGCTGGCGCATGCCGCCGCTGAAGCGATGCGGATAATCGTCGTAACGTCGAGAAGCATCCGGGATGCCGACCATGTCGAGAAGCTGCTCGGCGTGGCGGCGCGCCTCGGTCCGGCTCTGCTTCCGGTGCAACATGATGCCCTCGGCGATCTGCTCGCCGACGGAGAAGGCCGGGTTCAGCGAGGTCATCGGATTCTGGAAGATCATGCTGAGCCGGTCGCCGCGGATCGTTTCCATCTGCTTTTCGTCGAGACCGAGAAGGTCACGGCCGCGAAACAGCAGCCGCCCGCCGGTGATCCTGCCCGGAGGATCGATGAGACGCATGATCGAGCGCGCCGTCACGCTCTTGCCCGAACCCGATTCCCCCACGATGCACAAGACGCGGCCCGCCTTGACGGTGAAGCTCACATCGTTCACCGCCTCCAGCCTGCCGGCCTTCAGGAAGAATTGCGTGGTCAGATTCTCGACCGCCAGGACAACATCGTCAGCCATGGCGCCCTCCGCTCCTCGGATCGAGCGCGTCGCGCAGCGTGTCGCCAAGGACGTTGAAGGCAAGCGAAGTCAAGACGATGGCGAGTCCCGGCAGGACGGTCACATGCGGCGCCCGGCGCAGCACCGGCGCGCCCTCGCCCACCATGGCGCCCCAGTCGGCGGTCGGCGGCTGCACGCCGAGGCCGAGAAAGCTCATGCCGGAACCGACGACGATCATCAGGCCGGCGAGTGTCGTGGCATAGATCAGCACCGGCGTCAGCATGTTCGGCAGTATATAGCGGGTGACCAGCGCCCGAGGCGGCGCGCCGGTGGCGCGGGCCGCTTCGATATAGAGCTGCTGAGTGACCATGCCGGTCGCGGTGCGCGCCACCCGGCTGATATAGGGTGTCAGGACGATGGTGATCGAAATCAACACGGTGGCGAGCCCCGGCTGCAGCACGCCCGCGATGGCGATGGCCAGCAGCACCAGGGGAAAGGCGAAGAAGATGTCGAGGATGCGCATGATCAGCCAGTCGGTCCAGCCGCCCAGCACGCCGGCGGCGATGCCTATCCCTAAGCTGATCAAGGTCGAGACGAGCACCGGCACGAGCGCCACCACCAGCGAGATGCGCCCGCCCCAGATGATGCGCGAAAGGATGTCGCGGCCCTGATTGTCGGTTCCGAGCAAGGCGCCCGGCGTCCCGATGCCCGCGGAGCGGCCTATCCCCAGATCGACGAGCGGATCGTGCGGGCTGACCCAGGGCGCCAGGATGGCCGCCAGCGCGATAGCGGCAAGAAAGCCCAGAGCGAGAGCAAACATCCAATGCCGCGACAAGAGGCGGCGCAGGCGGCTTGCCGTTGTTTCGGTCGCCTCAGCCATGACTGCCCTTCGGATCGAGGAACTGGTTGAGGATGTCGACGAAGGCGTTGATGACGACGAAGCTCGCCGCGATCAGCAGGACCGCGGCCTGGACCATCGGAACGTCGCGCGCGACGATCGAGGAGTAGAGCTGCTGCCCAAGGCCCGGCCAGGCGAAAACCACTTCGGTGAACAACGCGCCGCCGATCAGGTAGCCGAGCTGGAGACCGACGATGGTGACGATCGGCGGCAAGGCGTTGCGCAGCGCATGCCGGTAGAGGATCGTGCGGCGCGGAATGCCCTTGGCGCGCGCCACCTGGATGTAGTCGGCGCTCAGTATTTCCAGCATGGTCGCCCGCACCATGCGCGTGATGACCGCCGCCGGGATGGCGGCGGTGGCGATCGTGGGCAGCGGCAGATGCCACAATATGTCGATGAGCCCGCCAGTGCCGGTGACCGACGTCATGCCTGTCGCCGGCAGCCAGCGCAATTGCAGGGCGAAGAACGCCACGAGCACGAGCCCCAGCCAGAAGGGCGGTATGCTGCCGATCACCGCGATCACCGCGGATGCGGCACGGTCCAGAATCGAGCCGGGCCGGGATGCCGCGGCAATGCCGACCGGCAGCCCGACCGCGAGGGCGAGGAGAAGACTGGTCCCGCCCAGAAGCAATGTGTTCCAGAAGCGCGGAATGACGACGTCGATCACCGGTCGGCGGGCGGCGATCGACATGCCGAAGTCACCACCCAGCACCGTCCAGAGCCAGCGGCCGAATTGCACGAAGAACGGCTGGTCGAGGCCCATCTCACGTCGCAACGCCTCCTTGGCCTCCTCGCTGGCGAGGGGGCCAAGAAGGGTCGTCGCGGCATCGCCGGGAGCGAGATGCAACAGCAGGAAGACGATCAGCGAGGCGCCGAGGAGCACGGGCACGATGCCGATGAGCCTGCGTCCGACGTGAGCGGAAAACCGGTTCATCCCAGTGTTCTTACTCCAAACCTGCCAGCCCCGACGACCGCCCTATTCGATGGAGACGGTCGAAAGGTCGAACCAGTCCTGCGCCGGGTTTACGAAGCCTTTGACCGACGGCGCCAGGAATACCGGCTGCTGATCGTGGAACATCGGCACGAAGGCGGCATCTTCCATGATGATCTTGTTGGCCTCGCGATAATATTTGGTCGCCGCGGCCTGGTCCTTCTCGGCCAGCGCCTTGTCGAACAGCTCATCGACCTTCTGGTTGCAATACCAACCGGAATTGGTGCCGGCCGGCGGCAGCGTGTCGCAGCGCGTGACGACGCCTGTCCACGACGGGATCGACGTGCCCCAGCCCATTTCGTTCATCGCCGTCGTTTCCGGCATGCCTTTGGCCCAGTTGTGCATGTAGGTGACCCACTCGTTCTTCACCAGTTGCACATTGATGCCGACCGCCTTCATGTCGCGCTGGAACCACTGCTCCGCCATTTCCCCCAGGCCGTATTTGAGGATCTCGAAAGACAATTCGGTTCCTTCCTTGTAGCCGGCTTCGGCGAGGAGCTTCTTGGCCTTCTCCGGATCGTACTTGTAGGTCGTATCGGCGGCGTCGAAGGCATAGGTGCCGCGTGACAGCATGCCGTAAGCGGGCGATGCGGTGCCACGCATGACTTCCTTGGCCATGCCTTCGCGATTGAACGCATAGTTGATCGCCTGGCGGACGCGGACGTCCTTGAGGGCCGGATTGCGCGTGTTGAGATGGATGTACCAGATCGACGGCACATTCATGTTGGTGCTGAGGACGAAGCCTTCCGCCTTCAGCGAATCGATCTCGTCCCAGGGCGGCGTGGTGATCATGTTCACCTCGCCGGCCAGCAAGGCGTTGACGCGTGTCGCCGGATCCTCGAGCGGACGCAGGATGATGCCGTCGAGCTTCGCCTTGGTGCCCCAATAGTCGTCATTGCGGGCGAGCTCGATCTTCACACCCTGCTCGCGGGTCACGAATTTGAAGGGACCGGTTCCTACCGGGTTGAGCGCCATGTTCTCGTTGCCATGCTTCTGGATGGCTGTCGGGCTCATGATGAGGAACTGGCCATAGCTCTGCAGGCCGCTCTGGAACCATTCGAAGTTCGGCTTTTTCAGCGTCACGCGGATGGTCTTCGGGTCGACGATCTCGACCTTGTCGATCCACGCGGTGAACCCGGCCATGAAGCCCTTCGCCTTGGCATAGAACTGCGGCGCCTTCTCGTCGAGGAACCGGTCGAAATTGAACTTCACCGCTTCGGCATTGAACGGCGTGCCGTCATGGAATTTGACGCCGTCACGCAAGACGAACGTCCATACCTTGCCGTCGTCGGAAACGGTCCAGCTTTCGGCCAGGGCCGGCGCCAGCTTCACGCTGGCGGCGGAGGGATCGGTCAGATCCTCCTTGAGCAGGCTCTCATAGATCTGATTGGTCACGGCGCGGCCGAGCCAGCCGCCCATGGCATGCGGGTCGAGCGCGTCGAGCTCCGCCGGCGTGCCCCAGACCAGGGTGCCTTGCGCCGCGGCATTCCCGGACGCTGCGGCGAGGGCCAAGAGGCATGCCGCACCCGTCATCAACATTGTCAGCTTCTTCTTCATTTCCACCCTCCTCCGTTCTTCATTATCGTCGGATTATCACCGGGCAATGCCGGCGAGATTGGCCGCGGCCCGTTCAATGGCCTGCTCCTGGTGCGGCTGCAGATTCTGCTCCCCCCAGCTGCTGACGGCAGCCATGAAGGGATCGCCGACGGAGCTGCGGCGCTCGCAAAGCTCTTCCATCACCGCCAGCCCGCAATAGGGCGCGTAAACCGCCGAATAGCCGCCCTCATGCGCCAGGACGAGGCGCCCGCCGCACAATTCGGCCGCCGCTTCCTTCATCATGCGGGTCAGCGTGCGATAGGTTCCGCTGTCCAGCATCATCCGGGCCAGCGGATCGAAGCCACAGGCGTCGAAACCGGAGGAGACCAGGATCAACTCGGGCGCGTAAGCCCGCAGGGCCGGCAGCACGACGCGCTCGAAAGCGGCGATGTAGGCGCCTGAGCCCGAGCCCGGCGGCAAAGGTATGTTGAGATTGTAGCCAAGGCCGCGTCCGGTGCCGCGTTCCTCGACCTTGCCGGAATCGACCGGATAGAGCTGGTTCTGGTGCAGCGAGATCGTCAGCACGTCCGGGTCGTCGTAGAAGGCGCTTTGCGTCCCGTTGCCGTGATGCACGTCCCAATCGACGGTGGCGATCCGCTTGACGCCGAGTTCGGCGCGCGCATGCTTGGCGGCGATGGCGACATTGCCGAACAGACAGAAGCCGCGGCCGCGATCGGCTTCGGCATGATGTCCGGGCGGACGCACGAAGGCATAGGCATTGTCGACCTCACCCGACAGCGTGGCCTCGACCGCGCGAATGACGCCGCCCGCCGACAGAAGCGCAATGTCATAGCTGCCGCGCCCGAAGGGCGTCAGCTCTCCCGCATCGCCGCCAGTGCCGTCGCTCATGTTGCGCACGCGGCTGACATAGGCCGGCGTGTGGAACCGCTGGAGCTGTTCGACCGTCGCCGGCTTCGCCTTGAGCATCACGAGGTGATCGAGCAGGCCCGACACTTCGAGGAGATTCCGCAGGCGGCGCTTCGACTCGGGCGATTCGGGATGGAAATGCGGCTCCAGCCCAAGGCCGGGCGGAGAGTAGCCCAAGGGCCACGAGCCTGTGTCATGCCAGAGATAGAGCTCATGAAACACCAAGCCTGTCTTCATTGCCATCCGATCTTCACCTTCGCCTGATCCTCAAGTCACCCTACACGCAGCAGCTCTTGCGCTTTTCCGTCGGCGGCACGTCGAGCGTCGGATTGCGGTCGAAGAAACCCGCCGGCTGCAGCAGGAAGCCGCAGCTGACCGACGGCTGAACCGGAAAATCCTCCGGCCGCACGATGTGGTGGTGGCCGAAAGTGTGCCACACGGTGATCGGGCGATCGGCCACCTTGCGGTCGGCCTCGGTCCAGCGCGGCAGACCTTCGCCCGGCTGGCTCTGATTGACGTAGTCGCCGGCCGGCCAGCGCTCCTCCCTGGAAGTCGGGGTCACCCAGATGTGGTTGCGGGTGAAGCCGCCGCGCAGATCGAGCTGCGAGCCCGCGGCGCCGCATTCGGCGATGGCGCTGTGCGCCACCAGCTTGTAGGCGCGCGGCTTGCCGGCGCTGCCGGTCTTGCTGCGATTGACGATCTTCCAGAAACGATGCGTGTCGGGCTCGGCGCGCCGGCGCGCGGCCTTCTCGGTGAGAAGCGGCGTTTCGATGGCGTGGAACGAATTGTTGTAGGGATTGCCGGGCCCCGGCTCGTCGACCACCGTGTTGACCTCGACCACCGTGTTGTCGGGCCCGTCGAGCGCCATGTCCAGCCGCGCGCAGAACAGATGCTGGTGAATCTGGCCATAGACCTGCGGCAGTATCTCGGTGCTGTAGCGCGCCCCTTGCGAGGGATCGGAGCCCGCGGTGTTGATGATGCCGGTCAGGCGGACATCGAGGGAGATCGTGCCGTCGAGATAGAGGTTCCAGTAGAACGCGTATTCATAGTTGCCGACCGTCGAGATGAAGGAGATCACCAGCCGGCGCGAGCGGCGGGTGTCGCTCTCGCGGGTGCGGAAATCGGTGTGTTTCCACAGAAGGCCGGCATCCTCCTCGTGCAGGCACACCGCGTTCTCGATCGTCATCGACGAGCCGGCGGTGGTGTTGAGCACCGCATCGAAGTAGTGGATCGTTCCCAGGCAGTCGCAACCGAGCTTGAGGCTGTTGGCCAGCGCGCCGATGCCATATTCGCCGCAGTCGAAGGCGTTCTTGCGCGGATGCACGCCATGCGGGGCCCCATAGGGCACGATCATCTCGGCGACGGCGGCACGGCGGATCAGCGACCGCCAGGCATCCTCGCCTTGCTTGATCTTGAGGTCATGCAGGACCAGGCCCTCGCGCGGCGTGAAGCCGACGCGGAACCGCCAGCCGCACCATTCGACCAGGTTTCCCGTGACGGTGAAGCTCGGCCCCTCGGGCTGGACGATGTCGATCGGCTTGATGTCCCGGCGCCAGGTCTTCTGGAAGCGGGCGGCATAGTTGCCGTCCTTCATGCCGATGGTCCACGGTCCCTGGTCGTCGACGCTCAGCACTTCGCCGGCATTGATGTCGATGATCGCGCTCAGGCCTTCGATCGGATGGGCGTATTGGTTGTCATAGGGTTTGCTGCGGACCCAGGCGAAGCTCTGGATCAGGCGCTTCTCCTTCTCGCCGGGAATGCCGAAGGTTCCCGTCGACCACGGATCGACGCACACCATCGACATGTCGGTGATGCCGCGCTTGCGCAGGGCGGCCACGAAGCGCGGATCCTTGAGGATGATTTCTTCGGCGAGCAGGAAGTCGTCGGGCCCGATGCGCGGCTTTGCGCCCGGCCGGGGCGTCCATGACAGCACCTTGCCCCGGCTCAGCGAGGCGACCGCCTCGAACAGCTCGCCGCTGGCCATGTCGTAGGCCGCGACGAAGGCGCGCCGGTCCGCCGGTTGCCCGGCCTCATGCGCCTCGATCTCCCGGCTCTCCGGCTCGTCGAGGACGATCGTCTCGAAGCGCATTCCAGATCCCAGATCGTGGGCGCCCCTGACGAGGGCAGCGGCCTGGCTGATCTCTTCGCCGCTCAATGAATCGAGCGGATGCCGATTGCGGGACTCCGGTCGCGTGGCGATATCCTGCATAGTCGTCCTCCTGAGGGTAGGCGGCGAAAGCGCCGCGGCTCCACAGAACATGCCTGAACGAGGCCCGCCAAGACATAGCCAGGCTTCGAGGCCCTGGAAGCGTCGCAGAAGTCCGCCGGCTGATTTATTGCCGGAGGGGACAATTTTTGTCGGCAGGGATCACTTTTCGCGCGATCAGCGGACGCGATCCAGCGCGGCGAGCGCCGAGCGGCGGATTTCGCGCGGTGTTTCGCCATATTTGGCGCGGAAGCAGCTGGTGAAATGCGCCTGATTGTTGAAGCCTGCCCCGAAGGCGATCTGGCCGATGGAGAGATGCCGCATCGCCGGCTTGACCAGGCTCTCATGGGCGAGCGACAGGCGGTCGTCCTGGATCACCTTGGTGACCGACTGGCCGAAGGCACGGAAGATCTTGTGCATGTAGCTCACGGAGATGCCGTTGGCCTGCGCGATGATCTGGGGTGACAGGCTCGGATCGGCCAGGTTCTCGCGCAGATAGCCGAGGATCCGGCGGTAGATCTGGGAGCGGCCGGTGCCGCCGGCTTCCCCAGGGCCGAGCTCGCGCTCCAGCGCCAAGAGGACGAGGTCGACGATCGTGTCGCCGCAGCGCGAGAACAGCTCCTTGTCCGGATTGACCAGTTCGGCACTGCTCTCGAACAGGCCCGAAACCATGCCGGAGATCGCGACGCAGAGAAGCTGCTCGCGCGAGAATGTCCGCCCGCAGAGCGTCTCGCTCTTGCCGAGGCGCTCGCGGATGCGCTGGGCCGGGATACGGATCGTGAGATTGGAGTAGTCGTTCGTGCAGGCGGCCCAGTAGGGTTCGGAGCACAGGATCAAGGTCGCGCTGCGCGGCGGCGAGCGGCCCTCGCGGCCGAATTGACGATAGGAAAGCTCGCCCCGCTGAGGGATGATCAGGATAAAATCCTCACTGCGGTCGAACTTGGTGTGGAAGCTCGTGCGCTCCACCTCCTGCTCCTCGGCGGTGAATTTCGTGATCTGCA
The DNA here is from genome assembly GCA_964537655.1 of uncultured Aestuariivirga sp. Lineage (GTDB taxonomy): Bacteria > Pseudomonadota > Alphaproteobacteria > Rhizobiales > Aestuariivirgaceae > Taklimakanibacter. The sequence continues at coordinate 19,640 of CAZICN010000031.1, forward strand.
CGTCGCCGAGGCTGATCTCGTCGAGGTTCCCGGCGAATTCGCTCTTGCGGATGTTGGAAACCTCTATCGGGTAGTAGACCTCGTTGACAAAATCGCGCCAGAGCGATGCCGCCTTCGCGGTCTCGTTCGATGAAACTGAAAACTGCCTGCGCCAATTTTCCATCTGCTCCGCCGCCCTGATCACTGCGATGCCTCTCGCGATTTGATGCGCTTGAGCCATTTTCGTCAACTCGGCCGGGCAGGTTTTCTGCCAGGGCCTGCTGTCGCATCAATGTAAACCGACCGATCGGTACAAGACAAGCTGTACTTTCGCCTGTTCCAGCCGAGCCTCCTTGCCTGACTGTACCGACCGAACTATACGGGTTGGCGTGAAGGACAGCAGCCAAATCGACCGCATCCGCCATATCGCCGCGGAACTCTTTGCCGCCAAGGGCTATAATGGCGTCGGGGTCGCCGAACTCGGTGATGCCATCGGGCTCGGCCGCGGCGCGCTCTATCACCATATCGGCAGCAAGGAAGACCTGCTCTACGACATCGCCTCCCGCTATATCGCCGACCTCGTCGAATCCGGCCGTCAGATCACGGCGAAATATCCCGACCCGATCGCGCGGATCCGGCAGCTGAGCAGCCACCTCATGCATGCGGTCGGCCAGCACCAGGCCGAGATGACGGTCTGCTTCCGCGAGGTCGACACACTCTCGGGCGAACATCACACCAATGTCTCCCGCCTGCATGCCGAGTACGAGCAGATCTGGATCGACGCCGTCGCGGCGGGCGTGGCCGCGGGCCTGTTCCGCAAGATCAAGACGGAGAAGATCGCCATCAAGGGACTGCTCGGCATGTATTTCTACAGCTTCCTCTGGCTCGATCCTAAGGGCCGGCATTCGCCGAGCGCCATCGGCGATGTGTTCAGCGACCTGTTCGTGCGCGCCTTCGCCAACGAAAAGGGCCTCGCTGCCAGCGCCAGGGCCTGACGGCTCTTAACCCGCATTTCTCACACTCCATGCGGCCTGCATTGCTCTTTTGGCGCGGTGAATGCGACGGCGGGCGGCGAAAAGCGTATAGGGACACACGGTTGAGCCGCCCGATGGCGCAGGCGCCCGCCAAAGGCAACCCGAAGGGCCGGTTGAAGAAGCCGACAGGGTGCGTCGCCGCGCTTGACCGATGGCACCGCATCACTCTGCGCACGGCTCCTGCCCTGATCGGCTTCTTGAACCGGTGCGGGCTGCATCGAGTGTGAGAAATACGGGTTAACCGCGCTCCAGGCAGATGGCGACGCCCTGCCCGCCGCCGATGCACAGGGCGGCAAGGCCGCGCTTGGCATTCCGCTTCCTCATCTCATGCAGCAAGGTCACGACGATGCGGCAGCCCGAGCCCGCCAGGGGATGGCCGAGCGCGATGGCGCCGCCATTCACATTGATCCGCGACCTGTCCCAGCCCATCTCGCGATCGACCGCGATCGCCTGCGCGGCAAAGGCCTCGTTGATCTCCATGAGGTCGAGGTCCTCCACGCTCCAGCCCGCCTTGGCCAGGGCCTGGCGCGACGCCGGCACGGGCGCCAGCCCCATATCCATGGGCTCTATGGCGGCCGACGCATAGGAGACGATGCGCGCCAGGGGCTCGAGACCGAGCTCGACCATGCGGTCTTCCGCCATCACCATCACCGCCGCCGCTCCGTCATTGAGGCCGGATGAGTTGCCGGCGGTGATGCTGCCTTCCGGGTCGAACACAGGCTTGAGGCGCGCCAGGGCCTCGAGCGAGGTGTCGGGGTTGGGATGCTCGTCAACTCTCACGCTGCGCGCCACGCGGCCAGGCACCGTCACTTCTATGATCTCGTCGTCGAACCGGCCGGCCAACCGGGCGGCCTCGGCGCGTTGCTGCGAGGCCAGCGCGAAGGCATCCTGCTCGGCGCGCGTGATCTGGCGGCGGCGGGCGATGCTCTCGACCGTCGTTCCCATGTGGATGTCATGAAAGGCGTCCCACAATCCGTCGACGACCATCGAATCCTTCACCATCCGCTCGCCCATCTTCACCCCGGACCGCATCCCATAGAGAAGATGCGGCGCTTCCGTCATGCTGTCCTGGCCGCCGCTGATCACGATATCGGCGTCGCCGCAGCGAATCGCCTGCGCAGCGAGGTGGATCGACCTCTGACCCGCGCCGCAGACCTGATTGACGCTCAAGGCCGATACGGTGACGGGGAGACCTGCCTTCAGCGCCGCCTGACGCGCCGGATTCTGCCCGGCGCCGCCGGTCAGCACCTGGCCCATGATGACCTCGGACACCGTCGCGGGCTCGATCCCTGTCTCGTCGACGAGCGCCTTGATCACCTCAGCGCCGAGATCGGCGGCAGCGACCCCCGAGAACGCACCATTCAGCTTGCCGATTGGCGTGCGCCTGGCCGCCACGATGTGGATTTGTCTTGCCGTCATCACTCTCGCCCTTGTCTTGTACCGATCGGTCTGTATATTCACCGTCTACTTTGGCTCACTCCCGGGGAAAGGTAAAGATGCTCTCGTCCGTCGTCTGGCAACCGTCGCGTGACGCTGCGAACAACTCGCATCTTGGCATTTTCGCCCGCGCGCAAGGCTTCGACCCGGCAGACTACGAGACATTGCATCGCTGGTCGATCACGGAGAAAGGCGCCTTCTGGCGGGCGCTCTGGGATTATGCCGGCATCATCGGTGATCCGGGCGCAGAGGCCTTCCGGCCGGACCCGGAACGGACCATGACGGGCGCCGGCTTCTTTCCCGGCGCGAGCCTGAACCTTGCCGAGACCCTGCTGCGCGGCGAGGACATGGCGACCGCCGTCATCGAAGCCGACGAAACCGGCCATTTTCGCCGATTCAGCTATGGCGAGCTTCGTGGTCTCGTCGCCCGCATAGCGCAAGGTCTGCGCGATGCGGGCGTCGAGAAAGGCGACAGGGTGGCCGGCATCCTGCCCAACCGGATCGAAGGCCTCGTCGCCCTGCTGGCAACGGCGTCGGTCGGTGCCGTCTGGTCGTCGTGTTCGCCCGATTTCGGCACTGCCGCCATTCTCGACCGGCTCGGCCAGATCGCGCCCAAGGTGCTGTTCGCCGCGCCACGCTACCGCTATGGCGGCAAGGACCACGATATCGGATCGCGCCTCGCCGACATCGTGGCCGGCATGCCCAGCCTCGGCCATGTCGTGACCTGCGGCAGCGCCTGGACCGATCGGTCGATCCCCGGCCATGTGCGCCGTCCCCGGTTCGAGGACTTCGGCGCCGCCGCGCCACCGGCATATACGCGCGTGAGCTTCGCGCATCCGGTCTATGTGCTCTACACTTCCGGGACCACCGGCGCGCCCAAGGCGATCGTGCATTCGACCGGCGGCGTCCTCCTGCAGCACCTGAAGGAGCATCTGCTGCATGGCGACGTGCGGCAAGGCGATGTGGTGAGCTGGTACACGAACACGGCCTGGATGATGTATCATTGGCTGGTCTCGGCGCTCGGCTGCAACGCCGCGATCGTCCTCTATGACGGCGCTCCCATCCTCAAGGGCGCGGCCGGCCTCGATCCGAGCCCCTTGTGGACGCTTGCCGAGCGCGCCGGCATCACGCATTTCGGCACCAGCCCCAAATATCTGGCAACGCTCGCGGACGAGACCTATGCGCCCGGAAGGCGCCACGATCTGACCCGCCTGCGTTCCGTGCTCTCCGCCGGCGCGCCGGTCTCGCCGCAGCAATTCGACTGGGTCTACGAGAACATCAAACGCGACATGGTCTTCGCCTCGATCTCGGGCGGCACCGAGATCATCGGCTGTTTCATGCTGGGCTCGCCGCTCCATCCGGTGCGGCGCGGCGAACTGACGGTGAAGGGCCTCGGCATGGCGGTGAACGTCATGGATGCGCGCAATGCGCCGATCCTCGGCCGGCAAGGCGATCTCGTCTGCACCGAGCCGTTTCCGTCGATGCCCGTCACCTTCTGGGGCGAGAACGGGACGGCGCGTTATCACGCCACCTATTTCGCCGACCGCCCTGAGATCTGGACGCATGGCGATGTCGCCATGATGACGATCCACGGCTCGGCGGTGATCCATGGCCGCTCCGACACGACGCTGAAGCCCGGCGGCGTGCGCCTCGGCACCGCGGAGATCTATGCCGCCTGTGAAACCTTCGCCGAAATAGAGGATTGCCTGGTGTTCGGCGCGCCGGTCAGGGGCGACGAGGAGATCGTGCTCTGCCTCAAGCTCAGGGACGGCAGGACGCTCACCGCCGGCCTTGCCGCCGCGATCCGCAAGCGCATTCGCGAGCAGGCCTCGCCCCGCCACGTGCCGCATCGCATCCATGCCGTCTCGGCAGTGCCCTATACGCTCAACGGCAAGCGCGTCGAGGGCGCTGCCCGCACCGTCGTCGAAGGCCGCGCGGTGAAGAACATCGGCTCGCTCGCCAATCCCGAATGCCTCGAAGAGTACCGCAGCCTCGACCGGAGCCAGGCCGCATGACCGGCGCGATCATCGGCATCGGCGAACTCGAGCCCGAGCGCAGGACCCGGGGCCGCACCACGCTCGACATGATCGCCGAGGTCGCGCGGCTCGCCGCCGCCGACGCCGAAATCGAACCGGGCGACATTGACGGGCTGCTGGTCGGACCGCAGGTCGGCGAGACGCCGCAGCATGTTCCGGCCACGGTGGCGGAGTATCTGGGACTCGCGCCGACCATGGCCAATGTCGTCGATCTCGGCGGCGCTTCGGGAGCCGGCATGATATGGCGCGCCGCCGCCGCGATCGAGGCCGGCATGTGCGACACGGTCCTGTGCGTGCTCGCTAATATCCGCGACGACGTCCCCGCGCGCTCGCCCAACCGCAATCCAATCCGCGAATTCGACGTGCCTTTCGGCGCTTCCGGCGCCAATCTTTCCTACGCTCTCCTGATGCAGGCGCATATGGCTGCCTTCGGCACGAAGCCCGAGGACTATGCCGCCATCGCCGCCTGGGCGCGGGCCAATGCCCAGCTCAATCGCGATGCGATCTTCTACGGCAAGCCCGCGAGCGTCGCGGATGTGCTGGCATCTCCCATGGTGGCTTCGCCCTTGCATCTCTACGAGATCGTGATGCCGGTCGCCGGCGGCGATGCCGTCATCGTGACCTCGGCGACGCGAGCGAAGAAAGCGGCGAAGCCGCCGGTGCACCTCCTCGGAGCCGGCGAGAAGGTGACGCATCGCGCCGTGTCGCAGGCGCCGAGCCTCACTTCCGGACCGTTGAAGCCGGCCATGGCCCGCGCCTTCAAGCAATCCGGCTCGAGCGCGCGGCAAATGGACCTCCTGTCGCTCTACGACTGCTACACGATCATGGTGGCGACGACGATCGAGGACGCAGGTCTCTGCCCGCCGGGAGAATTCGGCGCCTGGCTCAGGGCCAACACGCTCGGGCATGACGGCAGCGCGCCGCTCAACACACATGGTGGTCAGCTCGGCTTCGGCCAGCCCGACCTCGCGGGCGGCATGACGCATGTCGTCGAGGCCGTTCGGCAGCTGCGCGGCGAGGCCGCCGGACGCCAGATCAAGAACGCGCGCCGCGCGCTGGTGACTGGCAATGGCGCGACGATGAGCGAGGCCGTGGCACTGGTTCTGGGAGCCGATGCATGAACGACATCCTGGCGACGCTGCCGACGCCCGGCCCCACCATCATCGCCCTGACCGAGCCGTTCTGGGCGGCGGCGGCGGAAGGGCGACTGTTGATCCAGCGTTGCGAGGCGTGCAGGCGGCATGTGTTCTATCCCCGGAGCCAATGCCCTCATTGCTGGAGCAGTCGGCTTTCCTGGCGCGAGGCATGCGGCCGCGGCCAGCTCAAATCCTATTCGGAGATTCATAAGCCCGGTCATCCGGCCTGGATGCCGGCGACACCTTATACGGTCGGCCTCGTCACGCTCGCCGAAGGCCCGACGATGACCAGCCTCATCATACGCGGCAAAGGCGACACCCTCGAGATCGGCGATGCCCTGATCCTCGCACCGACCCTGATCGGCGGGCGAGTGTTGCCGGCCTTCGCAAAACCGCAATCACATGGCGAACGCTAGTGTGGTGGTTCAGAAATTCCCTCCGGTATTGCGGTCAGGATTTGAGGGAATTTCTGAACCAAAACCACACTGGAATCTTGGATTTTCTAGAGCGCTTCCCGCCAAAGTTGTTCGACTTTGGCGATAAGGAAGCGCTCCAAAGCATATTTTTACGAGCCTTTTTACCCGTTTTGATCGAACCGGAATGATTCGATCAAAACGGG
>CAZICN010000032.1:0-25554 GCA_964537655.1 uncultured Aestuariivirga sp.
CTTCCCAAGCTGTATGTCGAGGGTTCGATTCCCTTCGCCCGCTCCATTATCCAAAATCACCTTCTTATGAAGGTCCTTTTAAAGGGGCGAAATTCGACCTTAGGTCGGGGAAGCATCATCGTCGAAGCGGCGCCGTCTGAAGGAACCGCAAGGGTCGCATGCATGATGCATTTTAGTCGGGCATTCGATAACTCCTGCATTAACTTCACTGTCAAGGTTGAATTAATTGCACCCAGTGACTTGGTGTGCGTATCTAGAACGCTTGACGATCAAGACGAGTGAACGATAGGGCAGGCAATGAAGATGAATGGTTCCGAGCTTATTGCGTCCATCCTAAGCAAAGAGGGTGTGTCAATCATGCCCGCCTTTCCATACAGCGATCTCATTGAAGCAGGAACCAAGTTCGGAATCAGACCGATCATTGTCCGCCAGGAACGTCATGCGCTGCATATTGCGGACGGTTATGCGCGGATGATGGCAGGACGCAAGATTTGCTGCACAGTGGTCCAACATGGCCCAGGTTCGGAGAATGCGGTTGGAGCTATCGCGCAATGTTATGCGGATAACGTACCCGTGCTGCATATCCCCGGCGGGTATGCTCGAGAAAACCAAGGCGTAGCGCCCAACTTCAGCGCAGCCCGCAACATGCAGTTTCTAAATAAATGGTGCGAGGCGGTTCCGCTTTCGGGGCGTATTCCGCAAATGCTGCAACATGCATTCGCACTGCTCCGAAATGGCAGACCCGGGCCGGTGACGTTGGAGGTGCCCATCGACATTATGACCGAAGAGGTCGATCCCGGTTTGGCGGCCGCATACAAGGTCCAGCGCCGCTCGACACCGATAGCTGATCCGAAGGATATTGCGGACTTCGCCAATGCAATTCTTCGCGCACGCGCTCCGGTCATCGTGGCAGGTCAAGGCATCCTCTATGCCGAGGCTTGCGGCGAACTACTGGAGTTGGCCGAGTTGACACAAATCCCGGTGATGTCGACATTGAACGGAAAGAGTTGCTTTCCAGAGAACCATCCGCTGGCGCTTGGCTGCGCGGGGCATTCGCGTCCTGATCAGGTTATCCATTTTCTGGACAAGGCGGACCTCATAATTGGGCTGGGGACGAGCTTTACACGATCGGACTACATCACACCCTTTCCGATCAAAGGCAGAACATTTGCACAGCTCACCAACTGGGAAGGTGACATCTCCAAAGACTACCCGGTCGACTTTGGGATCATTGGAGATGCAAAACTCTCGCTTGCCGCAGTCATTGACGTGCTGAAGGGCCGTATCGGCGCAGGCGGCCGCAAAGCCGAGGACGGCGTTGCAGCTGAAGTCGCTGCTGTCAAATCCGCATTCATGGCCAAGTGGATGCCGCATTTGACCTCAGACGAAGAACCGATTTCACCATATCGGGTCGTCTGGGATCTCATGCACACAGTGGACCGCAGCAAGACCGTCGTGACTCACGATGCGGGGACGCCGCGTGATCAGGTGACAGCCTTCTATGAAACCATCGTTCCTCATGGCTACATGGGCTGGGGCAAAACCACGCAGTTGGGAATGGGACTCGGCCTAGTACACGGCGCGAAGCTGGCGCGCCCGGATTGGAACTGCATCAATATCATGGGAGATGCGGCATTTGGCATGACTGGGATGGACTTTGAAACCGGGGTCCGCAACCAGATCGGGGCAACCACGATCGTCCTTAAGAACTCCGTCATGGGCGGCTACACAGGACATCATCCTGAAGCGGCCAAGAAGTATTCAATCGAGAAGTTAGGCGGAGATTACGCGGCGATGGCAGTCGCTATGGGCGGACACAGCGAGAGCGTGCATAAGCCTGCCGACATCAAGCCGGCGCTGAGACGAGCTTTGGCGCAGAATGCAAAGGGTGTGCCAGCACTCGTCGAAGTCGTCACGCGCGAGGAGGTGCGCATACCAAATCGTCTTCCGAAGACGTAACGGCCGGCGCCTGATGCCATTCCGACACCAGAATGAATGTTGACCAAAAGTATCCGACCGTCACGTCGATGGAGTCGGCAGCGAAACGCCGCGTGCCGCGATTTGCCTTTGAGTATATGGTCGGGGGAATTGGCGCAGAGCTTGGTTTGAGACGCAACCGCCAGGCCCTTGATGCCGTAAGGCTTCGGCCGAGATACCTTACGAGTTGCAAACCTAATCTCGCCTGTACACTTTTGGGTCGAACTTACGACCTTCCCTTTGGTGTCTCGCCGATGGGGTTGAGCGGCATGATTTGGCCAGGATCCGCCGAACTCCTCGCCGTCACGGCACAAAACCACAAGATTCCATTCGCCCTGAGCATGTTTGCAACCACTCGCCTGGAGCGAATTGCCCAGCTCGCGCCGCAATATGCCTGGTTTCAGCTCAATGCCTCCAATGACGAGGCGATCGAAGAGGACCTCGTCGCTCGGGCGCAACGCTCGGGATACGAAACGCTTGTTGTCACGATTGATGTGCCGACCGCGACGCGACGCGAGCGCGATATAAGAAACGGTCTATCAATTCCACCACGCTTTGATGTCAGGACGCTCCTTCAAATCTTGCAGCGACCGGCATGGATGATTCACACGCTTCAAACGGGAATTCCCGAGTTTGAAAATCTGAGACCCTATCTGCCCCGAAAGCTGAGCTTGGTTGAGCTTGGCGAATTCCTGGCGAGGATTCTGGAGGGCCATGTCTCCGTGGAGCGGTTGAAAGGAATCCGTGATCGATGGCCTGGCAAGCTTGTCGTCAAGGGCGTGCTCGATCCGGCCGACGCCGTGGCGTGCAAAGGGATCGGGGTTGACGCCATTGTCGTTTCAAATCATGGCGGGCGGCAGCTCGACGCAGCACCAGCCGCGATCGAAGTTCTGGCCGAGGTGAAACGCGCCATTGGTGCGAACCTACCTGTCCTGGTCGACGGTGGAATCAGGTCCGGCCTGGACATTGCCCGGGCGATGGCATGTGGGGCGGATTTCGTCCTTCTGGGCCGCGCCTTCATGTTCGGTGTCGCCGCTCTTGGCCGAAAGGGCGGCGACCACGTCATCTCCGTGCTGCGAGAAGAATTACGTTCGACAATGGGGCAAATTGGATGCGAGGAACTTACGGACCTGCCACGCTTCGTCTGGAAAGAAAGCCCGTGACAGCGCCCAGCGGTCGTTCGGGCGGGCGCGCTCTGGTGAGTGCCCCGTCCGTCTCCATCGACTGCGGCAGCTGCGGTGGCTTTAAATTTCGCCAGGGGACGGGCTTCAGCGAATCGCGCAGCCAGTCCAGAAAGCGCTTCGCTCGCGCGGACCGACCATGGCGGCTTTCTGAGAGCGCATAGATATCGGCCGGCGGCAAACGCCAACGCTCCATCAGACGGATCAACCGGCCAGCCGCTAAATCTTCGGCGACATCCCACTCCGATCGAACCATCAGCCCCAGACCTGCCAGCGCCCAGGTGCGGATGACGTCGCCATCATTGCTCGACAGAGCGCTTTCGATTCTAACCTGGACGGGGACGCGGCTCCCGTCTTGCAAGAACTTCAGCTTGGTGGCGTCCTCCATATTCTCACGCAGAACGATGCAATCGTGGTGTCGGAGATCATCGGGTTTCTCCGGTGTTCCGCGCTTGGCCAAATACTCGGGTGCAGCGCAGAGAAACCGTTCATTTGGCGCCAGGCGCCTCGCCTGCAGGGAAGAATTGCGCAGCTGCCCGATGTGAATCACCAGGTCGCATGCGGAATCCTGTTCATGACCCGGCCTGTCCGATAGCTTGAGACTGATGTTCAAGTCAGGAAAAGAGCCGCGAAAACGGCTCACAAGCGGTGCGACGTAGCGCCTGCCAAAGCCGAATGGGGCCACGATACCGAGATGCCCCGAAACAGTACCCCGGCGCGCTGCCAGGGTATCAGTCAAGCGCCCAAGTTCGTCAAGGATTTCGCGTCCTCGCTCGACGAGCGCGGTGCCCTCGTCGGTCAATATCATCCGGCGCCGCGTTCTGTCGAGCAATCGGACGCCTAGCCTCTCCTCCATCAACCGTAAGCGCTGACTGATGGCCGGTGGAGTCACGTCAAGCGACCGCGCGGCGGCCGATAGTGAAGATGAAGTGGCCAAGACCACAAAAAAACGAATATCCTCCGTCGAAACCATCGTCTCCAGGGCCCAGCTGGTTTGTTGTGCAAAGACAGAATGCAATCTATGCAATGCCTGACGGATAAGCACAAGCCATCCGATAACTTAAGAGGGATGTTAATCTAAGAATCACTTCTCGTGTATTGCCTCAAGCCAACCGTAGTGTTCACTTATTGTCCGGGCTGAATGAAAATAACTTAGAGACGGGAGGTGAACATGCTCGCTTGGTCTGGAAGGACGTTATTCACGCTATTGGTGGCCATCGTCTCGATGGTGGCGGTCGGGGCCTCGGCAATGGCCGAAACCACCCTCGAACGCGGAAAGAGGGAAGGCAAGCTCCGCATCGGCTTCAACAGTGAAAGGCCATTTGCCTACATAGACGAGAATGGCAGGCCAACGGGGTTTGCCATGGAGAATGCGCGCGCGATCTTGGCGAAGATCGGAATAAACGATATCGAGGCAATCGACATGGCCTGGGATAGCTTGATTCCGGCCTTACAAGCCAACCAGATCGACATCATTGCCACGGGAATGGCCGTGCGGCCAAAACGGTGTGAGGTTGTGATATTTGACGAACCGTCGGTCGGCATTGGCAGCGCCATGATGGTCAAGGCAGGCAATCCGAAAAACATCCACAGTTACGATGATGCCGTGAAGAGTGCCGACGCGCGGATTGGCGTGATCCAGGGCGCAGAGGAAGGCAATTGGCTAAAGGCACTCGGAATGCCAGAGGCTCGTTTGGTCAATTTCCCCGACCCGGCCGCCATGCTTGCCGGACTGAAAGCGGATCGGATCGACGCGTTCGCGCTGGCGCCCGTCACCGTGCAAGGCATGCTTGACGAGTTGGGGCCTGGCGGCGGCGTCGAGCGAGCGCTTCCGTTTGGCGATGTCATTATCGAGGGAGCTTTGATGAAATTCTATCAAGGCGAAGTATTCCGCAAGGAGGACACCGATCTGCGCGATGCGTTCAACATGCAGCTTGCCACTTTCCGCGGCAGCCCCGAACAGGCGGCCCTCTTTGCTCCCTTCGGCATCACCAGTGCCGAGAACCCGCCTACGCCGCCAAAGACAGCCGAAGAACTCTGTGCGGGGAAGTGAGACAATATCGTCGCACGCTTCGGCTCTCAAGTGAGCTTCATTGTGAACCTGCCCTCAATCTTTGATTATCTCGGACCTCTTAGCGTTGGACTGGTCCGAACAATTGAAGTGGGGGCAGGTGCGATTTTGTTGTCATTTGTCCTCGCCTTTGTCGCTGGCATCGGGCGCGTTGCGCGGTGGCGCGTCATTCGATGGAGCTCGCGTGTCTATGTCGAGTTCTTTCGCGGCACCTCGATTTTGGTGCAACTATTCTGGCTCTATTTCGTGCTTCCAAAGTTGGGACTCCAAATACCGCCGATTGCCGCTGGCATTCTCGCTCTTGGCTTGAATGGCGGCGCGTACGGCTCCGAGATCGTCAGGGGCGCCCTAGAGAGTTTTCCGAAGGGTCAGTGGGAAGCGGCGACCGCACTCAACCTGTCAACCTTGTCAACAATGTTCGACGTAGTTTTACCGCAGGCTATTCGAACCATGCTGCCGCCCTTCTGCAATCTGTCAATCGAAGTTCTGAAGGGGACGGCGCTGGTCTCCCTTATCTCGGTCACGGATCTCACTTATGCCGGCTATCAGATATACAGTCGCACATACCGTCCGCTGGAAATATTCAGTCTCACGCTATTGATGTATTTGGGACTGGCGCTCTGCCTAACCGCGGTCTTTCGCGCCCTTGAACGATGGGCCTCACGGGGCATCGATCGGCGGACCCTACCATGAGCTTCTGGGACACGGATTTCGCTGTATCCATAATTCCCCAGATCCTGGAGGGCGCACGAGTTACTATTGCTGCGACTTTCGGCGGGTTCGCGGTGGCCGTGGTTGTCGGCCTCATCTTCGCCTGCCGACCACGCCGAGGAGTCATTGCATGGGCTGTCATCGGCCTTGTCGAGTCGGTTCGTTCCACTCCCCTCCTCGTGCAGATCTTCTTCCTGTATTACGTGCTTCCGAGCTGGGGCATCGTGATGAGCGCCTGGCTGACCGGAGTCCTGGCCCTGGGGCTGCACTATGGATGCTACATGTCGGAGGTTTTCCGCGCCGGATTCGAATCAGTGCCCCGAGGACAGCGTGAGGCTTCCGTCGCTCTCAATCTTGGGCGCTACGATACATTTCGCGACATCGTCTTGCCACAAGCCTTGCTTCCGATCGTGCCGGCGCTCGGCAACTACCTGATCGGAATGTTCAAGGAGACACCCGTCCTGTTCGTCATCTCGGTACATGAGATGCTTTCGGTTGCAAAATTGATCGGCTCGGAAACGTTCCGATACACCGAACCTTACACAATCGTCGGCGCAATCTTCCTCGTGCTGAGTTTGAGCGCCGCGGCATTGGTGCAGCAGGTCGAACGCTGGCTAGGAAGATGGACACGATGACGCACTCGCGGCCACCCTACCCGATGGTTCGATTCCATCGCGTAACAAAAGACTTTGGTCCAACACGGATCTTGAGCGATCTCTCGCTGGACGTCGCACATGGAGAGAAAGTCGTCTTCATCGGACCAAGCGGATCTGGCAAATCCACGCTGCTTCGAATCCTGATGACCTTGGAGGGAATCGATGACGGATCAGTTGATATCGACGGTCAGTCGGTGTGGCACCGCTTGGTAGACGGTCAACGACGCCCCGCGAACCAGGCGCACTTGCAGAAGATCCGCGAGAAAGTCGGAATGGTCTTCCAGATGTTCAATCTGTTTCCGCACATGACGGCGTTGGAGAACGTTTCGTTGGCGCCGCGTCGGGTGCTTGGCTTGTCGCGGCAAGAGGCCGAAGCGCGAGCCGCCGAGCTGCTGGGGAAGGTGGGCTTATCTGACAAAATGACCAGCTATCCCGCCCGCCTCTCCGGCGGCCAGCAGCAGCGGGTAGCGATAGCACGCGCCCTGGCGATGCGACCGCGGCTGATGCTGTTCGACGAAGTAACCTCGGCCCTTGATCCGGAACTCGTCGGCGAAGTTCTTCAGGTGATCCGCGAACTGGCGCACGAACATGATCTGACCATGATCCTGGTTACCCACGAAATGGGTTTTGCGCGTGAGATCGCTGATCGTGTCTGTTTCTTCGAAGGCGGCCGTATCGTGGAGCAAGGACCGCCTGATCTTGTACTGGGAAGACCGGTCGAGCAACGAACCCGCGCGTTTTTGAACGCGGTTCTGAATGCGGAAGAAAGGCCTGATCTTGAACTGACGGGAAAAGCCCAGGGGAGATAAGATGGCAAGGCCGACAACACGACCGCGCACTGGACACAATCGGCTGCAGCAATATCGGGTGGATCTTGCAGCGGCGATCCGCCTGGCTGTGCGTTTCGGGTACCATGAAGGGATCTGCAATCATTTCAGTCTCATGGTGCCCGGTGACGAGCCCCGTTTTCTAATCAATCCGTATGGACTGCATTGGAGCGAGATCCGCGCCAGCGACCTGGTGCTGGTAAACGAAAGAGGCGAGAAGCTTGAAGGCGACGGCGAGGTCGAGGAGAGCGCATTCTGGATCCACTCGCGTATCCATATCGCTCATCCGGCCGGCGCAGCCGTGCTGCACAATCATATGCCTTACGCCACAGCTCTTACGTGGCTCGAGGAAATGACCCTGGAGATGGCCGGCCAGAATGCCATCTTTTTCCACGGGCGGATTGCCTACGATCCGGTGTATGGCGGTCTGGTCAAGGGTGTCGAGGAAGGTGATCGCATTGCCCGCGCGATGGGCGACAAGCGTGTTCTGTTCATGGCCAATCACGGTGTCACTGTTGTCGGTCCGACAATCGCTGAAGCTTTTAACGATCTCTACTATCTCGAGCGCGCTTGCCAGACCCAGGTACTGGCGATGTCAACAGGTCGCAAGCTGAGGGTCGTGCCGGCGGAAGCAGCTTCCGAGACACGGCGCCAGATGGCCGCCGATATATATCAGGTTGATCTGCATTTTGGGGCATTGAAGAGGCGCCTCGATGCCGAGGAACCAGACTATCGGGACTGAGCCGGTCACCGCGGAGTGACTGCCAGAGGTGGAGGAAACATTCGATGGATCGACAGGCAAGCTTCAAGAACATGGCGGAGGCGACCGCCGAGGATTTCGCCATCATCGCAGGTTACGATAGAAAGCACATCGCCGGCGTTCCAGATCGCGTGTTGCGAACCTTGGAGAGCATGGCGGGTCAGACGTTTGGCTTCCCGGTGAACCGGCTTGTTCACTCCCTGCAGACGGCGACGCGCGCTCATGTCGCCGGTGAAAGCGAGGAGATGGTCGTGGCGGCCTTGCTACACGATATTGGTGACGATCTGGCGCCGGAGAACCATGGCAACCTCGCAGCCGATATTCTTCGCCCATACGTGACCGAGCGAACGCGATGGATCGTCGCCCATCACGATCTCTTTCAAGGCATCTATTTCTTTCAGCACTACGGTCGTGACCCGAACGAGCGGGAACGGCATCGAGGCCACCCTTACTTCGAAGCCTGCGTGGAGTTTTGTGCGCGCTATGATCAAGCGGCGTTCGATCCGGATTTTCAACATATGCCTCTGGAGGCCTTCAAACCCGCGGTGTATCGGGTCCTGGGCCGGGTGCCGTACACCGTTTCGGTGCGTGCGCCCGACTAGAGGTCCAGTGTCGGCAACTCTCGGCTCGGCGAGCCACCTTGGCTCAGCTGCCACTCTTCAATGTCGCTACCAATCCGCGCAGACTCGCCAGTATGGATAGCGGAGCTAAGCGGCTGCTGCGCGGGTTTGCAGGGGAGGTAAGGCCTTCGATGGTCATGGTGAAGCGCGCGACGTCCGAGTCGACCCTGACCGTGTGCACATTCCGGTGCAAATCTGGATCGGCCCAGAGCTTTACCCGAGTCCTCTCGGGACCGATACCTGCCAGGGCCAAGGCTGCTGCAATGTTTGCGTTCGCCGGAAACCATGCGGCGGCTTCACGCGCGTTGCCATCGAAAATGCAGGTCGGCTCAGTCACGGCGCCAAGATCGATAGCCTGCGACACAACCCATGGAGTTCCTTCATAGCTCCTCGGGTGTTTCCGGGTTTCAAGAGTGACGGTGTGTATATGGCCTTCAGCCGCGGCCCTCACGGCGTCCAGTCCGAGCAATGCTCCGGTTGGTGGAAGAATTCGGGCCCCTGTATGCCTGGCACGTTCAATCAGGTCCATTCGTGCAAGAAGCGGCCCGACGGACGCCGGAATGAAAATCCGGCCTTGATCGATCGCTGGTTCAGCCACATCGGAGAAGGTTTCCGCTGTGGCTGCTTCGACCACGACATCGGCAAGAGCCAGATCGGATAGTGAAACGACGGCAGGCCTGCAATTCAGGGTAGCTGCCCGCGCAGTCGCCGATTCCTGGTCACGTGCCGCGACCGCGATCAGCCTCAGGCCTTCTATGCCTCTATCAAGTCCACGCGCTACCTCCATCCCTATTGCTCCGAGACCGCAGATGGCGACGGTGTAGGTCATGCTCAGAGCTGGAAGAGGCGGCCGAGGCGAGGCAGCTTGATCTGGTATCCGGCAAGCCTTACGGCGTGCCAGAGCATGGCCTGATGCGCCGTCACGACCGGCTTTCCCAGTTTCTGCTCAAGAGCCTCGATTGCGCTGGAGGCACGTAGGCCGGTGCAGGGCAGGAAGACCGCCTGAGAACGCGGATCATCCAGAGCGGCAGCCGATTCAATTATCGATTGCGGCGAGATGCGGGCCATTTCGTAGTCGATATCGAAATGAAATGACCCCATCGACACCACTTCAACGCTTCTCTCTCTAAGGTAGTCGCGCATGAACAAGGTCACTTCGTCCGGATAGGGCGTCAACATCGTGATACGCGTCACGTTGAGCGCCTTGAACGCCTCAAGTGCCCCCGGCATCGGCGCGGTGATGGGCGCCTGTGAACCGGCATTGCGCACTCCTTGCGTGAGGGCTTCGTGCGAATTCACGGCCGACCCGGAGGTGCATGCGTAGGCGTATACGTCGGCGGCTTCAGTCGGATCAAACAACCGTACCGCATTGCCAATTTCGGCAACATGTTCGCGCAGGATCGCTACTGTCAGCGGATTATGTGTTTTGATCCGAGTGGCCGAGATCACGATTTTCTCGGCCGGCACCATCTGGCGGAGCTCATGCTCCGTCACGCAATCGGTGGAAAGGGTGATGAGCCCGATCACCGGCTTGCCAGCAAAGCCATCGTCCAGTCTCGCATCGAAATGGAGCACGGAATTATGAGTCTCGTTTTCTGCCTGCCGAATAGACATGACTTGCCTCGGTGCGTTCTGGTGCTAGATCACGACGAGTTTGGATTGAGTCAATCCAAACTCATAACCGTGATCGATTCCAATATTTCAGAGCGGGATTCTTGCAAAAAGCCGGTGCCCACTTTCTCGCATCCCGCTCTAGTCGATGACCATGATTTCGCGAGGGACACGGGCCAAGCACTCGTGGCCCGTATTGGTAATTGCGATGCTTTCGGTGATCTGGAAGCCCCAATCGCCAAAATGCAGACCAGGCATGAAGTGGATGGTCATACCGGGACGCAGTTCGGTGCGATCATCGCGGCGCAGACTGAGGGTATGCTCACCCCAGTCGGGTGGATAGGCAAGGCCTATCGAGTAGCCGGTACGACTGTCTTTTTTGAGACCGTACCGCTCGATCGTAGTGTAAAACGCCACTGCAATGTCCTCGCAAGTATTGCCTGGCTTGGCTCTGTCCAGTCCTTGTTCCAAGCCCTCACGCACCGCCTTCTCCGTCTCGCGAAATTTGGCATCGGGCTTTCCAATATAGAACGTGCGCGACATCGGGCAATGGTAACGACGGTGAGCACCTGCAAGCTCGAGGAATATGCCTTCATTCGCCCGCAACGGTTCGTCTGTCCAGGTAAGATGCGGCGCGGCGGCATCAGGCCCGGCTCCGATAAGCGGCACAATGGCCGCATAATCTCCCCAGTCGTCACCTTTGCCCCTGATTTCTGCATCGTAGATCTCGGCAACCAGATCGCACTGCCGCAGACCGGGCCGCATGACAGAGCGCACACGCTCAAATACGCCTTCGACGATCCGGGCAGCACTGCGCATATAGTCAATTTCCGTCGGAGACTTGACGACCCTGAGCCAATTGACCAGGTATGTGGCATCCTTCAGCGCACTACGTCGCAGATGCTTCTGCAATGACAGATACGCAGCGGCGCTGAAGTAGTAGTTGTCCAATTCCAGACCAATCGTCTGATGGGAAAATCCGCGCTGTTGAATGACCTCCGCAAGAAAATCCATAGGGTGTCGTTGGGTTGATTGGACGTAGTAGTCCTCATAACCCACTACCCGATCGTGGGGGAGGTAAGTGCGCCGATACGCTCCCTGCACGTCCTGCATGCGGCCAAACCAAAGAGGATCCTCACCGAGCGGCACCAATATGCACTGGTGAACGTAGAATGACCACCCGTCGTAGCCGGTAAGCCAAGCCATATTGGCAGGATCCGTTACCACCAATAGCTCTATTTCATTCCGCTGCATCGATGCCCACGTCGCCTCCAGGCGGCTTCGATATTCGGTGCGTGAGAATGCGAGCTTGGGTTGGGCCGGAATCATTCAGCATCTCCTGCGTCGAGTTAGGGACAGCTCAGGTTGATCATATTGGCCGTACCCACGTCGCGGCATGGCCGCCGATCGGCGCTGACGCGAAATGGCAGGCAACAAGATCGAAACTTCGATGACTGGGAACGCTGCTGCAGACTTCCCGTGACGCCCTCTCCTGTCCTCCATAGTGTCAGAGTCCACCCATGCAGACATATTTTAATTCAAGAAACGCCTCGATGCCGTACTTCGAACCTTCGCGGCCATGGCCAGATTGCTTAATTCCACCAAACGGCGCCACGGCCGACGACATCATCCCTACATTGATACCAACCATGCCGGCCTCAAGCCGTTCGGCGACTCGCCAAGCCCGGCGCAGATCCTTCGTGTAAAAGTAGGCAGCAAGACCATAGGGCGTCGCATTGGCGGCGCGCACCACATCGTTCTCGTCGGCAAAGCTCTGTACGGTGGCTACCGGCCCGAAAATCTCTTCATGGACGATGTCCATGGTATTATCGACCTCGGTTATCAAGGTGGGCGCAAAAAAGCACTTCCCAGCAGGGTGAGCGCCACCACCGAGCAGGACGCGTGCGCCTTTCCTAGTCGCATCTCCTACCAGTCGCGTCAGTTTAGCCACGGCCGCATCATCAATCACCGGCCCGACAATGGCGCTCTCGTCAGTCGGCGGTCCTGTGCGCAGAAGCGCCATCCGCGCCTTGAAGCCGGAGACAAAGCGATCCTTCAGACTCTCATGAATGTAGAACCTGTTCGCACCGACGCAGTTCTGGCCAATCACACGAAACTTTGCCTGCATTGCCCCTTCCACGGCCGCCTCGAGGTCGCCGTCCTCGAAGACGAGGAACGGGGCATTGCCGCCAAGTTCCAGTGATAGCTTCTTCAGCGTAGGTGCGCATTCCCGTGCCAGAGTGCGCCCAACCTCGGTGGACCCCGTGAACGTTACCATGCGGACGACCTCACTGCCCGTCAGAGCGCGAGCGACTGGGACGGGATCGGCACAGGTAACAATATTGATCACGCCCTTCGGAAATCCTGCGCGCTCTGCCAAGACGGCGAGCGCCAACGCCGAGAGGGGCGTCTGCTCGGCGGGTTTGATAATCACAGGGCAACCGGCGGCCAAAGCCGGCGAACATTTGCGTGCGACCATCGAGTGGGGCGCATTCCAAGGGGTGATCGCGGCCACTACGCCAATTGGTTCCTTCAAGACGATAAAGCGCCTGTCAGGCAGAGGCGATGGGATGGTGTCGCCATAGACACGCCGAGCCTCTTCAGCAAACCACTGTGTAAAACTGGCGCCGTAGTCAATTTCGTTGCGCGCCTCATGCATCGATCGACCGACTTCCGCTGAAAGAATCCGGGCAAGATCCTCGCGATTTCGTAAGATCTCATCCGTCCAACGACGAAGGCAGGAGGCGCGATCCTGGGCACTGGTCGCTCGCCAGCTCTCGAAGGCCTGTTCTGCAGCGCTGATGGCGCTTAGGGTTTCGCGCACGCCAAGATCGGCGACCTCGGCGATGACCCTGCCAGTTGCCGGATCCTCAACTTTAAAGCGTAACCCGCTTTCTGCCGGCGTCCACGATCCATCAACATAGGAATTATTTCTAAATAGAGAGGGGTCGTCCAGTTTGATCGGCAAGTCAGACATTCCACCACTCTTCGTCAATTCCTGCACAGGCCCCACACGATCGTCATAACGCGAGGCTCTACCAGCCACGAAATCGTGGCCACCGGGCGTGAACACGATCAGAGGACGATTGTACAATAACGTACTCGTCATGCTGCGCGCCAGTCGCGCATGCATGATTAGGTAGTATGCGAACCAGGTCTCCAATGGCGAGGTTGGGCAACTTCGCTGAACTGCCCTCTCGTACAGCCAGGATGCCATGCTCCTGATGGGCGTCAACCATGATCACGTCCGGATATCGACGCCCCATTAAGTCACACGCTAACCCGTATCCCTGGTCAACCTTCTGCCTAGCCGTGCCCCGATCGCGTGACATCGCCATCCAACCAGCATCGACGAGAATCCACCCGCGGTCAGGCTGATGTCCGATAACTGTGGTAAGGACGCTAAGGGCGATGTCGGTTTCCGAACAGACCCCAAGTCCTGTCATGAAAAGATCGAAGAACGGAAATACGCCCGCCCGTACCTCAGTCACACCCTCGAGATTGCGTGCAAAAGCCGCGGTCGGTGTCGATCCTACACTAACCGTGGGTGCCGGTAGTTCCGCCTGGCGCAACACGTTGGCGCATGCGACAGCATGATTGCGCTCCTGTACAGCCATCGCCTCTAGAGCGTTCTTGTCAACACAGCTATAGGACTTCCCCGCGTGGGTCAGCACGCCGCGAAGTTCTGCTCCCCCCCGATGCAGCGTGGTTCCGATCGCTACCAGCTGGCGCAAATCCGTAGATGGGACGCCAGCTCGGTGTCCATCACAGTCGATCTCGATCAACGTAGGAACGGGTGAACTGATTTGACGGGACTTTGCGGCTACAGCCTCGGCTGCCTCAACGCTATCGACGATCACCGATAAGTCTATTCCTCGAGCTCGAATTGCTGAGACCCGATCGAGCTTATTTGGCGTTACGCCGATCGCATAGAGGATGTCGCACACTCCCGCGTCACCGAACTGCTCGGCTTCCTGAAGCGTGGAGACCGCGACCGGCCCGGTTGGTCTGGTCATGACATGACGAGCGGCCTGCAACGACTTCACCGTCTTCAGGTGCGCGCGCAGGGGTACGCCGAGCGAGTCCAAGTTCGATCGCATTCGCGCCACGTTGCGCAACATGATTGTCTGGTCCACCACTAGGCAAGGCGTGTCGAGATCAGATAGCGTCAAGGTGCGCTTTTCATCGGCCAGCATGAGCAATCAACTTCCAGGCTTATCCGCCTCGCTCCTCATTCCGGGGAGCAGAAATACGCGGGTTTCCAGACCCTAGGAAGCATCCCACCGACGGGAAGGCAATTAATCGCCGCATAAGACAATGTTTAACAGACCAGTTAAGTTGACGAACTTCCTTGGCTCTTCATCGAACCATAAACTCAAATCTTTCCCTACGGATTTTCCTGGTCCCTGTACCGGTTGAACATCTTGTGGCCGGCCTTGCGGGAAGTCCCGAACTCCCGGCACACGTCACTCATCCTTTCCCCACCCAGAAGGCGGGCGACAAAGCAAAGGTACGCTCTGTCACCTATGTCTGGGTCGCTCAGGAAACTCGACGCCTTGCCGCCCGTCCGGCCGCAGTCACCGCCGGTTGGCGGCGCGCCAGGCCGCGTATTCGTCCTTGGCCTGCGGATCGGTGGCCGGGTAAAGCCCCAGAATGGAACGTCCCTTTGCGACCTCCTCGGTCGCGAAATCCTCATAGGCCGTCATTTCGACCAGTCCCCTTTCCGCATCGCGCCGCTGCGCGCTCTAGTGCGCGCGCCCAGACGAGTCTGGCATGAGCAGCCCCTCCGACGACGAAAGAAACGCCAATGTGCGATGGGCCATATTGTGCTCCAAGGCGGCATATGCCTCGTCGCGCAACAGCAATCTGTGCAAAGCCGGCAGATCGGCGACAGCCACTTGTGGAAACAGATGATGGACCAAATGGTAGCAGTCGTTTCTGGGAAACAGAGTTGCCCGGATCAACCGGTTCTCTACGACAGAGTTCCGGCTTTGATAAAGCTCGTCATCATTGACGATCACGCCCGCATGGTCGAGCGCGTCCTGCCAGTAGTTGATGATCTGGAACGTCGTCGCGTAAGGCAGCAAGACGTATCCCACCAGAAAAAGCGTGGGAGCTGAGAGCCAGCCGAAAACGAAGGGGGTAGCGACAATTCCAACGAGATATGCCGCGCGCGCCGCATTATAGAATATTCCGTCCTCCCGCACATAAAAGACGCGACTGATATAGACGGGGACATGGCGCAACGTGATTGTCGTCAGGACGTGCCGGATGACGACGAGGCGCGTGATCATATCCGAAAAATGAAAGCGCTTGATGCCGGCGAAATCCAGATCCTTGTCTTCATCGCCGAGATGCTGGTGATGCGAATAATGTTTGTCGCGATACAGGTGATATGAGGTGAACAGCGGAATTGCGAGCAACTTGCCGTACCGCGTGTTCCAATTGCGATCCCTTGTGAATGCGTAATGTGTGCATTCATGGATGATGTTGTTTAAGGCTCTATAGCGCGTTCCGATGAAAAAGACCGCCGCAGCGTAGAACGGAACGGCAAGCGCGATGTGATATGAGAACAAGTTGAAGGACAGCAAAGCCACGAGGAGGGCGGCCAGCAGATTGCCGACGACAATCAGCGCGGCGCCGGCTATCGAACTCCTGCCTGTAAATGCTCTCGTTTCGGTCAAAAATGCCTTTCGCAGCCTGAATGCCTCAGACGACATCTCGTTCTCTCCCATCCGTCTGTTGGTTTAGCGCCTGACGCGGGCTCTTTCCGCCCGATCTCGCCGCCTTGCATTTAGTGATCCCCCACTTCGCTTTTCACTTCATTCACACCACCCGGGCGAGAAGGCTCACCGACAACAAGGCCATGACGCCGCCAATCAGAGTATCGAGGACACGCCAGGCCGCCGGCCGCGCGAAGAACGGCTGAAGCAGCCGAGCCCCATATCCCAGCGCTGCGAACCAGACGAAGGACGACAGCACCGCACCAATGCCGTAGGCGACACGTCCACTCCCCTCAAACTGCGTGGACAAGGACCCAAGCAGAAGAACCGTGTCCAGGTAGACATGCGGGTTCAGGAACGTGAGAGCCAGACAAGTGGTGACTACGGCCAGCAGGCCACGGTTGCTCGACGCGGAAAGCCTCATGGCCTCCGGCCGGGTGGCGCGATGAAACGCAACCAACGCGTAGGCGGCCAGGAAGATCGCACCCGCAATGGTCACCAGGGTGATGAGCATTGGCGACTGCGCCACGATCATGCCGAGCCCGGCCACTCCCGCCGTGATCAAAAGGGCATCCGCAGAAGCACAGATCATGACAAGGACGAAGACATGTTCGCGTGCAAGCCCCTGGCGGAGAACGAAAGCGTTTTGCGCGCCAATCGCGACGATCAAGGACGTCCCCAGGAGAAAGCCTGTGAGCAGAGGATGGACGAACGTCGCCATGGGGGAGGCTTCGCTTTATTTCGGAACGAAGATGGAATGCCAGGGATCGACTGTCGAAATGCCGCATCCCATAGACGGCCACGCGACGCATGGGTGAGCGCCGTCTTCGGCTTCTCGCCTTCTCGACCGAAGTACCGGAGAAAGCGTCTTTCCGCCTTGTCCCGCTCCATCTGGACAGCCCACCACCTGATACCACCTAGAATGTTCAAGCCTTGCCGGGACTCGCGCTTAGTTTCAGATGGTTCCGCAGGTGCAGAGACCAGAAATCTGGGTTCTCGCCACATTCATCGTGACCTTCCCCCATAAACGTCCACTCACCGATGCCTTGTGCCGCGAGCGGCTTGACAAAATTATTGACACAGAACCGTGCCGACTGCGGATGAGCTGGAGCGTTTTGGCGGTATTGGGCGGCAATTTGGCGTCAATTGCGCCTCACACATAGGTTCCCTTCAAAAAGACGCTGCGTTAGAATCTCTCTCGGGCCTGTCCGCCTCGGAGATGGGGCGAAAGCAAAGGGGATGGCGTGAAAGTTGGAGCATCGTGGAACAAACCGCGTACCGTCGTCATGCTGGTGTATCCCCAGGTTGCATCGGTCGATGTCTGCGGAGCGCTGGAGGCCTTCAATATTGCGAATTTTCTGACCGGTCACCGCCTCTATAAGCCAATTACAGCTTCGATCGATGGACGCCCGGTTACGGTGGCCGGCGGCTTTCTCAAGATTCAACCGACATGCAGCTGCAAGGAGCTTCCCAATCAGATCGACCTGTTGCTGGTCGGCGGTGGGCCAGGTTGCCTCATCGCGGCACAGGACGAGGAAATCACTTCATGGATACGTAAACTGGAGCCCCACTGCATTCGAATGGGATCGGTCTGCACGGGATCGACGGTCCTTCTGGCATCGGGCGTCGTGGACGGACAGCGAATTGCCACGCATTGGCTCGAGGCGATTCGTCTCAAGGCGGACGACTCGGTGACTGCGCAGGTCGACGAGGATGCGATCTTCGTAAACTCAGGGAAGTTCTGGACCTCGGCGGGAATGCTGGCTGGCATCGATCTCGCTCTGGCCTTGATCGAGGCCGATCACGGCCGCCAGTTGGCCCTGGATATCGCGCGTTTCATGGTGCTGGTCCTGCGACGTCAAAGTGGTCAGTCGCAGTTCAGCGCGCACCTCTCGGCGGATATAACGGATGATCCCCGAATCCGCCGGGTGCAACTGCATATCTGGGAGAACCCCGGAGGTGACCATTCCCTGAAGCTGCTGGCGAACCGCGCCGCCATGAGCGAGCGGTCGCTGGTGAGACGGTTCAAGAAAATAACCAACACCACAATCTCTCAATATATCGAGGATGTCCGGCTCAGCATGGCGCGGAGACTTCTGGAGACCTCAAATCTAACAATTCAACAAGTGGCGTTGAAGAGCGGCTTTGGAAACGCATCGACATTGCGCCGTGCCTTCGTACGCAGACTCGGCGTCTTGCCAAACTTGTACAAGGCGAGTTTCGGCATAGACGGCGCCTTGGCGGAAGACAATGGTCTCAGTGACAATGTGATACGGATGGACCTTGAGAGCGTGGTGAAGGGGAAGTCGGCCTGGTAGGACGGCCAAGTCTGTGCAAGAACAGTAACCACCTGACAGCTACCGCGCATTGAAGAGGCTCAGCCGTATTGCGTGGACCACGGCATACAGGCCGCAGAGCCCATCGAGGTCGCCTTGCCGGAACGGCCTTGGCCGTAGCAGGCGTCACATTCCTGGCGCGGACGTATCCGGATATCCACCGGCCTGCGATCTCGACCATTCATGCGGTACTCGACCGCCGAGGTCTGGTGAAGCGCAGGAAAAGACGGAAGAACAAAGCTGCAGATACGGTGCTCACCGAATCGCGGGCGGCCAATGACCTCTGGTGCGCCGATTACAAGGGTAAGTTCATGCTGGCGAACCGCAGATACTGCTATCCGCTCACCATCACCGACCACTCCAGCCGCTACCTGTTTGCCGTGGAGGCGTTGGAATCGACTAGAAGGATCAATGCCATCACGGCCTCTGAGCGGGTGCGTCGAGAGAATGGGCTGCCCAAGGCAATCCGGACGGATAACGGTGTGCCCTTTTACCTCGCCCAATGCGCTGTTCAATCTCTCGAAGCTGTCGGTCTGACGGCTAAGACTGGGGATCGGCATTGAACGGATCAAGCCCGGCAACCCGCAGCAGAATGGCCGCCATGAGCGCATGCATCTGACCCTCAAGCAGGATACCGCTGGAACTGGAGTTCAACTCAGCTTCAGCCTGCGCCCTCCGCAACGTGTGAACATGCCTTACCAAACTCTACCCGATCGCCAGTCGCCATCCGAAGAAAGATACAAAATTCTTTAGAAGCCGAAAAATATGATGCCGACACCGAGGAACAGGACCAGCACGCCAAGGATCCCGCTTTCGTAACGTTCCAGGAATTCGAGGCGCAGCCGTTCCATTCCAGACATGGTCAACCAAGTGAAAACCGTCATTCCGGCGATAGTCGCCAGCGCGAGCACCGCGCTCAGCACGATGAACCCGATCCAGCCATAGCTGATGCCGGATATATAGATCGGCAGAAAACCCTCGCAGGGTGAGAATGTCAGAAGCGTGAATAGGCTAAGAATGACAGCTGCGTCTGATCTGACCGTCCCCGCCTTGCGCGGGTCCGCACCCGCGGCCGCCACTTGAGCCGGAGCGGCATGATGATGCTCCGCGAAGCGGACCGGGTAGTCATGAGCGTGATCGCCGTGCGAAAGGCTGAGGCTCGCCGT
Organism: uncultured Aestuariivirga sp.; assembly: GCA_964537655.1. Lineage (GTDB taxonomy): Bacteria > Pseudomonadota > Alphaproteobacteria > Rhizobiales > Aestuariivirgaceae > Taklimakanibacter. The sequence continues at coordinate 19,640 of CAZICN010000032.1, forward strand.
GAATTCGTGCGGCTCTGGAATTTCCTCGCGGGATTCGTAATAGCCGTCGCGGTCAGTGAAGGAGAAGTTCTGCCGCGTGCCATCCGGGCGCAGGGTCTCGATCGTCACCTCCGCCGCGCGCGGCAGGGGCGCTGCTCCCTCAGCCCGTAACCGGAACCGGGGCGGGACGCCGTCCTCGAAGACCTCGAGGGTCAGCACGCCATGGCCCGTGTCGATCCGCTTGGTGTCGGAAGCATGATCATGTCCCGCAAGGTCATGGTTGTGTGAGCCATGACCGTCCCCGGCATGGTCGCAGTTGTGTGAGCCGTGATCATGGTCGTCATGACTATGGCCCCCGCCGAAATGATGATGGCTGTGCCCGCCGCCCCGCGCCTGCCGCACGAGATAATAGAAGCCGAAAAGGATCAGAGCGCCGCCTGCTATCCAGGGAAAGACATTGCCAGTCCACTTGCTTGTCTCGATGCCGAGCCAGACAACGAGAACGCCAAGGATCGTGGTGAAAAGGACATGGCCCGCGCCGCAGAGGATCACGACAGCGAGCGTCTTCGCCTTGCCCCAGCGTTGGCCGCGGCCGGCCAGCACGAAGGGGAGCCAATGGGTCGGGATGGCGGCATGCGCGAAGGCGACGACAAAGCCGGTCAGCACGATGGACAAGAAGAACGTCTCGGTCATCAGTGCGCGCCCGGTCACAGATACTTGGTGATTTCCTTGAACTCGTCGATCGGCCGGCGTTGCGCGCGCGGCAATGCCCCCACCGTCTCCTCAAGGCAGTTGTCCAGGTGATCCCGGATGAGCGCCTTCTTGGCTTGTCCGATCGCCTTTTCCACCGCATGGAGTTGCTGCGCGATGTCCAGACAGGGGCGACCAGTCTCGATCATGTCGACAATGCTTTTGAGATGGCCATCGGCACGCTTGAGACGCTTGATGATCTCGGGGTGTGTCTGGTGGCGATGGGTCTTGGACATAATCTCATGGTATCCTCCTGGAAGGGATATCACAAGCTCGTTCTCCTCAGCAATGTATATACATATCCCGCGCCTCGTGCTAATGGTCTTGAAACGATAATCAAAGGGAGGGTTCCGTGCTTTCAGTTCATCGTCGACAGTTTCTTGCAGGATCGGCCGGGCTTGCCTTCTTGTCGATGCTGCCCCGGGCTTCAATTGCCGCCAATCATGAGACCCTGAAGGTCGCCATTGCCGGCGAGACGGGTGACCTCGACCTGTTGCAGAATGTCTCGACGCTCAGCTCCTATACGGTGGTGTTCGACGGCCTGATCCACTATGGCCCCGGCGGCACGCTGCAACCCGGTCTCGCCACGGCCTGGAAAGTGACTGATGACGGCAAGTCCATAAGCTTCGACTTGCGCGAAGGCGTGACCTTCTCCGATGGAACGCTCTTTGACGCAGCCGCGGCGGAATGGAACCTCAAGCGCTGGATGGGTGTCGCCGATTTCTCATGGATCGGCATTGCCGATGCCTATGACAGCATCGTCATCGACGCATCCAACAAGATCACGGTGAAGCTGAAGCGGCCCGTGCCGGCAGGTCTTCTCGAACTCACCATCGTTCGCCCGGTGCGCTTCCTCTCGCCCAAGGCCGTCGACGCCACCGGCAAGCAGGCGAAGCCCATCGGCACCGGCCCGTGGATTGTCGAGTCCTATGACAGCGCCCAGACCGTGCTGGTGCGCAATGACAAATACTGGGGCGAAAAACCCACCTTCTCGCGCCTGGAGCTGAAGGTGGTGCCGGACGAGTTGGCTCGCGCCAATGCGCTGCGCTCCGGCGATCTCGATGTCATCGGCGGCGACTGGGTCGCTTCCCTGTCGCCCCGCCGCGCCCGCGCACTGGAAGCGGACGGCATGAAGGTAGTGGCTGATCCCGGTACGGCCACGACGCTGCTGGGCTTCTCGCCCAAGTCACCCATGATGCAGGACAAGGCCGTGCGGGATGCCATCTATACGGGCATCGACCGCGAGGCCATCGCCAAGGTCCTGTACGAAGGTTATGCCGACCCGACTGCCAATGTCTTCCCGACGACCGTGCCCACCGCAGGCAAACGCAACGAGATCCCGAAGCGCGACCTGGTGGCGGCCCGGAAGTTCTTGACCGATGGCGGCTGGAAGGCCGAAGGCCAAGGCTTCAGCAAGGAGGGCAAGCCGCTGATGATCGACTTCCTGGTGTCGGAAGAATCCTTCCCCGGCTCGCGCCGCATCGCCGAGATGATCCAGGCTCAGCTCGCTGAAGTCGGATTCCAGGTGAAGATGTCCCTGGTGGACAACGCGACGATGCATCAGCGCCGCCCTGCCTTTGAATATGATCTCACCTTCTTCGCGACCTATGGCGCGCCCTATGATCCGCATGGCTCGCTGGGCGCGTCATTCGTCACGGCCGTGGATACCGGTCCTGACGGGAAGATCTACATCGCGCCGGAACTGGACGGCGTGGTGTTGAAAGCGCTGGAAACCTCCGACGACGCCCGCGAGGCGGCGATGCAGTCGATTTATGACTGGCTGGCCGCCAACACGGCCGTGTGCCCGCTCGTCGTGAGCCAGCGTCTGTGGGCTTACAACCCGCGTATCGAGAACTTTTCGCTGCCCACTACGGACTATGACATCCCCTTCAAGGGCCTGACCATCAAGGCCTGACGGAAAAGGACAAGGCAAATGGGCGCGATCCTGCTGAGGCGGGTGAGCCTTGCATTGGTGCTGATGCTGGCGGCCACGGCGCTGACTTTTGTCATCGTGACCGCCGCGCCCGGCAATGTGGCCGCCCTCATCGCCGAACGCGCCGCGGGTGCCGGCGCAGATGCCGCCATGATCAGGAGGTTCGAAGAGGAATTGGGCCTCAACGACCCATTGCCCGTGAGGTACTTGAACTGGGTGAAGGACGCGGCCACCGGGGATCTCGGCGTGTCACTGCGCACCGGCAAACCCATTTCGCGGGAGTTTGCGGAGCGGATTCCGGTGACCGCAACATTGCTGGTGGGCGGCGGCGCGCTTGCCCTGTTGCTGTCACTGGGGCTCGGGATCATGGGGGGCGTCAGCAATGGCGGCATGGTCGATCGCCTCCTCCACGCCTTCGCGCTCGTTGGCGCATCGACGCCCAACTTCTTCGTAGCGGCCGTACTCGTCATCGTCTTCTCCGTGACGCTGCGCTGGGTCCCGACTTTCGGCATCAGCGGACCTTCGTCATGGTTCCTTCCCTGGTTCACCATCGCATTGTTTCCGGCATCCGTTCTCGCGCGCGTCGTGCGCGTGAATTTGCAGGAGGCCATGTCACGCCCGTTCGCTACCACCGGCTTCGCCAAGGGGCTAACGCGACGGCAAGTGCTCCTGCGTGAAGCGCTTCCGAACATCCTCATCCCCTACATGACAACCTTCGGCGCGCAGTTCACATTGATGATGATCGGCGCGATCGTCGTTGAAACCGTTTTTGCGTTGCGCGGCATCGGCTCCTTCTTCATCGACGCCATCCGTTTCCGCGATTTCGTCGGCATGCAGGCGGTCCTCATGCTCTTCGTGGTGTTCTTCGTCATCGTCAATCTCCTGGTGGACGTGCTGGCGATCTTCGCCGATCCGCGGTTGCGCCGCGCAAGGAGGGCATGAGCCATGTCGCCATGGGCCGCAATTCGGTCATGGCCGTGGGCCGTGCTGGCGCCTGCCCTGCTCTTTGTCGTGGTCGGAGTGCTCTCGCCCCTGATCATGACCCAGGATCCGGCGGCGCAGGATTACGGAGCCATATTGCAGGGACCGAGTTTCTCGCACTTTCTCGGCACGGACTATTTGGGCCGCGATACGTTTAGCCGCATCGTCGGCGGCGCGCGGACCTCGCTCGTGGCGATGGCGGTCGTATTGCTGGCGGCACTCGCCATAGGCGTCGTCATCGGCTCCTTTGCCGGATATGTCGGCGGCCGCACGGAACTCGTGCTCATCAGCCTGATCGACATCGCCCTGGCTCTTCCCAGCCTTGTCATTGCGCTCGCGCTCATCGGCGTGTTCTCCGGTGAAAACTGGTCCTGGCTCTCCGACTACTGGAAGATGATCATCGCGCTCACGCTCGCCTGGTGGGCCAATTACGCGCGCATGAGCCGCGCCGTCGTGGTGGCGGAGCTGCAGCAGCCCTATATCGAGGCGGCCAAGGTTATGGGCGCCAGCCATGTATGGATTTTCGTGCGCCACATCCTCCCGCACGTGCTGGGGCTGGTGGTCGTCTATGCCAGCGCCGATGCCGGCGCGCTCGTGCTCGCCATTGCGACGCTGAGCTTCCTCGGCCTTGGGGTTGCGCCACCTACCCCGGAATGGGGGCAGATGCTGGTCGACGGCATGAGCTACATCGAAGACTATCCCTGGCTGGTCGTCATTCCGGGCCTTGCCCTGACACTGGTGGTCGTCAGCTTCAACCTGCTGGGCGAGGCTTTCGCGCTACAGAAAGTCCCGCGCGCCGTGCGGGGCGGCTTCCTGCGCAGGAAGAAGGTGGCACGCGCCCGCGAGGAACACGAGCGCGCTGTTGCGGAGAGCAAGGCGTGAGCAGTGCAACTCCCATATTCGCCGTGAAAGACCTGGTCATCGACCTTTATACGCCGACCGTGTCCGTGCGTGCGGTCGACGGCGCGTCCCTCGAGGTCGCCCGCGGCGAGACCGTCGCGATCGTCGGCGAAAGCGGCTCGGGCAAGACCGTGATGACATTGGGTCCGATCGGCCTCCTGCCCGAGGGTGTCGCGGTCGATATGCGTGGAACGGCGGAGGCCGACGGCCGCAATGTACTGGCCATGAGCCCGACGGAGCTTTCGGAATTGCGCGGGCGTTTCTTCGGCGTCATCTTCCAGGATCCGATGAGCGCGCTGAACCCCATGCTCAAGATCGGCCCGCAACTGGCGGAGCAGGCCAGGCGCTATGCCGGACTCTCGGTGGAGGAAGCGCGCAAGGATGCGGTTTCGCTTCTCGCCCGGTCCGGCATCGCCGATCCGCAGGATCGTTATGATCGATACCCGCACGAGCTTTCGGGCGGCATGCTGCAGCGGGCCATGATCGCACTCGCTTTGGCATCGCGGCCGCGCGTGCTCATCGCCGATGAGCCGACAACCGCGCTCGACGCCACGGTACAGGCGCAAATTCTCGATCTGATCCGCCAGATACAAAAAGCGGAAGGCATTGCCATCATACTGATTACCCATGACATCGGCGCGGTGTCCGCGCTCGCCGATCGCGTCATCGTACTTTACGCGGGCCAGATCGCGGAGCAAGGCTCGGCAACGGACGTATTGACCGCGCCCCTGCATCCCTATACGCGCGGCCTATTGGCGTCAGTGCCGGATTTTCGCTCCGAGAGCGCCACGGGAACAAAGGAAATTGCGGGCCAGCCGCCCAACCAGGTGAGACTTGAACCGGGTTGTCGCTTTGCGGAACGCTGCGCGCATGTGCAACCTGCCTGCCGGACGAAGCGCCCCAGATTGCAGACCGTGGCAACGGATGGCGTTCCGCACCGTGTCGCCTGCCCCGTTGTCCTCGCAAAGGAGGGGATCAAGGCCCATGACTGACCTTCCGGCCATCGATGTTCGCGGCCTCACGGTGCATTTCCGCACGCAGGCCGGAGCCGTGCGTGCGGTGGACGGCGTCGATCTCACGGTCCCGCGCGGCTCGTTTCACGGCGTCGTCGGCGAATCCGGCTGTGGCAAGACCACGCTGGCGCGCGCCATTGTAGGTTTGCAGCAAGTAACGAGCGGCTTCGTGAACATTCTCGGCCGCAACCGCGCAGAATGGCAAGCCGCAGACAGGAAGAACTTTGCGCGCGTCGTGCAGTTCATCTTTCAGGATCCGCTGGGGTCCATGAGCCGCCGCCAAAGCGTTGCTCAGACGCTGGAAGAGCCGCTGCTCATACACCGCATGGGAACCGCGCGGCAACGCCAGGTGCGAATCG